>JAFQJK010000017.1 GCA_017415005.1 Rikenellaceae bacterium
ACCCCTCGGATCGGTTTGTATGCGCTCTGCCGGCAGGCGATCGGCCCTGCAGCCGACGTGGGGCACCCGCTCCGCAAAGCCGTCCGCCCGGAGACGCAGGCTGTCCGAGCGAAGCGAGTGTTGCGGCTCAGGACGGCGAGCGGCACAGCGGGTCACGACAGGCCGCACAGGCCTTGATTTTTTGCTTCTTTTGTATCAAGACAAAAGAAGATAAGCGTTTGAGGCGGGATTACCATAGTGATCTTCTTTGGGGGCAAGACAAAAGAAGCGGATGAAGCGATCCTTTATTTCTCCCTCCGGGGCGTAACAACCGTCTGCGCCCGAACCTTCATCCGTCACTTTTCTCCCCGACCTGCGCCCCGCCCGCACGGAGCAGCTCCCGGTAGCGGCGCGACGGCGATTCGATCAACGGGCTCAAGCCGTACTCCGGCCAGCGACGGTCGACCAGCGCGATCGTCCCCGCAGCCGATGTCACCACATTGGGCCAGCGCGCGGGCATCCCCGGCGCACCGGGCACCTTGCTGCGCCCGTCGACGACCAGCAGGCCGCCCTCCTCACGGATATCCCGCCCCGGATCGCAGTTGCCCGCCACGAACCACACCAGCTCGCCGGGCGTCAGCCCCTCCGTCGCCGGATCGGCCAACACGATATATTTAACGCCCGTACCGGCATACCGCGCCGCGAGCGCACCCGCATCGACCGCCTCGCCGACCGGGCATCTGACGATCACCGCGCACCACTCCGCCGCAAACCGCCCGTCGACCGTAGCGCCGGCAATCCCCGGGTCGACCCGCGAGGCAGCGTCCCCATCGGCTCCCGGGGCTTCGCCCGCAGCACCCGTCGCGTCGACGGCCAGCTTGCCGCCCGCACCGGGTGTCGCCGTGGCGTGGTCGAGCACGTCGAGCGGACCGCGCGCCCGCATCAGGTCATCCGGCACGCGTACCCCGCGCAGCAACCGGGCGAGCACCCGCGGATCACGGATGTCATCCGTGGTATCGGCCACGAGCATCAGCTTGTTGAACATCATCTGCCCCGCGCCCCACAGCGCCCCGGCCGTCTTGAACGCCTGTCCCGGATAGCTCGCGCGGATACAGACGACCGCCAGGTTGTGCGCCACGCCCTCGCCGGGCAGGTACATATCGGCGACCTCGGGCTGAAGCGCGAAACGGATCGGCTCGAGGAAGATCCTCTCGGTCGCCTTGGCGATGTAGGCATCCTCCTGCGGCGGCACGCCGACGATCGTCGCCGGATAGACCGCATCGCGCCGGTGCGTGATCGCCGTTACATGAAACACCGGATAGCGGTCCTCCAGCGAGTAAAAGCCCGTATGGTCGCCGAACGGACCTTCCACCGTCTTCTCCTCGGCCGGATCGACATAGCCCTCGATCACGAAATCGCAGTCGGCGGGCACGAGCAAACCGTTGGTCAGGCAGCGCACCAGCTCGACCGGCCGCTGCCGCAGGAACCCGGCCAGCAGGTACTCGTCCATATTGTCGGGCATCGGCGCCGTCGCGGCATAGGTATACGCCGGATCGCCGCCGAGGCAGACGCTCACGAGCATCCGCTCGCCGCGTCTTTTACAGGCCTCGTAATGCCGCGCCCCGGTCTTGTGGCGGTGCCAGTGCATCCCGGTCCGGTCAGCGCCCATCACCTGCATGCGGTACATCCCCACGTTGCGCGCCCCGGTGTCGGGATCGACCGTATGGACGAGCGGCAGCGTCACGAAGCGCCCGCCGTCCCACGGCCAGCACTTGAGGATCGGAAGCTTGCCCAGGTCGGCCGCCTCCCCGGCCAGCACAACCTGCTGGCAGTCGCCCCGGCCCCGCCTCACGCGCGGGAACCACCGGCTCATCTCGCCCAGCAGCGGCAGCATCCTCAACTTGTCCCACAACTGCTCCTTGGGCGCCGTGAGCCCACCGAGCAACTGCCTGATGCGCGCCGCGATCCCGTCGAGGCTGCCGGTCCCGAGCGCCAGCGCGATCCGGCGGTCCGACCCCATCATGTTGGTCAGCACCGGAAACCCGGTCCCGGTATTCTCAAACAACAGCGCCTTACCTCCTCCCGGCTGTTTCGACACCCGGTCGGTGATCTCGGCGATCTCCTCGACCGGATCGACCGGCGCCGTCACCCGGGCCAGCTCGCCCGCGGCCTCGAGCACAGCGATATAATCTCTCAGATTCCTGTACATGATCGTTTATCTATCCGACCGCCCCGGCCGGGACCGCAGCACAGGCGGCACATCCCCGCCCGTCCTTCCGTACGGCCATCCGCCCGGCGCCCCTCACGGTCGCCTGTTCCGGGCGTTTCGCAAATCTACGCTTTTCTTCCGGATTTCTCCCGCAACAACCTGCCCGCCGTGAATTTTATAGGACTTTTTCGGATATGTTAATAAAAAAACAGTAACTTTGGGGCCCTGGACAAATAATTTCATAAACATACCTAAAATAACAAAGTTATGGCAAATAACAAGGAAGAGAAGCTGTTTTCCGGGTTTCCCGAGGTCACGACCGAGCAATGGGAAGCTGTGATCACAGCCGACCTTAAAGGCGCCGACTACGACAAGAAGCTGGTGTGGAAAACCCCCGAGGGTTTCAACGTACGCCCCTACTACCGGGCCGAGCACCTCGACGGCATCCGGTTCCTGGAGAGCCGGCCGGGCCAGTTCCCCTACGTGCGTGGCACCAAGGAGTGCAACAACTGGCTGATCCACCAGACCATCGAGGTCCGCAGCGCGGCCGAGGGCAACAAAGCCGCCCTCGAAGCGCTGACCAAGGGCGCCGAATCGATCGGCTTCGCGCTGGGCGAGCTGAAGCTCACCGCCGCCGACCTCGACACGCTGCTCAAGGGGATCGACCTGAAGAACACCGAGCTCACGTTCTGCGGCTGCGAGATGCCCGCCGTGGCCGGGCTGGTCATCGCCAAGGCGAAAGCCGAGAAGCTCGACCCCGAGGAGGTGAAGGTCAACTTCATCATCGACCCGATCATCCGCAAGCTCACGCTGAAAGGAGCGTTCGGCTGCTCTCCCGACGGTTCGGCCTGCTTTGCCAGGATCGCCGACCTCATCCGCGAATCGGCCCCCTACAAGCGCATGCGCTTCGTGGGCGTCAACGGACAGGTGTTCAACAATTGCGGCTCGACGATCGTCCAGGAGCTCGCCTTCACGCTGGCCGCCGGCCACGAGTACGTCGTCCGGCTGATGGAGCAGGGCCTCACGGTCGACCAGGCCGCCCCGGCCATCCGCTTCGGCATGTCGGTAAGCTCGAACTACTTCATGGAGATCGCCAAGTTCCGCGCCGCCCGCATGCTCTGGGCGAGCATCATGCAGCAGTACAAGCCGACCCGCGGCTGCGCCGCCAAGATGCGCATCCACGCCGTGACGTCAAAGTGGAACCAGACGGTCTACGACCCCTATGTCAATATGCTGCGCGGCACGACCGAGGCCATGAGCGCCGCCATCGCGGGCGTTCACTCGCTCGAGGTGCTGCCCTTCGACGCCGCCTTCGAGAGCCCCACCGAGTTCTCGGCGCGCATCGCCCGCAACGTCCAGCTGCTTCTCAAGCATGAGTCGCACTTCAACCGCATCGTCGATGCTGCCGGCGGATCGTACTATATCGAGAACCTGACGCAGAGCATCGCCGAGCACGCCTGGAACCTGTTCAAGCAGGTCGAGGAGAAAGGCGGCTACATCGCGGCTTTCGAGGCCGGCTTCATCCAGGAGCAGGTCGAGGCCGCAGCCGCTGCCAAGAACAAGAACATCGCCACGCGCCGCGAGGCACTGCTCGGGACCAACCAGTTCCCCAACTTCACCGAGGTGGCCGGCCAGGAGATCACCGCCGCGACGGTCACCGCCGGACAGCCCAAGTGCGCGTGCGGTTGCGACGGCGCGGCCGAAGGCGGCGTGAAGCCCCTTACGCCCTACCGGGGTGCGATGGAGTTCGAGCAGCTGCGCCTCAAAGTGGACCGCAGCGGCAAGGAGCCCAAGGCGTTCATGCTGACCCTCGGCAACCTGGCCATGGCCCGCGCCCGCGCGCAGTTCGCCTGCAACTTCTTCGCCTGCGCCGGTATCCGCGTTCAGGACAACACCCACTTCGCCTCGGTCGAGGAGGGCGTCAAGGCCGCCCTTGCCTCGGGTGCCGAGATCGTCGTGATCTGCAGCTCCGACGACGAATACGCTACGCTGGCCCCCGAGGCCCGCAAGCTGCTCGAGGGCAAGATCTTCGTGGTAGCCGGCGCACCGGCCTGCCAGGCCGAGCTTGAGGCCCAGGGCATCACCAACTTCATCAGCGTCCGTTCCAACGTCCTCGAAACGCTCAAGGGCTATGTCAAAGAACTGGGCATCTAAAGCGACAATCAACCATGAGAGCAAAATTTTCAGATATCACCTATAAAGGAGAGAGCGCACCCTCGTGCAGCACGAAGGGTTGCGCCGCAGGGGCCCAGACCGAATGGCTGACCCCCGAACAGATCCCCGTCAAGGGCACCTACTCGGCCGCCGACCTCGAAGGCATGGAGCACCTGAACTACGCGGCCGGTATCGCGCCGTTCCTGCGCGGTCCGTACAGCACGATGTACGTGATGCGTCCGTGGACCATCCGCCAGTACGCCGGCTTCTCGACCGCCGCCGAGTCCAACGCGTTCTACCGCCGCAACCTGGCCGCCGGCCAGAAGGGCCTTTCGGTCGCCTTCGACCTGGCCACGCACCGCGGCTACGACGCTGACCACCCGCGCGTTGTGGGCGACGTGGGCAAGGCCGGTGTTTCGATCTGCTCGGTCGAGGACATGAAGGTGCTTTTCGACGGCATTCCGCTCGACAAGATGTCGGTCTCGATGACGATGAACGGCGCCGTGCTTCCTGTCCTGGCATTCTACATCGTGGCCGGTCTGGAGCAGGGCTGCACGCTCGACCAGCTGGCCGGTACGATCCAGAACGACATCCTCAAGGAGTTCATGGTGCGTAACACCTATATTTACCCGCCCGAATTCTCGATGCGGATCATCGCCGACATCTTCGAGTATACGTCGAAGAACATGCCCAAGTTCAACTCGATCTCGATCTCGGGCTACCATATGCAGGAGGCCGGCGCCACGGCCGACATCGAGCTGGCCTACACGCTGGCCGACGGTCTGGAGTACCTCCGTACGGGCGTTAACGCCGGCATGAGCGTCGACGCCTTCGCGCCGCGCCTGTCGTTCTTCTGGGCCATCGGCATGAACCACTTCATGGAGATCGCCAAGATGCGCGCCGCGCGCCTGCTGTGGGCCAAGATCGTCAAGCAGTTCGACCCGAAGAACCCCAAGTCGCTCGCGCTGCGCACCCACTCGCAGACCTCGGGCTGGTCGCTCACCGAGCAGGACCCGTTCAACAACGTGGCCCGCACGGCCATCGAAGCGACGGCCGCCGCGCTGGGGCACACCCAGAGCCTGCACACCAACGCGCTCGACGAGGCCATCGCGCTGCCGACCGACTTCTCGGCGCGTATCGCCCGCAACACCCAGATCTACCTGCAGGAGGAGACCAAGATCACCAAGGTGGTCGACCCGTGGGCCGGCTCGTACTACGTCGAGAAGCTGACGCACGAGATCGCCCACAAGGCCTGGGAGCTGATCCAGGAGGTCGAGAAGCTGGGCGGCATGGCCAAGGCCATCGAGACCGGCATTCCGAAGATGCGTATCGAGGAGGCGGCCGCACGCAAGCAGGCCCGCATCGACTCGGGCAACGATATTATCGTCGGCATCAACAAGTACCGTCTTGAGAAGGAGGACCCGATCGACATCCTCGACGTCGACAACACGGCCGTGCGCCTGTCGCAGATCGAGCGCCTCAAGGAGCTGCGTGCGAACCGCGACGAGTCCAAGGTCAAGGCCGCCCTCGACGCGATCACCCGGTGCGTCGAGACCAAGCAGGGCAACCTGCTCGAGCTGGCCGTCGAGGCCGCCAAGGTGCGCGCCTCGCTGGGCGAGATCTCCGATGCCTGCGAGAAGGTCGTAGGCCGCTACAAGGCAGTTATCCGTTCCATCTCAGGAGTATACAGCGCAGAAGTGAAAAACGATCCCGATTTTGCCAGGGCCAAGGCCATGGTAGAGGCATTCGCCAAGAAGGAGGGCCGCCAGCCCCGTATCATGATCGCCAAGCTGGGCCAGGACGGCCACGACCGCGGCGCCAAGGTGGTCGCCACCGGCTATGCCGACATCGGATTCGACGTCGACATGGGCCCGCTGTTCCAGACCCCGGCCGAGGCTGCCAAGCAGGCCGTCGAGAACGACGTGCACGTGGTGGGCGTATCGTCGCTGGCCGCCGGCCACAAGACCCTCGTACCGCAGATCGTCGACGAGCTCAAGAAGCTGGGCCGCGAGGATATCGTGGTGATCGTGGGCGGCGTGATCCCGCACCAGGACTACGACGCGCTCTACAAGGCAGGCGCCGCCGCCATCTTCGGCCCCGGCACGCCGATCTCCACGGCCGCCATCCGCATGATGGAGATCCTGTCGGAATAGTCCGACCGATATATGCTGAGAAACGGGAAGCCTCGCGGCTTCCCGTTTCTTTATCCCCTCCTTTCCTCCGTCCACGGCCGCCGACCGTTCGCCGCACTCTCTCCTCCGGGCTCTTCCCTATCCCCGCTCGCGGGACCGCCCCCTCGCTCCTTCCCCTCCTCAACGCTCCCGCGACGCCTCCATTTGTCCGACCCACCCGGTGCAAACAACCGCCCGGCCCCACGACCCGTCAATAAAGCCCGCAAATAAAAAAGGTCCGGACCCTGTCCGAACCCCAATACTATGCCACATCCACGACGCGGACATCCGCACTCCAACCTATTCCCCGACCGTCACGCGCCGGCTGTTGTCGCCGGTGATCTCGATGCCGATCTTCACGCAGTCGTCGGGCAGCAGCTCCTCGATCTTCTCGGGCCACTCCACCAGGCAGAGGCTTCCGCCGTAAAAGTACTCCTCATAGCCGAAGTCATACGCCTCCTCGACCTTGTTGATGCGGTAAAAGTCGAAATGATAGACCGGCCGCCCCCCTTCGGCATGGTATTCGTTGACCAGCGCGAACGTGGGGCTGGTCACCGGGTCGGTCACCCCGAGCTGCCGGCACATCTCGCGGATCAGCGTCGTCTTGCCCGCCCCCATTTGGCCGTAAAACGCAACGACGGCATCCGGGGGGATCGCTTCCAGTATCTGCTCGGCCGCCTCCTCCAGGTCCCCGAGCCCCTTTATATCGATTTGTTTCATGTTCTCACGGATTTCCACACCGCAAATGTAGCAAAAAGTTGATCGCCGCAGATGTCCGCCGGACAAAATTCACCGACAGGCCCGCGACCCGCCGCCAACATCGCAGCCCCCCGGCCCGCCCGAAAAAAACGGATATCCCGCACCATCCTGTTCCGGGAAATACTATCTTTGTCAGACAGCTATGCCTGCATCATGTATAATCCACATAAAAGCAACGATTATGGAACTTACCAAGAAACTATCCGATGCGTTCAACGCACAGATCCAGGCCGAGATGTGGTCTTCGAACCTCTACCTTTCGATGGCCGTCCATTTCATGGACCAGGGCCTCGACGGCTGCGCCCACTGGATGAAAAAACAGGCTGCCGAGGAGCTCGAACACGCCCACAAGCTGATCGACTATGCCGTTCAACGCGGCGGCAAGGTGCAGGTCAGCGCGATCGACGCCGTCCCGACCGAGTGGGCGAGCCCGCTGGCCGTTTTCGAACACGTCTACAAGCATGAAAAACATGTTTCCGAGCTGATCGACAAGCTGATGGACCTGGCCGTCGCCGAGGGCGACAAAGCCACGCAGGACTTCCTCTGGTGGTTCGTCCGCGAGCAGGTCGAAGAGGAGGACAGCGCCAAGAAGATCGTCGACAAGTTCAACATCTTCGGCGTACACGGCCTCGTGTGCATCGACAAGGAGCTCGGCAAGCGGTAGCCTGCGGCAGCTTCTGGAAACTCAAAGCCAAGCCGGGTTCCTCTCGAACCCGGCTTTGTCGGTCATTCCCCGAACGGCCGTTCGGCGGTTGCCTTCCGGACAAGGCCCTTTTACCATCGCCGCAAACGCATCCCAAAGGTCAGCCGCTCGTAAAACGCGGCTGAAACCGCGTCATCCGTCCGGACGACGGCTCTCTCCCCCTTACCGGCCGTTCGCGCGCCGGAAGCGCGCTCCCGTCCTAACGCTCGTCAGGCAGCAGCCGTCGCCGTGCCGTCCGCCCTCCCGGTTTCCGGGCGCCGGTTTTATCAGGCGGGATCGGGAATCGGCCCGCCGGATCGGTCTGTATGCGCTTCTCCGGCAGGCGGCCGGCATGGGGCGCCCGGCCCGGACAGTCCGCCGCCCGCAGCGGCAGACTGTCCGGGCGAAGCGAGCGGCTGCCGCTGAGACGGACAAGCGGCTGGACAGGCATGCCGACATGCAACGACATTCCTTACCCGTTTGCCACAGGAAACCTACGACCGTCCCCGCCGGGTCGCAAAACCCGCACGGGCTTTGACTATTCGCGCCCTTTGTGTCAAGACAGCAGGAGTAGCGGCCCTGTTGTCCGGTATCGCCCTGGCATCCCGCTTTCGCGTCAAGGCCAAAGGAGAGGCAGCGATCCTTCGACAGCCCCGCCCGGACACAAGAGCGCGGCAGGCGCCGGACCCGCCCGGCCATGCACGCGGGCACCTATTTCGACTTGGGCTCCAGCACGATGAACGGCACGATCATCTCGTCCATCGACACGCCGCCATGCTGGAACGTGTTGCGGTAATAGCGCACGTACTGGTTATAGTTGTTCGGATAGACGAAGAAGTCGCGCCCGGTGGCGAACACATAGCTCGACGTGATGTTGGTCCGCGGCAGCTGGGCTTCCTCGGGCTTGTTGATCACGAAAACGTCCTTGGCATTGTAATTCAGGTTCCTGCCCGTCTTATACCGTAGGTTCGACGAGGTCTCGCGGTCGCCGACGATCTTCACCGGGTTGTCGACGCGGATCGTTCCGTGGTCCGTAGTGATGATCACCGTATGTCCGCGCTCCGAGAGCAGGCGCAGCATCTCGAACAGGTCCGAGTGCTCGAACCACGAGCGGGTGAGCGAGCGGAACGCCGCGTCGTCCTCAGCCAGCTCACGGATGATCTCGGTCTCGGTCCGGGCATGCGACAGGATATCCAGGAAATTGTAAACGATCACCGAGAAATCGGCGTCGTAGATACGGCTGATGTTGTCGATCAGCTTGCGCCCCGCTTCCGAGCGCACGAGCTTGTCGAAGGTCATCTTGTAGCTCTTGCCGTTGCTCTGCATCTGACGCCTGAGGAAATCCTCCTCGTACTGGTTCTTGCCCCCCTCGTCATTCTCGTTGAGCCACAGGTTGGGCATCAGCTTGTCGATGGCCAGCGGCATGAGGCCCGCGAAGATCGCGTTGCGGGCATACTGCGTGGCCGTGGGCAGGATACCGCAGTAGAAATCCTCGGTCACCACGTCGTAATAGGGATGCAGCAGCGGGTTGACCATCCGCCACTGGTCGTACCGGAAGTTGTCGATCAGCAGGAAGGTGACCTTCTTACGCTTATCGACCACCGGGAACACCTTGGTGCGCATCAGCGTGTGCGACATCACGGGCGTCGCCGCATCGCGGCGGTTGATCCAGTCGAGGTAGTTGCGCCTCACGAACTTGCCGTACTCGGCATTGGCCTCGTCGCGCTGGAAAGCCAGGATCTCTCGGATACCGGGATCGGCCGAATCGGTCAGCTCGACCTCCCAGTTGACCAGCCTCTTGTAGATACCCGCCCAGTCGGCAAACGTACGCGCCTCGCCGAACGAGCTTGCGATCTGCCCGAACTCGCCCCGGTAGTCGGCCGTCGACTTCTCGGTCACGAGCTGTTGCTGGTGCACGTTCTTCTTGATCGAGAGCAGCACCTGGTTGGGATTCACCGGTTTGATCAGGTAGTCGGCGATCTTCGACCCCACGGCCTTGTCCATGATGTTCTCCTCCTCGCTCTTGGTGACCATGATCACCGGCGTGGTGGGCCGTATCTCCTTGATCAGCGGCAGCGTCTCGAGCCCCGTCATGCCCGGCATCATCTCGTCGAGGATGATCAGGTCGTAATTGTTCGCGCGGGCCAGCTCGATGGCATCATAACCGTTGTTACAGGTCTCCACGTCGTAGCCTTTGCCTTTCAGAAAGAGAATATGGGGTTTGAGCAGGTCGACCTCGTCGTCGACCCATAGGATTTGTGCGTCGTTCATCGTCAGCAGGTGTTGGGTTCCGGTTTGATCCTTTCTTGGTTAACTATAAAATGCAAAAACCGGACAATTATTGCGCGGCCCGCGGAATTCTCCCCGCTCCGGACTCTTCGCCGAGCCGCCTCCGTAAAAGTACGTCATTCCGCGTTCCCCTCCAAGCCTGCGGCGCGATTTCCCCGCCCGCCCCGGCCCCTTTCCTGCGGTCCGGCCGGACCGTCGGTCCAGAAAATGCTGGCCGGCAGCCCGTTATGCACTTCTCCCCCCGGCCGGCCGGCTTTGGGCTGATTTTTGCAGTAAGTGCCGGGCAAAGAGCAATATTTCTCAGGCCCTGACGTTTATCCATTGTGGCCGACAAAAAAATATACCTCCCGGTTTGCAGTTTACAGAAATAAAGCAGTATATTTGCAATTCGTTTGCGGGTAAGACATTATTAATTTTAAAAACCTTACAGATATGACTAAAGCGGATATCGTTAATGAGATTTCGAAAAGCACGGGCGTCGAGAAAGCCCAGGTGCAGCAGATTGTTGAAGCTTTCATGGAGAGCATCAAGGACGCGATGATCGCCGACAATAACGTATACCTGCGCGGTTTCGGCAGCTTCATCATCAAGCAGCGTGCCCAGAAAGTTGCGCGCAACATCTCGAAGAATACGACCATGACCATTCCGGCTCACAAGATCCCGGCGTTCAAACCCGCCAAGAGCTTTGCCGTGAAGGTCAAGGGTATCAAATAATCCTAATTACTTAAAACCAAACTGTCATGCCAAGCGGTAAGAAAAGAAAAAGGCATAAAATGGCTACCCACAAGCGGAAGAAACGTCTCAAAAAGAACCGTCACAAGAAGAAAAAATAGGTAGCTCTATTTATGGCAATCATGTTATAAACCTAAAGAACCTTTCCGGCTCTTTAGGTTTATTGCATTAAGTGAAACTTTACACCCAAGCCCCCCGGAGATGCTTTCCGAGCATGTCCGGCGGATTATCGTACTACTGATGAATAAGGAACTCATTATAAATGTCACCCCGAGCGAAGTAACCATCGCGCTGGTCGAGGACAAGCAGCTGGTTGAGCTCAACAAGGAGCAGCGCAAGACCGGATTTTCGGTGGGCGACATTTACCTGGGCAAGGTCAAGAAGATCATGCCCGGCCTCAACGCCGCCTTTGTCAACATCGGTTACGAGAAGGATGCCTTCATCCATTACCTCGACCTGGGCCCCCAGTTCTCGACGCTGCACAAGCTGGTCGGCAACCTGACCGCCAGGAAACGCACCCCCCGCTTCGAAAACCTCAAGCTCGACCCCAACCTCGGCAAAGCCGGCAAGATATCCAGCTACATCGCCACGGGGCAGACCATCCTGGTCCAGATCGCCAAAGAGGCCATCTCGACCAAAGGCCCCCGCCTCACCTCCGACATCTCGCTGGCAGGGCGCAACGTGGTGCTGATCCCGTTCTCCAACAAAATATCGATCTCGCAGAAGATCAAGTCGAGCGAGGAACGCAAGCGCCTCAAGCGCATCGCCGAGTCGTTCCTCCCGCAGAATTACGGCCTCATTATCCGCACGGCCGCCGTGGGCAAGCAGGACGAGGACCTCGAGAACGACATCCGCACGCTCGTCGACCGCTGGGAGGTAGCTCTCGAGAAGGTCGGCCAGCAGGAGCCCCCCGCCCTGCTGCTGGGCGAGATGAACCGTACGACGGCCCTGCTGCGCGACCTGCTCAACGGCTCGTTCAGCAACATCTACGTCGACGACAGCGCCGTCTACGACGAGGTGCGCGACTACATCCGCACGATCGCCCCCGAGAAGGAGAAGATCGTGAAGCGCTATAAGGGTTCGGTACCCATCTTCGACAACTTCGACATCTCGCGGCAGATCAAGTCGCTCTTCGCCAAATACGTCACCCTGCGCAAGGGAGCCTACCTGATCATCGAGCACACCGAGGCGCTTCACGTGGTGGACGTCAACAGCGGCAACCGCGCCAAGGTCGACAACGACCAGGAGCAGACGGCCCTCGACGTCAACCTGCAGGCTGCGGCCGAGATCGCGCGCCAGCTCCGCCTGCGCGACATGGGCGGTATCATCGTCATCGACTTCATCGACCTGGCGAAAGGCGAGCACCGCCAGACGCTCTACGACACGATGAAGCAGCTGATGTCCACCGACCGCGCCAAGCACACCGTGCTCCCGCTCTCGAAGTTCGGCCTGATGCAGATCACGCGGCAGCGCGTCCGTCCCGAGACGCAGATGGACGTGCGCGAGACCTGCCCCACCTGCCACGGCACCGGCACGATCACCCCGTCGATCCTGCTCGACGAGCAGATCGAGAACAAGATCGCCTACTACGTGAACGAGAAGCACCTGAGCTATATCAAGCTGCGGGTGAGCCCCTTCGTCCGCGCATTCCTCATGCGGGGCGTGTGGCCGATCCGCCTGCGCTGGATGCTCAAGTACAAATGCTACATCCGGATCGTCTCCGACCAGTCGACCGGTTTCGTCGAGACCAAATTCTTCCGGCGCGGCAACGAGGAGCTCGTCTGACGCGACGCAGGCGGCGGGGGCGGCCGCCTGACGACCCTCCGCCCCGCCAGACCGGAAACGACTTATGTCACCAGCAGAACTGATCGAACTCGTTCGCGGCCAGCGAGCCTCCGGGCGCCTCGCCCGCGAGCTGCGCCCCGGCGCCACCATCGAGCTGACCTCGCTATCGGGGTCAGCTTTTGCACTTGTCCTTGCCGCCGCTGTGGCCGATCAGGGCGGCATCCACCTCGTCGTCATGGACGACCGCGACGAGGCGGCCTATCTGTGCAATGACCTCTACAACTTCCTCGACGGCGACCGCGTGCTCTTCTTCCCGACGGCCTACAAGCGCTCGATCCAGTACGGCCAGGAAGACCCGCAGGGCATCATGCAGCGCACCACCGTGCTCAACGAGGTCAAGAACTTCGCCGGCGGCTACCTCGTCATCTGCACCTATCCCGAGGCGCTGGTCGAGAAGGTCGTCGGCATGCAGGAGCTCCAGCAAAGCACGCTGCGCGTAGCGAGCGGCGACCGCCTGTCGATCGCCTTTGTCGAGGAGACGCTGCGCGCCTACCGTTTCGAGCGTGTCGACTTCGTCTACGAGCCGGGCCAGTACTCGGTGCGCGGCGGCATCGTCGACATCTTCTCATTCTCCGACAACAAGCCCTACCGGCTCGACTTCTTTGGCGACGAGATCGACTCGATCCGCTACTTCAACGTCTCGACGCAGCTTTCTATCGAGCGGATCGACTCGATCGAGATCGTCCCCAACCTCAAGGACGCCGCTCTCTCCGGCGAGCGCGTCTCGTTCGCCTCGTTCCTGCTGGCCGACTCCGGCCCGAAGGCCCATACGCCCCGGCCGGTCTTCTGGCTGCGCGACCCCGACTATACGCTGAGGCGGTTCAACGCGATCCGCACCAAGGTGCTCGACGAGCTCGACGAACCCGCCCAGATCGACAGCTACGTAACGAGCCGCAAGGCCTTCCTCGCCGATACCGAAAGCGCCGCGATGGTCCTCCTTGCCGACAACCTGGCCGAGCGCGCGGCCGGCACGACGATCGACTTCGAAACGGCCCCGCAGCCGCAGTTCAACAAGAAGTTCGAGCTGCTTGCCGCCGACATCGAGGCCTCGCGCCTCAAGGGCTATCACACATACATCCTCACCGACAACCGTGCGCAGGTCGAACGCCTCGACAATATCTTCCGCTCGGTCGGCGAGAAGGACGTCACGTTCGGCTCGGTCAGCGTCACGCTCCACGCCGGCTTCATCAGCCACGCGCTGAAGGCCGCCTTCTACACCGACCACCAGATCTTCGACCGCTACCACCGCTACCACCTGCGCAAGGAGCTCGACCGCAGCGAGGCGCTGACGATCCAGGAGCTCAACGCGCTCAAGGTGGGCGACTACGTCGTGCACATCGACCACGGTGTGGGCCGCTTCGGGGGCCTCGTCCGCACGGTCGAGAACGGCAAGGTCCACGAGGCGATCAAGCTCGTCTACCGCGACGGCGACGTGCTGCTGGTCAACGTCCATGCGCTGCACCGCATCTCGCGCTACAAGGACCGCGACAGCGAGCCTCCCAAGATCCACAAACTCGGCTCCGGCGCCTGGCAGCGCCTCAAGCAGGCCACCAAAAAGGCCGTCAAGGACATCGCCCGCGAGCTGATCGCGCTCTACGCCCAGCGCAAGGCGAGCGAGGGCTTCGCTTTCTCGCCCGACAGCTACCTCCAGCATGAGCTCGAGGCGTCGTTCATCTACGAGGACACACCCGACCAGGAGAAGGCCACAGCCGCGATCAAGGCCGACATGGAGAGCCCCCGCCCGATGGACCGCCTCGTCTGCGGCGACGTGGGCTTCGGCAAAACGGAGCTGGCGATCCGCGCGGCGTTCAAGGCCGTCACCGACGGCAAGCAGGTGGCCGTGCTGATCCCCACGACGATCCTCTCGCTCCAGCACTACCGTACCTTCAACGAGCGGCTGCGCGACTTCCCGGTGCGTATCGAGCAGCTCAGCCGCTCGAAGACCGGCAAGGAGCTCAAGCAGATCCTCGCCGACCTCGAAGCGGGCAAGATCGACATCCTCGTGGGCACGCACAAGATACTGGGCAAGGACGTAAAGTTCAAGGACCTGGGCCTTCTTATCATCGACGAGGAACAGAAGTTCGGCGTGGCGAGCAAGGAGAAGCTGCGCCACCTCAAGGCCAACGTCGATACGCTGACGCTCACCGCCACGCCCATCCCGCGCACGCTGCAGTTCTCGCTGATGGGCTCGCGCGACCTGTCGGTCATCACCACCCCGCCGCCCAACCGCCAGCCGATCGCCACCGAGTCGCACCTCTTCGACGAGGAGATCATCAAGGAGGCGATCGGGTACGAGGTAGGCCGAGGCGGACAGGTCTACTTCGTCCACAACCGCGTCGACAACATCCGCGACATGCAGGGACTCATCCAGCGCCTCTGCCCGGGCGTCAAGGTGGCCGTCGGCCACGGCCAGATGAAGCCCGACGAGCTCGAACGGATCATCATGGACTTCATCTTCGGCGAGTACGACGTGCTGCTGGCCACGACCATCATCGAGTCGGGCGTCGACATCCCCAACGCCAACACGATCATCATCAACAACGCGCAGAACTTCGGCCTGAGCGACCTGCACCAGCTCCGCGGCCGCGTCGGGCGCACCAACCGCAAAGCCTACTGCTACCTGCTCTCGCCCCCCGAGGAGATGCTCTCCTCCGAGGCGCGCCGCCGCCTGCGGGCCCTCGAGGAGTTCTCGGACCTCGGCTCGGGGTTCAACATCGCCATGCAGGACCTCGACATCCGCGGCGCGGGCAACCTGCTCGGCGCCGAGCAGAGTGGCTTCATCGCCGACATCGGCTTCGAGACCTACCAGAAGATCCTCAACGAGGCGATGGCCGAGCTGCGCGAGGAGCAGGCCTCGGCCGACGGCACGGCAGGCACGCCCGCCCCGGCCGGCAGCCCCGCGACGGCAGACACCGCCACCGGCGGGCCGCACCCCGACACGCTGCCCGCCGACACGGTCTACATCAGCGACTGCCAGATCGACACCGACTCCGAGGCGCTGCTGCCCGACGGCTACGTGGGCGATACGAGCGAGAAGATCCGCCTTTACCGCGAGCTCGACGGCCTCACCCGCGACGACCAGCTCGAGCGCTTCGCCTCCGAGCTCGCCGACCGCTTCGGCGCGCTCCCCCCGCAGGCCCGCGAGCTGATCCATGCCGTCCAGCTTCGCCAGCTCTGCATCCGGCTGGGCTTCGAGAAGGCCATCGCCAAGAACGGCATCCTGATCCTGCAGTTCGTCCTCAACCAGCAATCGGCCTACTACCGCAGCCCCGTCTTTATGGCCATCCTGCGCCTCGGCACCGACCCGCGCTCAAAATTTGTTTTCAAACAGGGCAATAATAAGCTCTCTTTGGTAGTTAGAGGAGTAAAAGACCTGGGCGCGGCCGTCGAGTCGCTCCGCGAACTGGCGCGCAAAGTCGGGGAGTCCGTCGCCGGATAGCGGCAGCCGGGACGGGAGGCGGCCGCCGGCCGATAACTCCGCCCCGAAATTTTGTTCCTTTACGAGGAATCCATATATTTGCATGACTGACAAAATGAATCTTGCGATAGACATAGGCAACTCCTCCGCCAAAATGGCTGTGATCGAGCACGGCCAGGTCGTGGACACGTTCAGGACCGACCGGCCCGACAGTGCCTATATCGACTCGGTCCTCGACCACTACCCCTCGGTGCAGGCCGCCATCCTGAGCTCGGCGCGCGGGGTCCATCCCGGGCTCGAAGCCGGGCTTCGCCGCCGCGTCGGCCGGTATATCCGCTTCGACCACACGGTCCCGGTGCCGATCAAGAACCGCTACGAGACGCCCGAGACGCTCGGGGCCGACCGGCTGGCCGCCGCGGTCGGAGCGGCAGGCGCCTACCCGGGCCGCAACGTGCTGATCGTCGACTTCGGCACGGCCATCACCATCGACATGGTCTCGGCCGCGGGCGAGTTCCTGGGGGGCAACATCTCGCCGGGCGTGGGTACGCGCTTCCGCTCGCTTCACGACTACACGCAGCAGCTGCCGCTACGGGGCCTCACGGAAGAGACGACGCTGCTGGGGCGCAACTCGTTCAGCGCGATCGAGAGCGGCGTTATCCGCGGCGTGATCTACGAGATCGAGGGCTACATTGCCGAACTTTCGCGCGAATATCCCGATCTTAACATAATTTTTACAGGCGGCGACGGTAATTTTTTTGCCAGACACGTAAAAAATCCGATATTTGCAACCCATGAGCTGGTTTTGTACGGCCTCAACAGAATACTTGAATACAATGCAGATTAAACCGAAGATAGCGGCGGGAGCGCTGGCGTGGCTGATCGTAGCCCTTCCCTGTGGCGTGCTGGCCCAGAACAGCAGCATCAACGCCTTCTCTCCCTACACGATGTACGGCATCGGCGACCTGTCCGTTCCGGGGACCGCCGCTAACCGGGGTATCGGCGGTGCCGGCGTAGCGCTCAGCTCGTCCGTGATGCTCAACCCGCTCAACCCCGCCTCGGCCAGCAATATGCGCCAGCAGACCGTACTGTTCAACGTGGGCGTCGAGACCCAGAGCTTCTACGAGAAGTCCCGCACGCAGAAGACCAGCTACTACACGGGCAACATCCAGAACGTATCGCTCCAGTTGCCGCTGGCCCGCAAGATCGGCTTTATCTTCAACCTCTCTCCGCTGAGCAGCGTGGGCTACCGCATTGCCGAGAACGACCTGCGCCCCGAGATCCTGGCCAATATCGGACAGGTCAAGTACAAATACTCAGGCGAGGGCGGCATCTCGCAGTTCAGCGCCGGGGTCGGCATGGAGATCTTCAAGAACTTCTCGCTGGGGGCCGAGCTGATCTACTACCTGGGCAGCATCCAGCGCTATTACGATGTCGACATCACCCCGGTCACGGGTCTGGGCACCTACTCCGATGTGAGCGCTTCGGCGCGCGAGGAGATTTCGCGCTTTTCCGGCAGCTTCGGTTTCCAGTACCGCATCATCTCCGACCTCAAGCGCGTGCTGTCCATCGGCGGCACCTACCGTCCGGCCACGAAGCTCAACCCCGACGTGCGGCGCTTCGTCCAGTCGGGCAACATTTTCGGCGACACGGTCTTTCTGCACAACTACAACTCGGAGCTCCGGCTGCCCCATATGCTGACCGTCGGCGTCTTTTACGCCAACATGAAGCTCAGCACAGCCATCGACTACACCTACCAGAGCTGGAGCAAGGGCAATATGAACGACCAGGAGAACGGGGTCAACTTCACCGACAGCCACTCGTTCAAGGCGGGCCTTCAGTTCGTCCCCAACATGCTCGATGCGCGCCGCGCGCTCAAGCGGTGGTCCTACCGTATCGGCTACCGGTACAACACCTACTACCTGACGTTCAAGGACCGGACGATCCGCGACAACGCGATCACGCTGGGTCTCGGCATCCCGCTCAAGCTTTCGGGCGGCACGGCGCTCAACGTCGCCCTCGACCTGGGTATCCGGGGCTCGACCGGGCACGACCTGATCCAGGAGAAGTATCTGAAGCTTTCGATCGGGTTCAACTTCTTCGCCTCTCCCGACGAGGGATGGTTCCGCAAGCGTAAGTTCAAGTAAGCGCACGACTACACTAAAATAAAATAACGATGAGAACAACGATCTTCAAACTGGCATTGAGCAGCGCGGCATTCATGCTTGCACTCAGTGCGGTGGCCCAGGCACCGGACGACCCCAAATACGGGGCCACGGAAACGGAGCGTTACAATAACGCACTGAATCTCAGCTTTTTCAACGAAGCATACAACAGCAAGGACTATGCTACCGCCATTCCACTGCTTCAGGACCTGCTCGTCAAGGCTCCGGCCGCTTCCGAGAACCTGTACGCCCGCGGCATCAGCATTTACGGCCAGAAGGCTGCGGCCTCGACCAACCTGGCCGAGCGCAATATGCTGGTCGACAGCATCATGCTGCTGTACGACCTGCGCCTCAAGTATTTCGGCGATCACGAGAGCCGCGGCAAAGCGTATATCCTGGCCCGCAAGGCTCAGGACTACCTGTATTACAAGCCGGCCGACCGCGAGGGCGTGCACAAGTACTTCAAGGAGGCGATCGAGGCTAACGGCAACGACGCCGAGCCCGAGCTGATCACCGGCTACTTCAAGGAGCTGGTCGACGACTATAAGAACGACGCGATCGAGACCGAAGCGCTGCTCAACGAGTACGACCGCCTGTCGAAATACTTCGACACCGACCCCACCCCTGAGAAGGCCGAGGCCAAGAAGGTGTTCGAGCAACTGTTCATCATGAGCGACGCCGCCGACTGCGACGCCCTCGAGAGGATCTACGGCCCGCAGCTCGCGGCCAATCCTTCCGACACGGCCATGATGGCCAAAACGTTCATCCTGCTGGCCCGCGGCAACTGCAAGAGCGACTTCATGCTCTCGGTCGGCGAGAAATACTACGCCCTCAAGCCCCGCTCCGACGTGGCGATGATGCTGGCCGCAGCGCTTGAGGAGCGCAAGGAGAACGACCGCGCTATCAAATACCTCACGGAAGCCATGCAGGCCGAGACCGATCCGGGGACCAAGGCCAATATCGCCATCCGCATCGCCGGCACCGAGCTGAGCGCCCAGCGTGCCCAGGCAGCCGCCAACTATGCCCGCCAGGCTATCTCGATCAATCCCGAGAGCGGCCTCGCCTACCTGATGCTGGCCCAGGCCTATGTCATCGGCACGAGCGGCTGCGGCGACGCATTCACCAAGCAGACGGTCTACTGGCTGGCCTCCGACGCGCTGTCCACCGCACGCCGCCTGCTGGCCGACGACGCCGACCAGGTCAAGAGCATCGACAGCCAGCTGGCCGCCTTCCGGGGCAACTTCCCCTCGGCCGAGGAGTGTTTCTTCCGGGGCATCAAGGACGGCGACAGCTACGACGTGAGCTGCGGCTGGATATCGGGACGCACCACGGTCCGCGAACGGAAATAGCCCCGCTTCGTGAACTTACAGAACAGACATATATCCTTACGGATAGCACTCCTTTTTGCAGGGAGTGCTATCTTGCTTCTGTCCTGCGACGACGGGCACCCGGCCGGCGATAAGCGCTCTTCGGAGCCGCTGATGACCCAGCAGAGCGACACGCTGACGATCGTCAGCTCGAAGAACGGCCGCAAGAACTACCGCTTCTACACGCCGCTCATGGAGCGCTACCAGATCGACGGCAAGCCCTACTACATGGAGTTCCGGCGCGGCATCGACATGGTCACGCTCGACTCGCTGGGCCGCGACGAGTCGACCATCGTCTCCAACTACGCCATCTATCTCGAACCCCAGGAGCTCTGGGAGGCCAAGGGCAATGTCGTGGTGACCAACGCCGAGGGACAGGTACTCGAAACACAGCAGCTGTTCTGGAACCAGAAGACCGGCCGCGTCTACTCCAACGTCGACACCAAGATCACGCAGGAGAGCGACGTGATCTATGGCACGGGATTCGAATCGGACGATAAGTTCGCCGACTTCGTGCTCCGCCAGCCGATGGGCCGCGTCGGCGTGGACATCCAGCCGACCGACAGCACAGCCGCCGCCGGCCCGGACGCAGCGGGCGCCCATACGCTCGGCCCCTCCGACACGGTCCGCCGTGCCACGGCCCCGGCTCCCGTGCGCGCAACGACAGGCGCGTCCGACTAACCGCTCCGCCCCGGGCCCCCGCGCTCCGACGCCACAGCCCGGGCACCATACGATACGCCCTTGCCGGCAGGCATCCTGCCGCAGGATATCCCCCGCAAGTTCCGCCACGGGCGGCGGGCAACCAGATACGACCATGCTTACGACGATCGCCATTATCCTGATTTCGCTGCTTTTCTCCGCCTTCTTTTCGGGGATGGAGATCGCATTCGTCGCGTCCAACAAGCTGAAGCTCGAACTCGAGAAGAAACAGAGCGCCGTGCTCAACTACATCCTCGGCATCTTCACCCGCCACCCGGGCCAGTACATCTCGACCATCCTCGTGGGCAACAACATCGCGCTGGTCGTCTACTCGCTCAACATGACCGTGCTGTTCCGCCTGATCCTGCAGCACTACAACCCCGACTGGCAGAGCTCCGTACTGCTCGAAACGATCGTTTCGACGGTCATCATCATCTTCACGGCCGAGTTCCTGCCTAAGGCGCTCGTGCGCGGCAACCCCAATTTCTACCTCAACACGTTCGCCGTACCGGTCTACCTGTTCTACCTGGTCCTCTTCCCGATCTCCAAGCTGGCCACCTGGCTTTCGATCGGCATCTTCAAGCTGCTCGGCCTCCCGGTCCGCCGCGAGCACGGCATCCGCACTTTCGACCGTGTCGAGCTCTCGCACCTGCTCGAAGAGGTCTCCGAGCACGGCGAGCAGCAGAGCGAGAACGAGAACGAGATCAAGCTGTTCCAGAACGCGCTCGACTTCTCGGACCTGCGCGTACGCGACTGCATGGTCCCGCGCATCGACGTGGAGGCCGTCCCGGTCGACATGCCGGTCGCCGAGCTTACGCGTCGCTTCTCCGAAAGCCAGTACTCGCGCATCTTCGTCTACCACGGCTCGATCGACAACATCATCGGCTACGTGACCACCAAGAGCCTGTTCACCCACCCGGGCACGATCCGCCACATCCTCAAACAGGCGCTCTACACTACCGAGAGCATGCCGGCCCAGAAGCTGCTCACGCTCTTCACCAAACGCAACCAGTCGGTAGCCGTGGTGATCGACGAGTTCGGCGGTACGGCGGGTATCGTCTCGCTCGAGGACGTGCTCGAAGAGATCTTCGGCGAGATCGAGGACGAGCACGACCGCAAGGAGACCGTCGAGAAAAAGCTCGGCGAGAACGAATATATCTTCTCCTGCCGGCTCGAGGTCGAGTACCTCAACGAGGCCTACGGCCTGCACATCCCCGAGAGCGAGGAGTACGACACGCTGGCCGGCTACATCATCTTCCGCAACGACGGCATCCCGACCCAGGGCGAGACGATCGTTTCCGACAGCATGCGGATCAAGGTCCTCCGGGTCAGCGGCTCGAAGCTCGAGCTGGCCCGCCTCACCCTGCTCTGACCGGGGCGTCTCAGGCCCCCCTGAGCCGGTCGCCTCTCTTCCCCGGTCCCCCGCGGCGTGCCGCGCTGCCCAACACGCCCTCACGGCTCCAGGCCCTTCCCGGTCCGGCCCCTGCCCGGCCGTTCCCATTCCCCCGCCGGACGGTTTCCCGCAAGCCCCCAGGCCGCCTCATCGCGCCCCGGTCCCGGGTCCCTCTCCTCGCTGCCGCGTCCCCGGCCCGGGCCTCACCGGCAAATGCCGGCTGCCTACCGGCCGCCACGACGTTCCGCCGCTTCATTTCCCGCCCCGCAGCCACCGTTTTTCGCCGGTTCAGGCGATAATTTCAGGCGGAATGGCGCGGATACAGAGTTTTTTACTATCTTTGGACTTCATAAACCCAAAAACCAAGGAATTCTAAACATCAATACGTATGGCATCACTCAACACCCTCAGGACCCGCGGCGGTATCATCGTCTCGATCGTTATCGGGCTGGCCCTCCTCGCCTTTCTGCTGACCGACCTGATGACCTCGGGCAGTACGCTGATGAATGCGAACAAGACCAAGGTCGGCGAGATCGACGGTAACTCGATCGGCTACATCACATACTCCAACCAGCTCCAGAAGCTGACCACCGTTACGCAGATCATGTCCGGCCGCGACGCACTGTCGGCCGAGGAGCAGGATCAGGTCAACAACATGGCCTGGGAGGCGATGATCATGCAGGAGGCCTACCTTCCGGGGCTCAGGACACTTGGGCTCAGCACATCCGAGGGCGAGCAGATCGACATGGTGAGCGGGGTCTACCTTTCGCCGGTGATCAGCCGTATCTTCCTCAACCAGAACACCGGGCAGTTCGATCCGGCCCTGCTCAAGAGCTTCATTGACAACATCGGGGCCGACCAGACGGGCCGCAGCGCCCTGATGTGGAACTACCTGAAGGAACAGATGGTCAACGAGCGCGCCATGAGCAAGTTCATCGCGCTGGTCACCAACGGCATGTACGTGACCGACTTCGAGGTCGAGCAGGGCGTCGCCGATGCCGACAACAGCTACTCGGCCCGCTACGTCACGCTTCCTTACATGATGATCGCCGACTCGACCGTCAAGGTGACGAGCAGCGAGATCAAGGCGTTCTACAACGAGCATGAGAAGATGTTCCGCCAGACCGCCTCGCGCGATATCGAGTATGTGGTCTTCGACCTTCTTCCTTCGGAAGCCGACCGCGCCGAGGCCGAGAAGCAGGTTAACGAGCTGGCCCAGGAATTTGCCGCAGCCGAGAACCCTATGCAGTTCGCCACGCTCAACTCGCAGGAGAAGACCGATACCCGGTACTATAAGGAATCCGAGCTCAGCGGCGAGCTGGCCGCGCTGGCTTTCGGCAGCGGCAACCGGACCATGAGCGGTCCGACCCTCGAGGGCGGTATCTATACGATGGCACGCGTCAATGATATCCGGATGCTTCCCGACTCGCTCGGCGCCGAGCACATTCTGCTGCCGGCCACCGACACCGAGCAGGCCGACAGTATCGTCAAGGCCCTCAAGGCGGGTGCCGACTTCGCCACGCTGGCCGTCGAATACTCGCTCGACCAGGGCAGCAGTCAGCAAGGCGGCGATCTGGGCGTCTTTGCCTACGACCAGATGATCCCGGCCTTCAGCGAGGCCTGCGCCAAGGCCGGCAAGGGCGATGTTTTCACCGTAACGACCAACTACGGCCTCCATGTGGTCCGCCTGACCCACAAGACGCAGCCGGTGCGCAAGGCCCAGATCGCCACGGTCACCTACAGGGTCGAGCCCAGCGCGGCAACCCAGCAGGAGGTATACGGCAAGGCCAGCAAGTTCATTTCCGAAGGTTCTGGCTCGTATGACAACTTCAAGAAGGCAGCGCTCGACAACGGCATGATCAAGCGCGTAGCCCGCATCCGCAACACCGAGCGCACGGTACGCGGCATGGACAACTCGCGCGAGCTCGTTCGCTGGGCCTTCAACGGTCAGGTGGGCGACGTTTCGCAGATCCTCGATATCGACGGCAACTACGTGATCGCGGCGATCACCGACGCCCGTGAGGACGGCATTGCCACGGTCGACGAGGCCGCCCAGGGCATCCGCACGATCCTAGTCCGCGACAAGAAGAGCGCCATGCTGGCCGAAAAGCTCGAGGGCAGCTCGATTGACGAGATCGCTACCGTCAACGGCGCAGAGACAGGGACGGTCGACAGCCTTGCATTCAACGCCTTCTATATCAACGGCGTCGGCACCGAGCAGGCCCTGATCGGCGCGATCTGCGGCGGGGCGAAGCCCGAGACCCTTTCGAAACCCATCGACGGCGTCAGCGGCGTATACCGTGTCGAAGTGACCGGCGTCACCCACACCGACGCCATCACGCCGCAGGACGAAAAGGTACGTCTCGAGGCGATGAGCCAGGCCTACATAGCCGAGCGGCTGTCACAGGCGATGATCAACGTCGCCAATGTCAAGGACAGCCGGGTCCGCTTCTTCTAAGCTCCCGCTCCCCCCTACAAGAGCCTTCCGGTCCTCCGGAAGGCTCTTTTTTTACCGCCATCCTCCGCATGCAAAAGGCACACGCTCCCAGCGCGATAGCCGTGAACGGTCCCGCCTCCGGATCGCCCATAGCGCCCCCCGCCTGATTATTTTGTGCGTACAGGCGTCGTATCTCAACAAATAATGCCTATATTTAACATGATAATCATCGCGACCACCATTGCACACGACGCTCCATACCGCCGCCCCGGGCCTGCCTCTCCGCCGCCTTTTCCGCGTGCTCGGCCTACTCGTGCTGGTCGCCTGCGGCGACAAGGAGTCCGGCGGCCCCGCGGCCGACCCCGAGGTCACCGCTCCCGCCGAGGTCGTTTTCCCGGCGGCAACGCAGGACACCACGATCCGTATCACCGCCAACCTGCCGTGGTCGCTCTCCGGGGCGACAGGCGGCGCCTTGGTCTACAATCCCCGCAGCGGAGGCGCAGGGACCACCCCTGTCACCGTCTCGATGGCCGGCAACTCGTCCGCCTCCTCGGAGCTCCGGGTCACGCTGAACCTCGCCTGCGGCAGTCTCATACAACCGATCGACTTCGTCCGGGCACCCCGTGCCCGGTTGACCTTCACCCGGCACGCCATCACCGACATCGCACGCGGAGGCGAACAGATCGCCATCGAAGTACAGGCCAACGGCACCTACGAAGTCAGCGTTCCCCAGCCTTTCCGCACCTGGATATCCGAAGTCCCCGCCCCGCCCGATGCCAGGAGCGCGCTGCGCCGTGAGTCCGTCACGCTCCTGATCGACGCCAATCCGGACGATATGCCTCGCCGCGGCCAGGTCGTCATCCACTCGGCCGGGCTGGGCCTGAGCGATACGGCCACGATCTGGCAGGACGGCGCCACCTCGATCGACGGCTACGTCTCGATCTGGCAACAATCCACGCATAACCCGCCGGTCAAGATCGTCATCATGGGCGACGGGTTCAACAAGGACGACATCACCAGCGGCAAGTACGAGCGGGCGCTCAGCGAGGCGGCCGGATACCTGTTCGCCATCGAGCCCTACAAGAGCTACCGCGACTACTTCACGGTCTACTTCGTCTGGGCCGTATCGAACGAGAGCGGCATCGCCGGCGACCGGGTCAAGGATACGAAGTTCCGGAGCCTGGGCCTCGATCCCGACATCGACATCTGCTGGGAATACGTCCGCAAGGCCCCGATCGACGACGACACGGGCGGTACGGCCGTCATGCTGGTGCTCAACGCCACGTGGTACGGCGGACGCACGACGTTCTGGAGCGACGGCGCGGCCATTGCCCGTGTCCCGATGTCGCGCGAGCCCTACCCGTGGGACTTCCGGGGGCTGGTCCAGCACGAGATGGGCGGCCACGCCATTGCCAAGCTGCACGACGAGTACCCGATCCCTGACATCCTGACGCCGCAGGCCATCGCCGACGTCCGCTGGTGGCAGAGCATCGGCTTCTATGGCAATGTCGATTTCACCAATGATCCGGCCCAGGTGCTCTGGAAGCACTTCATCGGCCGTGAAGGCTACCCGATGGTCGGCGTCTACGAGGGGGCCTTCTGGCAGTCGGGCGCCTACCGGGCCGAGGAGGACCAGTGCATGATCTACAATATCCCCTACTACAACGCGCCGAGCCGCGAGCTGATCGTCCGGCGCATCAGGTCGCTGGCCGGCGAGCCTTACAGCTTCGAGGAGTTCCTGCGCAACGATAAGATCGAGCCCCCGGTCAAGTCGGCGTGGCGCTACGAGCCTGCCGCGACCCAGCCCGCCGATCCGGGCCAGCTTCCGCCGCAGGCTATCGACGGGCCACCCCCGGGCTCCCCGCGATAGGCGCCGGAACGCCCCTCCTCCCCTTTGCTGCTTTTGTCGTAATCATTTTGCCCGCAAACGCATGATCTTTACCTCACTCAGCAAACCGCGGGGACCCTGCACTCCCGCAGGGTCCCCGTTTCTTTTACCACACATCCTGACACCACATCAGGCCCAAAAGCATGCCGCCAGGCTACACTACCGCACGACAACAGAACATACGCCTCACTCCATCCTCGGTCCACACCCCGGCATCTGCCCCCCTGCGTCCAACCGAACCCTATCGCTCCGGATACCGCCCATATCCCCGCCTCTCCTCTACGCCCCGCACAGCCTCCTCCTACCGACCTCCTCACGCCCCTCTCCACTCAACCTGCTTCGGTTTCCGCACATTCTCCCAACCCCGCACGGCTACCCGTTTCCCTCCCCCGATCTCTTCCCGACCTTCCAATGCTCACTTCGGTCCATTCGCCCCATTCCGCATCAACCGGTCCTCCGGCACCACCAGCGACAGGCGACCCATGCAGGATCGCCTGTCGATTTCACCTTACGGAACACACGGCCGCAGCGCCCATCGCTTCGTACGCCCGGGCGGATCACCCGCCCACCGGCCGGCCCGCACAGCCGCTATTTCTTCAGGTATTTGTCGAGCCACCCGAAGAACTCGCGGTTCCACACCACCGAGTTCTGGGGCTTGAGCACCTGGTGCGCCTCGTCCTCGAAGACCACCAGCCGGCTCGGCACCCCGTGCTGACGGGCCGCCGTGAAAGCCTGCAGGCTCTCCGTATACGGAATACGGTAGTCCCGCTCCCCGGTAAAGATCAGGATCGGCGTATCCCATTTCCCGACGAACCGGTGCGGCGAGTGGGCGTACGAGCGCTGCGCCACCGGGTCCGGGCTCCAGTACGGGCCGCCCATGTCTCGCGTGACGAACCACAGCTCCTCGGTCGCGCCATACATGCTCTCCAGGTTGAACATTCCGCAGTGCGCGATGAACGCTTTGAACCTCCCCTCGTGATACCCGGCCAGATAGAAGACCGAGTAGCCGCCGTAACTGGCACCCACCGCCCCGATCCGCTCCGCATCGACCCACGGCTCGGCCGCCACGTTGTCCACCGCGCTCAGGTAGTCGCGGATGTTCTGCCCGCTGTAGTCGCCCGATATCTGGTCGAGCCACTCCTGCCCGAACGAAGGCACCCCGCGCCGGTTGGGTGCGATCACCACATAGCCCTGCGCCGCCATCAGCTGCGGGTTCCACCGATAGCTCCACGACTGGCTCACGACGCTCTGCGGACCGCCCTGGCACATCAGCACGGCCGGATAGCGCTTCGTCGAGTCGAAGTCGGGCGGCAGCACCACCCAGGTGAGCATCCGCTTGCCGTCGGTGGTCGGGACCCAGCGCTTGCGCACCTCGCCCATCGCAATATGATGACAGAATTCGCAGTTCACGAACGTCAGCTGGCGGAACGCACCGTCCGCCGGATCGACGGCATAGATCTCCGGCGCCGACGAGAGCGTCATCCGCGAGGCGACCACGACGCCCCGTTGCAGGTCGATCGCCGACACATCGTGGTCGCCTGCCGTGAGCACCTCGACCTCACCCCCGTCAGCGCCGACCCGCGCGATCTGGTGCGTCGCCTCGATCGGCGCGATAAAATAGAGCTCGCGGCCGTCCCCGCTCCACCTTACCCCGAGCGCATTGTAGTCGAAGTCCGGCGTCAGGTACCGCTTGTTCCCTCCGTCGGCATCCATCACGAAGAGGCGCTCCTTATCCGACTCGTTGCCGGGCCGCGCCATGCTCGTAAAGGCGATCCGCCGTCCGTCGGGCGAGAAACGCGGGTAGCGGTCATAGCCCGGCATTCCCTCCGTCAGGTTGCCCGTCGTCCCCTTCGCCACGTCGTACAGGTAAATGTCCGAGTCGGTACTTACGGCATACTCCGCACCGGTCAGTTTCTTGCAGGTATAGGCCAGACGCGTCCCGTCGGGACTCCACGCGATCTCACCCCCGTCGAAGTACGGGGCCATCGGCGCATCCCACGCCTCGCCGGCCATAATGTCGCGGCCCTGTGTCACCAGCCCGTCCCCCGGCACCTCGGCCACGTATATATGCAGGTAGCTGCCGTCGTCCCAGTAATTCCAATGGCGCACCATCAGGTCGTCATACACCCGGGCTTTCGAGGCCGGCAGGTCGTCGTACACCTCGGCCGATCCGCGCCGCTCGACCTTCGTCCGTGCGACATAATACATCCGGCCGCCCCCGGGCGCCATGCCGAACGCCTCGATCCCGTCCTTCACATCGGTCACCTGCCGCGCTTCCGACCCGTCGGCCGCCATCCGCCACACCTGGGCCGATCCGCTGCGGTCCGAGACGAAGTAGATCGTCCGCCCGTCCGCGCTCCACGCGCCGTCCGAGCCGGGCATCCCGTCGGGGGTCAGCCGCACGGCGTCGCCCCCCGCCACAGGCACCGTGTAGAGGTTCGTCACCCCCTTGTTCGCCGCCAGGTCATACTCCGTCACGCCGTACAGCACCGTCCGCCCGTCGGGCGACAGCGCGGGCGCGCCCACGCGCCCCATCTTCCACAATACCTCGGGCGTCAATACGCCCGCCGCCATCTCCTGGGCGGTCAGTTTCGGGTTTTCCATCAGCAAATCCACTTTGGCCCGCCGCTGCGCCTGCGCCGACACCCCCGCCGCCACACACAGCGCCACCACGGCCGCTTTCAATCCGTTCATCGTTATCGTCGTTAGTTCCATTTCATCTTCCTGTCAGCCGTCATGCGACATCCCCCCTCGGGGAACTTCCGGAAGGCTTCCCCTGCTCCCGACACCCCCGCTGCGCGCCGCCAACCCGTCCTTCCGCCACGCCTGCACCCCGGACACCGGCCCGAGGGAGTCCCATGACGCGCACCCACCGACAATCCGTCCGCACAGCGACACAGGCACCCGCCCGATCACCGTTCCGCAACCGGGCGCACACATTCGCCGCCCGCCCTGCTTTCCGCCCGTCAAACTGCCAGACTATCCGCCCGCCCCGGTATCCGGCACCCTTCATCCACCCTCACCGCACCCGGCCTCCCTTGCAGCATCCTTCCGACACGCAGCCCCCTGCGAAACGCGGCCGGCCTACAAATATCCCGCTGCAGCCATCACGTCGCGGATCGTACCGTACGACCCTTCCATCTTCGCGGCGATCGCAGCCGGGGCGACCCACACAGCCTCGGTGATCCCCTCGGCGGTCTGGGGCGCCGGAGCCGCCGCCCCCGCATACCGCATCCGGTACCAGGTCGTCCGCTTGAGCACCCACTCGCCGTGCAGGCTGTAAATATGGTAGGTATGCGTCAGCAGTTCCCCGCGCTCGAGCGCCTCGATCCCGCACTCCTCCTCGACCTCGCGCACCGCGCAGGCCTCGATCCGTTCGCCCGCCTCGAGCTTGCCTTTCGGGAGGTCCCACCGGCCATTCCGGAAGATCATCAGCACCTCGCCTGCCGGGTTTGTCGCGACGCCGCCCCCGGCCTCGATGCGCCGCAGCCCGGCGGCCATCCGCCCGAGATCCGCCTCCGCATCGTCCGATAAGACGGTCAGGCATTTGGTATTCTTGAGATTTTGCAGCAACTTTGCAAATGCGATCTCGCCGGCCTCGCCCGGCCGGATCACCTCGCCGCAGGCAGCGGCCGCGTCGTCCGTGAAGACGATCGCTTTGTCCTCGAAATATACTGTTCTAATCATAGTCCGTTATGCAGGAAATGGAGAAAAAAATAGCACAAAGCCTCTTACAAATTAAGGCAATTAAACTGAATCCGTCAAATTATTTCACCTGGGCTTCGGGCTGGCACTCGCCGATCTACTGCGACAACCGCAAGGTGCTCTCGTACCCCGAGGTCCGCAAACAGGTTTACGAAAGCTTTGCCGGGGTTATCGCCCGCAAGTACCCCGAGGCCGAGATCATCGCCGGCGTTGCGACCGGTGCCATCGCCCACGGCGTGCTGGCCGCCGAAGCGCTTGGCAAGCCGTTCATCTACGTCCGCTCGGCGCCCAAGTCGCACGGCCTCTCGAACCAGATCGAGGGCGAATATCGCAAGGGGGCCAGGGTGGTGGTCGTCGAAGACCTCATCTCGACCGGGGGCAGCAGCCTTTCGGCCGTCGAGGCGCTGCGCGACGCAGGCTGCGAGGTGCTCGGCATGGTGGCCATCTTCACCTACGGCTTCCCCACCGCCGGTGAGAACTTCGCCAGGGCCGGGGTCGAGCTCACGACGCTGAGCAACTACCCGGCCATGATCGCGCTGGCCGCCGAGCAGGGCTACGTCCGCCCCGACGAGCTGGCCACGCTGGCCGAGTGGCGCAAAGACCCCGCCAATTGGAAAAAGTAATCCGATCCCACACGCCATGACAGAATACATCAGCAAACAGGTGCAGATCCGCCGCCCCGACGCGGCCATCTACGCGGTGATCTCCGATTTCAACAACTTCACGCCGATCCTCGCCGACAAGGTCGAGGGCTGGGCTGTCGAGGACGACAGCTGCACGTTCAAGGTCAAGGGCTTCACGCTGCGGCTGCGCATGGTCGAGAAAGAGCCCAACAAGACGGTCAAGGTGGCCGGCGACGACGGCTCGCCTTTCCCGTTCACGTTCTGGGTCCAGCTTGCGGGCCAGGCCCCCGACGACACGCGGATGCGCATCGTGCTGCGTGTCGAGCTCAACATGATGATGAAAATGATGGTCGGCTCGAAGCTCCAGGAGGCTGTCGACCAGATCGCCGACCAGATCGCCGCAAGCTTCAACAACGCCCCGCTCTAACAACGCCGGGACGTGTCACCGTGCCGGCGGGCACGCCCCATCCCCTGCCACAATAAAAACGTCTTACGGTCCACAGGCCGCAAGACGTTTTATTTTACCGGACATTATATCCCATACCGCCCTACTCCGCTCTTACCGGGATCGCAGATCGACCATCAGTACTGCCACACCCACCCGCTCCCGCCCGTCTCACCCCGGGTTCTCCTCGCCGACCATCCGCTTTCCGCCCCGCATCCTTCGCTTCACGATCCGAACGCCCGCACCGCCATCCTTTACACCCAGACATTCCGCCGCTCGTTCCCTGCCGTGCACGCCCGTTTCATCCCCGCTTCCACCGCTCAGCCCCACCCGTTCGACCCCATCCTCGTCACGATCCGAACGCCCGCACCGCCGCCACCCTTCACACCCAGACATTCCGCCCGCTCCGGCCACGCGCTCCCGCTTCACTTCGGCCTCTTCCCTTGCGCCCTTCCAACATACCGACTCCGCCTCCCCACGCTCCGGACATCCACGCCATCACCCACTCCATCCCTGCAGCCCTCCGCTCCTTTCCTGCATATATGCCCGACGCCCAAGCACCCGTCCAACGTCCAAGGTCCTGTCCAACAGCTCCCGGCGATCAGCCCCCGGCGTCCGGTCACCGGCGGATCAACCCTCACGTCCGGTCCCTCCTGCCGGTCCCTCCCCCCATCCCTGGGCACACCGCACCCGGCTCCCCCAGGTATACGACAAAAAAGCTGCCCCCTGACAAGGGCAGCTTCCCGTATCTGTTGTCCGTCTCCGGCTACGACAGGCCGTTCACATGAACCTGCAGGCTACCTTTCAGGTTGCCGGCCTTGTTCTTGTGGATCACGTTCTTCTTGGCCAGCTTGTCGAGCATGGCGGTCACCTTGGGCAGCAGGGCTTCAGCGGCGCTCTTGTCCGTGGTGTTACGCAGCGCCTTCATGGCGTTACGTGCCGTTTTGTGGTAATAACGGTTCTGCAGCCTTTTGGTTTCGGTCTGACGGATTCTTTTCTGCGATGACTTATGGTTTGCCATATCCAGCGTAAATTAAAAACGATTCCTATTTGTTTTGACCGGCGGCGGATGATCCGGCGACCGGTTGTTCGTGTAGCCCATAGGGGAATCGAACCCCTCTTTCAAGAATGAAAATCTTGCGTCCTAACCGATAGACGAATGGGCCGTTAGGCGACATTTTGCTGACATTTCAGCGGTGCAAAGGTAATCAAAAAGATTTTACCTGCAAATAATTCGCTTAAAAAACGCAGTGCGCTCACTTGACTCCCTCGCGCAGCCGGGCCCCTCTCGTGACAGCGTCGAACTCGAGCGACGTGCCGGCGAAGAGCTGCTGGATATCGCCGCTGGCGATCAGCTGTCCGGCCGTCCCGTAACAGAACCGGCCGCCCTCGATCATGGCCAGCGTGTCGCACAGCTCGAGCGAGATACTGAGGTCGTGCGTCGAGAAGATGATGCTCTTTCCCTCCTCGTGCGCCAGCCTGCGGAGCAGCAGGCATATCTCGTACCGGTTGGGCAGGTCGAGGAAGGCCGTCGGCTCGTCGAGCAGGATGATCGGCGTGTCCTGCGCCAGCGCCCGGGCGATCATCACGCGCTGCCGTTCGCCGTCGCTCAGCGTGTCGATCCCCTTCGCGGCGAAGGCCGACATCCCGACCAGTTCGAGGGCCCGCATCACGCGCGCCCGGTCGTCGTCGTTGAGCCGCCCGATCCAGTTCGTGTAGGGCGCGCGCCCGAGGGCCACCACGTCCCGCACGCGCAGGTTGGCCACACGCACCTCGTCGGTCGACACGAAGCTGATCAGTTCGGCCACCTCGCGGGCCGTGAGCTCCGCCAGGTCGCGGTCGTTCACCAGGATCTGCCCGCGCAGCGGGCGCACCAGCCCGGCCACGGTCCTTAGCAGCGTGCTCTTGCCCGTCCCGTTCCGGCCGACCAGTGCCGTGAACTCGCCCCAGCCGAAACCGATATCCGCCCCCTCGAACAACAGGCGGTCGGGATAGCCCAGCGCCAGCCCGTGCAGCTCGATCGTATATATCCGTTCAGCATCCATCGCTTCTGCTCGTTTACCATTCATTGCATTTCATCTCCGCCGCCTCCGCGTCCCGTTCCGCGATCCCGCCCGGCGCCCGGCTAAAAGAACTTGCGGTTGCGCACCACGACGATCACCACCACCGGTATCCCCAGCAGCGCCGAGATCGTGTTGATCGGCAGCACCATGTCCGAGCCTGGCATCTGCGAGATGATGTCGCACCCGAGCATCACCACGGCCCCGAGCAGCATCGAAGCGGGCATCAACACACGGTGGTCGGCATCGCCGAGCAGCATCCGCGCGATATGCGGCACGGCGATCCCGATAAAGCCGATCGGCCCGCAGAAGGCCGTCACGCTGCCCGCCAGCAGGATCGTGCTGAGCATGATCACCCCGCGCACCAGCTTCACGCGCAGCCCCATCGTCCGGGCATAGCTCTCGCCGAGCAGCAGCAGGTTGAGCGGCTTGATCAGCCAGACCGAGAGCACGAGCCCCGCAACGACCGCCGGCACGAGGATGCGCAGTTGGTCGGCCGACACGCCGCCCAGGCTTCCCATCGTCCAGACGACGAACGACTTGACCGCCCCTTCGGGACTGAGAAACTGCAGAATATCGACAAAGGCCGTCGCCGCGCTGCCGAACATCATGCCGAGGATCAGCACGGCCATAATATCCTTGATCCGCGCCGACACGGCCATCACCACGATCAGGATCGCCGCCGCGCCTACCCAGGCCGACCCGACGGTCCCCAGGTCGCGTACCGCCTCCGTCGCGCCCGAGGCGCCGAGCAGCGGCAGCCCGAGCAGGAAGAGCGACACGCCGAGGCTCGCCCCCGAGCTCACGCCCAGCACATAGGGCCCCGCCAGCGGATTACGGAACAACGTCTGCATCTGCAACCCGCTGGCCGAGAGCGCCGCCCCGGCCGCCACGGCCACCACCGCCTTGGGCAGCCGGAAGCTCCGCACGAGCGAGCGGGCCAACTCCCCTTCGGCCCCTTCCGCCGCCCTCCCCGCGAGCGCACGCCATATGTCGCCCGCCGAGAGGCCCACCGACCCCAGCAGGATATCCCCCGCGAAAAGCCCGGCCAGCAATACGGCCAAAAACACAAAGCAAATCGGCGTCCGTTTCATCGGCGCATTATCATCCGTTAAATCTGAATCGTTCAACACAAGGCCCGGAAACCACGCCCCATATCCCTTTCCCCGCACACGCGGTCGGCCATCCCCGACCGACCGTCCCTATTCGGCGCCCGCCTCACCTCCATTCTCCCGCACACATTCCCGATCCGGCGAAATTACAAAATAATCGGGCAATCACGCCCGATCCCGGTTCAATTACGCACCCGGCCGGCTCCGGGCCGGACCGCCCCGCCCTTCCTCCGTCCGGGAGACACGCGCATGCCGCCCCTACTCCAGCTTCCTGAAATAGTACAGCTCGTGATCCGGCAGCAGCTCCGGATGCAGGATACGGATCATATCCTTCAACACGATGTTCGGATAGACCGTCCCCGACTCCCAGAAATCGCTGCCCCCCTCCGGCGTCCGCCGCAGGTTATTGTTGTAGACGCGTCCCGCTCGCACCGGCGGCACGTCGCGGAAACGCGGGTTCTCGGCCAGCAGCTCGCCGAGCGTCGTCGCCGCACCCGGCCCCAGCCACACGTCGGCCTTGCCTATGGCCACGAACGCCGCCTCGATACCGATGGGTCGCGACTGCTCGGTATCCTCGCCCCGGCAGACATACGCCCCTCCGGCGTCGTCGATCAGACGAACCATGTAGCTCCGGTCGCCCGGCACGAACCACGTGTCGCGCCACGGCGAGTTGAGCATTACCTCGGGCCGCGCCTCCACGTCGCGGGCCAGCCCGCTCACCCGATCGTACTCGCACACCACACTATCGAACAGCGCCACGGCCTCCTTCCGCCGGCCGAGCATCTCGCCCAGCGCCACCACCCACTCCGCCTTGCCGAGCGGATGGTCCTCGACATACTCGCCGATATAGACCACCGGAACCGCCATCTCGCGCATCTTGTCCGTCGCCACCGAGCTTTCGCCAGCCAGCCCGTAAGTCAGCAGCACATCCGGCTTCAGCGCGGCCACCAGCTCGAAGTTGACGCTCTGGTCGGTTCCCACGTCGCGCACCGTCCCGCGCTCCAGCCCCTCGCGCACGGCCGGGTTCGTGATGAACCGGCCGCCCGACACGCCGCACACCGCATCCGCTGCACCCAGCGCGTCGAGAAAGGCCACATGCGACGACGACATGCACACCGCGCGCCCGACCGGCGCCTCGACCACCGTCCCGTCGAACCCGCTCGGCGCCCGCTCGCCGTCCCGCGCGAGGAACACCCATTTCTCAACACCGCGCGCGCCCTGCCACGGGTTCTTCACCCGCATCAGCGTGCTCTTCCCGAGCCCGTACAACTCGAATCCCGCAGCATACCGGGGCATATAGAGCGTATCGACCCCGGCAGGCAACTGCCAGGCCACGTCCCCGCCTCCGGCGCAACCCGCAAGCATCCATCCGCAGATCC
>JAFQJK010000018.1 GCA_017415005.1 Rikenellaceae bacterium
AGCAGCAGAGCAAGTTCGCTGCCGAGCAGGCTGCGGCCGACTCGATCAACCTCGTGCGGCAGCAACTTGCCGGCGAGCCCGCGGGTCCCGACGTGCCGTTCGGCGCGACTGACCCGGCGGCCATCGCTCCGGGCGCGACGGCCGACAGCGCCCTCCGCCGCCACATCGGCACCAGCCTTTTCGAGGCGCGGCGTGCCGACGAGAAGCTCTATACGATCGAGAACGACCTGGCCCGCTATACGATCTCGAGCCGCGGCGCGCGCATCGTCTCGGTCGAGCTGAAGAACTACAAGACCTACGCCGGCGGCCCGCTGGTGATGTTCGAGCCCGAGGGCTCGCAGTTCGACCTGAGCTTCTTCATCAAGCAGGGTTTCAACGACAGCCAGATCATCACGGGCGACTATGGTTTTTCGACCGATGCGCCGCAGGTCGTCACTTTCGGCGAGAACGAGGATGAGAAGCGGTTCGCGATGCGCCTGCCGGTCGATTCGGCCTCGTATGTCGAATATGTCTATACGATCCGCAAGGACAACTATATGCTCGGTTTCGACGTGAACTTCGTCGGGATGTCGGGGCTGCTCTCCAACCAGTCGGATATCGAGATCCTGTGGCGGAACGTGAGTCCGCAGAATGAGAAGGGTTTCGACAACGAGAACAACTATACGACCATTGCCTATATGTATCCGGGGCAGGATGGCCTTGAGGACCTCGGCATGTCGAAGTCGACCAAGTCGGAGAGCGTCGATACCAAGATACACTGGGTGGCTTTCAAGCAGCAGTTCTTCTCGTCGGTGCTGATCGCCGGCAACGATTTCCAGAACGGCGAACTCAAGTACGACACCTACCAGCCGGGCGAGGGCAGGATCAAGGATTTCTATGCCAAGCTGTCGGTGCCGTTCAGCGCGCAGACCCAGAGCTGCGACTTCCAGATGTATTACGGGCCCAACAAGTACTCGGTGCTCAAGAAGTACGACAACGGTATGCAGCGCCTCGTTCCGCTGGGCGGCTGGCTGATCGGCTGGATCAACCGCTGGATCGTGATCCCGGTCTTCGACTTCTTGGGTAAGTATATCGCCAATTACGGGATCATCATCCTGTTGCTGACGATCTTTATCAAGATCATCATCGCGCCGCTCACGTATAAGTCCTACCTCTCGTCGGCCAAGATGCGGCTCCTCAAGCCCGATATCGACGCGTTGAACGCCAAGTATCCCGACCAGAAGGATGCGATGAAGAAGCAGCAGGCCGTGATGACGCTCTACAAGGAGGCGGGCGTTAGCCCGATGGGGGGCTGCCTGCCGCTGCTGATCCAGTTCCCGATCCTGATCGCGATGTTCCGTTTCTTCCCCGCGTCGATCGAGCTGCGCGGCGAGCATTTCCTCTGGGCCGACGACCTCTCGTCGTACGACAGCATCCTGCAGTTGCCGTTCGATATCCCGTTCTACGGCAGCCATGTCAGCCTGTTCGCGCTGCTGATGGCCGTTTCGGTCTTCATCTCGTCGAAGATCAACTATGCGCAGACGGCGCAGGCCGGTCCGCAGATGGCGGGCATGAAGTTCATGATGCTCTACATGATGCCGGTCATGCTGCTGCTGTGGTTCAACAACTATTCGAGCGGCCTGAGCTACTATTATCTGGTGAGCAACCTCTTTACCATTGGGCAGACTTTTGCCTTCCGCTATGCGGTGAACGACCAGAAGCTGCATCAGCAGATGAAGGAGAACGCCAAAAAGCCGAAGAAAAAGTCGAAGTGGCAACAACGTTATGAGGAGATGATGAAAGAGCAGCAGAAGCAGCAGCAAATGCGAAATAAGCGGTAGTTCCGGCCGCCTGCCGGGTTCGCGGAGGCGGTCTCCGGCGGGGTGTGCTCTGTCAGAGTTTTCGAACCGGGGCTCTACCCGATAGTACAGCCGTTCCGATCCCGATCGGAGCGGCTGCCTTTTTCTGATGGATGCGCATGCTCCCGATGCGATGGGGAACTTGTGTCGTGACCGGGGGCAGGCCGCCCGTCATACTTGTTGGGTGGGGCCTGCCGGCGACTTTTTTCCCGTTGGCTTCGGTCGTGATCATGCCGGGAGATATCCGATGTTCTTGGGTGCGATCGTCACGGTATCCTGTAACGGGCAACGGAGACGGCATGCCGCGTGGCTGCCCCCGTATCCGAGCACGGACGTTGTTTTGTGCCCATGCCCCGATGCACTGTTGTTCGCCGCTATTGCCCGCTTATATGGCGGAAACGGTTGCCCTGTTGCGTCCCGTGCTCTGGACCGCTTCCGGGCTATTGCCACCTCGTTCCGGAGGGCGGGTGTTACCCGCGCCAGCTGTTCATGGTATTGGCTCGGATTTACCCTGCTGCACCCCGTCGGCCCGTCGTGTCCGGTCGCTGCCGCGTTGTCTGTGTCCTGATATGTCCTTTGCCGGCCTTGCCTGTCTATGCGGTAGGATCGGTCGCCCGGTTGCGTCCTGATCCCTGAGGCAGCTTCCGCACTATTGCAGCCCTATGCCGTCGGCCCGGCGTGCGCGGTCGCTGCCGCATTGTCTGTGTCCTGATACGTCCTTTGCCGGCCTTGCCTGCCTATGCGGTGGGATCGGTCGCCCGGTTGCGTCCTGATCCCTGAGGCAGCTTCCGCACTATTGCAGCTCTATGCCGTCGGCCAGGTATTACCTGCGTAGCTGTTCGGGGTATTGGTGTGGATTTGCTCTGCCTCGCCCCGGACGGACGGGTGTTCCCGGCGCAGTGGCGGCAGTATTTACGCTTCGACGCGATATGTACCTGGGCTTGTTGCACTCTCTGATCCGGATAGGTGGCGGCCCTTGGCTTCTATATGGCCTATTTGAGGTTGTAGATACTCCTCCGCAGGGTTTCCGGAAACGGTATGTACCGATGAGTGTAGGCCGTTGTGTCTCTATCCCCATCTCCGGGTACAGGGTCCGCGATAGCTGTCCGGATATATCGGATGTCGTTTCCTCAGGCTCTGCCTTTGGGGCTTTGTCCGGCACCGAGACATGACTCCCGTCAACATCCGGCCTGGCGTGTATGGTGTATCCTGCCGGACTTTTTTCCGTTTTCCGCGTACGGGGTGATAGGCTTTAGGCGCTTGCCGGGGTTCGCTCTGCTCATGCCGATCCCCCTGCTCCCGGCCGATCCCCCTGCCTCGGGGGCATTCCTGCCCTGGACTTCCGGTATATTCCCCGCCATTGCATTCCACGGGCGAGGTTCTGTACTCAGCGCGGGACATAAAAAACCGCTCCGGAATCCCGGAGCGGCCCTGTTACTATCTTGTCTATGGCTATTGGATGCCCAGCTCTTTCTTAACCATGGGCAGTACGTTGGTCATGCTGGCCTCGTCATAGTAGGCCATAGCGCTGCTGGTCTCCGATGCGTTGAAAACGATCAGGAAGCCGTTCGCCTTCGATACCTTTTTCACAGCGTCGTCCGCACGGTTGATCATCGGCGTCATCAGCTCCACGTTCTTGTTGTTCAGGTCGCGCTGAGCCGACTGGTTGAACTCCTGCATACGGGCCTGCATGTCGGTCAGGTCTTTCTCTTTCATCTGACGTACGGCATCGGTGTATGTCGAAGCATTCTTCTGGTAGTCCTCGAGCTTGTTGTTGAACTCGACCTGGATCGCCTCCAGCTGGGCCAGCAGGTCGTCGTGGAATGCCTTCAGCTTGATCTCGATCGAATCGTTCTCAGGCATTGACCCATACAATTCCTCCAGGTTGATATAGCCGAATTTCTGTGCGAAGACGGAGCTGCTGCAAAGGATCAGCGCTGCCGCAAGGGTTAGTTTTAACAGATGTTTCATGGAATAAGATTATTAGAATTGTTAATTTATTTACTGTTTGACGAGCTCGATGATCGCCTGGGTACGATCCATATCGGGCGAGTAGTAGAGTACGGACGGATTCGTTGCGACGTCGAGCACCAGGCCGACCTTATTGTCCTCGGCGTACTTGTTGATTATGCCGAATACGCGGTCCTGGATCGGTTTGATCAGCTCGGTGCGCTTTTTCATCAGCTCACCCTCGGGACCGAAGACCGCTTTCTGGTAGTCTGCGATCTCTTTCTCGCGCTCGGCGATCTCGTTCTCATACTGGGCCTGGCGCGACTGCGAGATGTAGTCGCGCTGGTCTTCGTAGTCGGCGTACAGCTTCTCGACGTTGGCATAGGCCGCGTCGATGTTCTGTTGGTACTGGCGGGTGAGGTCGTTGATGGTCTGGATGGCGTCGTTGTAGCTGCCGATCGACTTGAAGATCTTTTCCGAGTTGACCACGATATAGCTTTGTGCCTGGACGGCTGCTACGGCCAGCAGTGCCGCCACCAATAGAACGATCTTTTTCATGATTTCCGTGTTTTAAGATTTAGAACTGCATACCGATCGTAAAGTGGAAATGGTTTTTCTTGTCTTCGTTTCCTCGGTTGGGTGTGTCGAAGCCATGTGCCCAGTCGACACCGAGCATGCCGACGATCGGCAGATACATGCGCACACCGACGCCCATCGACCGTTTGATCAGGAACGGATTGAACGATTTCCAGTCGTTGAAGGCATTACCGCCTTCCGCAAATACCAGACCATAAATCGTTGAGGACGGCTGCATGATCACGGGGTAGCGGAGCTCGACAGTGTACTTGTTGTAGGCTTTTGCATAGTCCCAGTTGTTGACGCCCGGGGTGAGCGCGCCGTTCGAGTAGCCGCGCAACCCGATCACGTCGACACCATATACGTTATACCCCGACATACCGTCACCGCCGACATCGAAGCCTTCGAAGGGCGATGGCTTGTATTTGTTGTACGAGCCGATGTAGCCCATCTCGGCCGAGGCCATGAGCACCAGCTTCTCGTTCTTGAGCAGCGGGAAGAACCACTGCCCCTTGAGCATCCACTTGTGGTACTCGATCAGCTTGTAGCGCTTGTTGTCCGAGAGGTTCGGATCTTTGTAGTCCTTGCCGTCGAAGAGCGAGTAGGGGGGCGTGAGGGCCAGCGATACCACGAAGTTCGAGCCGCGGCGCGGGTAGATCGGCTGGTCGACCGAGTTACGCTCGATGGCGAGCTTCAGGGCGATGATGTTCGAGCTGCCGTTCTGGATCAGGAAGTAATCCCAGTCTTTCAGGTTGTACGACTGGAACATCAGCTCGGTGTACATGGTGAAGAAGCGGTCGGGCCATTTCAGCCGGCGTCCGAGGCCGACCGAGAGGCCGATCGTCCGGAAGTGCTTGTTGCCTTTCTGCCACATGTAGTAGGCGTTCGACTCATCCGAGTAGTAGGCCGATACGTTCAGCGAGTTGGGCTTCTTGCCGCCCAGCCACGGTTCGGTGAATCCCAGCGAGAAGGCTTTGTAGTAGGTGCCGTTGGTCTGCGCGCGGATGCTCAGCTGCTGGCCCTGTCCGTGGGGATAGGGGCGCCACTGGCCCTTTTTGAAGAAGTTGCCGATCGACACGTTGTTGAGCTGGATACCGATCGAGCCGACGAACATGCCGGCTCCCCAGCCGCCCGAGATCTCGAACTTGTCGCTGGCCTGCTCCTCGAGCGAGAATGAGATGTCTACCAGGTCGTCCGAGATAGGCTTGGGCATCGGCGAGATGGCCTCGGGATTGAAGTGCTGCATCTGCGTGAGGCGGCGCATACTGCTCATCAGCAGCGAGCGGTCGTACAGCTCGCCGGGCATCACGTCGAGCTCGCGGCGGATCACCTGGTCGTTCACGCGGTTGTTGCCCGTGAAGGTAACCTCGTTGACGGTGAACGGCTTGCCCTCGAATATCTTGATGTTGAGGTCCACCGAGTCCTCTCCGACCACCTTTTCCTCGGGGTCGAGCTGAAAGTACAGGTAGCCTTTGTTCTGGTACAGCGATGAAATGGTCGACGGATCTTCGGGATTGTTCTCCTTGTCGTAACCGAGCCGTTTGTAGAGGGTCTTCTTGTCGTAGGTCTCCCCCTTCTTGATACTCAGCAGCGCATCGAGCACCGGTGTGTCGTACAGGCTGTTGCCGATCCAGGAGATGTTACGGTAGTAGAACTTCTTACCCTCGTCGACATTGACGGTGATACCCATCCGTTTCTTGTTGATCGTGTAGATCGAGTCGCTGACGATGGCCGCGTTGCGGTAACCCTTCGAGTTGTAGAAGTCGATCAGCTTTTCCTTATCTTCCTCGTAGTCTTTCTCCTTGAACTTGGCGGGCTGCAGGATGTTGGCATTCTTGACATGGGTTTTCTTGAACGTGCGCCGCAGCTTCTTGTCGCTGAACACCTCGTTGCCCACGAAATTGATCTCCCCGATCTTGACCTTGTGGTTCTTGTTGACGACGAACGTGACGTTCAGCGCGTTCTGCATGACCGAGTCGTTGGCGATCTGGACGGCGACCTCGGCGTTCCTGAAGCCCTTTTCCCGGAAGTACTTCTTGATCAGCTCGACCGAGTTGGTGAGCACGTAATCCGACAATTCGCTTCCGGTCTTGAGGTTGAGGTTCTTCTTGATCAGCTCGTCCGCCTCGCCCGGGCGGACGCCCTCGACTTTCCAGCGGTATACCTTGGGCCGCTCCTTGAGCACGATCTCCAGGTCGACCATGCCGCCCTCTTTGGGTTCGGCGTAGATCTTGACATCCGAGAAGTAGCGCAGGTCCCACAGGTTGCGGATCGCTTGCGAGATATATTCGCCGGGGATCGTGATCGTGTCGCCCGTGCTCATTCCCGACGAGTTGATGAGAATATCCTGATCGAAATATTTGATCCCGTTGACCTTGATCTTATCTACGATGTAGGTTTTGGCGTCGGAGTAGTCCATCAGGGGGGCTTGGGGCTGTACGGCAGTTGTGTCTTGCTGTTCCTGCGCGCCTGCCCGTGTCCCCGCCAGCGAGAACGCGATAGCCAGTATCAGTAGTTGGTTTCTCATCACGAATGTATAAATCTCTAATTTTTTATCAATCCGAATCTCCGGTCTCGCTGCCGGTAATTGTCTAATGCCTTGTCGAACTCGCGTTCGTCGAAATCGGGCCACAGGACCTCCGTGAAGTAGAGCTCGCTGTATGCCAGCTGCCAGAGCAGGAAGTTGCTCAGCCTGCATTCGCCGCTGGTGCGGATCAGCAGGTCCGGATCGGGCCATGCCGCCGTTGCGAGCCGTGCGCCGACCGTCTCGGCCGTCACGGCGTCCGGGTCGAGCGTGCCGGCAGAGGCCTCGCGCGCTATGGCGCGCGCCGCCTCGGTCAGCTCCCAGCGCGAGCTGTAGTTCAGCGCGACGATCAGCACGAGCTTGTCCCCGTCGGCCGTCTGCTGCTCGGCGAGGGCGATGTGCTCGCGCACCTCGGGGCTGAGTCCCTGCGTGTCGCCGATGATGTGCAGGCTGACGCCTTGCCGGCGCAGCTCTGGCGCTTCCGCTGCGATGCTTTTGCAGAAGAGCTCCATCAGGGCGTCGATCTCCTCGGTCGGCCGCCCCCAGTTCTCCGTTGAGAATGCGTATATGGTCAGGTATCCGACACCGTTGCGGATGGCGGCTTTCACAGCGCCGCGCACGCTTTCGACACCGCGTGCGTGGCCGAAAACGCGCTCCTTGCCGTGCTGTTGCGCCCAACGTCCGTTTCCGTCCATGATGATGGCTACGTGCCGGGGTGTCCGGGTGGTGTCTGTCATTTATCGGTCTCGAATTTAATTCGCAAATATAGCATTAATAACTCTATAAACCGCCACGCCGCGCGCTTTTTTTCAGGCTTTAGTCTCGTCGCGGCGGTCCAGTCCCCACATCATTTTATTTCTTAACGTCTCGTAAAATGATATATTTTGCAAATGGACGAGAAAAATTGAATTCCGGGCTTTTGCGAGCGAGAACGAGGCTCCGTCGGGCACGGTGAAGTTGAGGTTGTCGAGCGTTACGGACGAACGCTGGCCGCGCGTGCTCACGCGGAACGAGAGCCGGCTCGTGTTGGGCACTACGACCGGTCGCATCGTGAGGTTGTGCGGGGCGATGGGCGAGAGCACGAAGCAGTCGCACCCGGGCGCGACGATCGGGCCGCCCACGCTGAGCGAGTAGGCCGTCGATCCGGCGGGCGTCGAGAGGATCACCCCGTCGCCCCAGTACGTGGCGATCATCTCGCCGTCGACGTAGGCATCGACCGAGATCATGCTGGCTCCGCCGCGCTGGATCGAGAACTCGTTGAACGCGTAGGGGTAGTCGGGTCGGGCGGGGAAGTCGCCCTCGGCCTCGAGCAGTGCGCGCGGCTCGACCGCGTACCGTCCGGCCGCGATGTCGGCCAGCGCCTGTCCGATGCCCTCCTTGGTCACGTTGGCCAGGAAGCCGAGTCTCCCGGAGTTGACGCCGAGCACCGGGATCGGCCGCAGGCCCAGCAGGCGTACGCCTTCGAGGAAGGTGCCGTCGCCGCCGTAGCAGATCATCATCGCCGCATCGGCGCACTCGTCGCCGATCGAGGCATATTGTTTGTCGGGGGGGATTACGATGCCGGTCAGCTCGCTGATGCGGGCGGCGAACTCGCCGTTCACGCAGTAGTCGAATCCGTGCTCCCCGAGCTGTGCCAGCAGGCGTCGCAGCTCATCGGCCGTGTGGGTCAGCTGGGGCCGGCTGAATAATATGATTTTCATCATGGTCGCTTCGTTTTGCCGATACCGTGCATGCGTTTGCCGCGTGGCGTTCCGCGGGAGGCATCCTCCGTCCGGGACCGTGCCCGGGCGCCAAGACCCTCATCCTCCGGGCCCCGCGTGCTGCGATTTGATGGCCCGGCACCTCCGGACCCGCATTTTTCCACGAAAAATTGGTACCTTTACACCGCAAAAATAACTTTTATTATGACAAAACTAAGCGTAAACATAAATAAGATTGCCACGATCCGCAATTCCCGGGGCGGCGATACGCCCAATGTGGTCGAAGCCGCTCTCAATGCCGAGCGCTTCGGCGCCGAGGGGATCACTGTCCATCCGCGTCCCGACGAGCGCCATATCCGTTACCAGGATGTACGCGACCTGAAGCGGGTCATCGCCACCGAGCTCAACATCGAGGGCAATCCGGTGCCCCGGTTCATTGACCTGGTGCTCGAGGTGGTGCCGGCGCAGGTGACGCTCGTTCCCGACGCCGAGGATGCGATCACGTCCAATGCGGGGTGGGATACCCGGGCGCACCGGCAGTTCCTGACGGATGTGATCGCGCGTTTCCATGCCAAAGGCATCCGCACGTCGATCTTCCTCGATCCGAAGCCCGAGTTGGTGGAGTCTGCGGCGCAGACCGGCACCGACCGGATCGAGCTCTATACCGAGGGGTATGCGAGCGCCTATGCCGACGACCGCGAAGCGGCCATCCGGCCCTACCTGGCCACGGCTGTCGAGGCCGGGCGTTTCGGTTTGGGGGTCAATGCCGGCCATGACCTGAGCCTGCGGAACCTGCGCTACTTCGCCGATACGATCCCGGGTCTGCTCGAAGTGTCGATCGGTCACGCGCTGATCTCCGACGCCCTCTATTTCGGCCTGGAGAACACGATCCAGCTTTACCTGCGCGAACTCAAATAACGGGCCGATGGACGGGAACGAAGCGTTACGCAATCCGATCTTCCGCCGGATAGGCGATGCGGCTGACCGCATGGGCGTCGAAGCTTTTGTGATCGGGGGCTATGTCCGCGATCATTTCCTGTGCCGCCCGTCGACCGATATCGACATCGTGGTGGCCGGCAGCGGTATTGCGCTGGCCGAGGCGCTGGGCCGCGAGCTGCGGACCCGGGTTTCGGTTTTCAGGAATTTCGGTACGGCCATGCTCCGCGCGGGCGACTGGGAGGTCGAGTTCGTCGGCGCGCGCCGGGAGTCGTACCGGGCCGACTCGCGCAAGCCGATCGTCGAGGACGGCACGCTCGAGGACGACCAGCTGCGCCGCGACTTCACGATCAACGCGATGGCCTTTGCGCTCAACGCAGGCCGCTTCGGCGAGCTGGTCGACCCGTTCGGCGGGCTGGATGACCTCGGGCGCTGTATCATCCGCACTCCGTGCGATCCCGACGTGACGTTCTCGGACGACCCGCTGCGGATGATCCGCGCCGTGCGCTTCGCCGCGCAGCTCGGCTTCGACATCTGGCCCGAGACGTTCGAGGCCATCGAGCGCAACCGCGACCGGATCACGATCGTCTCGCGCGAGCGCATCGTCACCGAGCTCAACAAGATCATGCTCGCGCCTGTCCCGTCGATCGGCTTCGACCTGTTCGACCGCACGGGCCTGCTGCCGTATATCCTGCCCGAGCTCGCCCGCCTCAAGGGGGTCGAGAGGGTGAACGGCCGTGCGCACAAGGACAATTTCATCCATACGCTCAAGGTGCTCGACAACGTGGCGCTGCGCTCCGACAACCTCTGGCTGCGCTGGGCCGCACTGCTGCACGACATCGCCAAGCCGGCCACCAAGGCTTACGATCCGCGTGCCGGGTGGACGTTCCACCAGCACGAGGTGCTGGGCTCGAAGATGGTCCCCGCGATCTTCCGCCGCCTGAAGCTTCCGATGAACGAGCACATGAAGTACGTGCAGAAGCTCGTTTTCCTCCACCTGCGCCCGATCATCCTGTCGGAGGATATCGTGACCGATTCGGCGGTGCGGCGCCTGCTCTTCGAGGCGGGCGACGATATCGACGACCTGATGACGCTCTGCGAGGCCGATATCACTTCGGGCATCGAGTCGAAGGTCAAGCGCTATCTGCGTAATTTCGCGCTTGTACGCGTGAAGCTGCGCGAGATCGAGGAGAAGGACCGCGTGCGCAATTTCCAGCCGCCCATCACCGGCGAGATCATCATGGCAACGTACGGCCTCAAGCCGTGCCGCGAGATCGGCCAGATCAAGGATGCCATCAAGGAGGCGATCCTCGACGGGCGGATCGACAACGATTACGACCAGGCCTATGCGCTGATGGAGCGCCTGGCCGCCGAGCTGGGCCTGACCAGGGCCTGAGGCCCCCGGGTATCCCCTCCCTGCACAAGTTTCCTGTGTCCGCTTACGGTACCGCTCCGGCTCCGCTTTTCCGGTCCTGAGCCCTGTGGGGGCATTCCTGTCCGTCCCCCTGCGCTGTTCCCCGGTGTCCGCGTTCGGCACCGCTCCGGCGTATTTTTTTCGGCATCCGCCTCCGTACGGCTCTTCGTTACTCCGATCCCGGTGCGGTATGCGATCGCTGCCCCTGTGGCGCCGTCGGTAGTCGCTTGCAATGCGGCTCCCGGCCACCTTGTTCCGTACGGGCCCGCTGTGTCACTCCTTGTTCTGCCGGTCCTGCCTTGCGTGGTTTCCCGCGGCGCGGTTCCCCTGCCGGTTCGCCCTATGCCGGAGCAGTCCGCTCTCCCCGTCAGGCATGCCCTGGCACACCCGTACCGCTTCTCGGGCGTGTATCCCCGGTGTCTCCTTCGAGACCGTTTGTTCCCGATGTCATTCGGCCCCTTGGGGAGCCGCTCGAGGCTTCTTTATGCCGGCCGGCCGTTTTCCCGTTTTTAATTTGGGGGTCGCCCGATTGCGGCATATTTTTTGCATTTTATTCTATTTCACCTAAAAAGAAATGTATGGCGCTCAATATTCCACCCACCGACCGTAAGCGGATCGTGGTGGTCGGGGGTGGTTTTGCCGGTATTACCTTGGCCCGGAACCTCTCCCGCCGGCTTTTCCAGGTCGTGCTGATCGACCGGAACAACTATCACCAGTTCCAGCCGTTGCTGTACCAGGTGGCGACCTCGAGCATCAAGCCCGGCGATATCGCCTTTCCGTTCCGCAAGATCTTCCGGCACCGCCGTAACGTCCATTTCCGGATGGCCGAGGTGACGGGGGTACTGCCGCGCGAGCGGACGGTCGAGACCACGGCGGGTAGCCTGGCCTACGACTATCTTGTGCTGGCCACCGGATCGGTGACCAATTTCTATGGCATGGAAGGGGTCGAGGCGGGGGCTTTCCCGATGAAGGATCTGACCGATGCGCTGGCCATCCGCAACCAGATCCTGCTCAGTCTCGAAAAGGCGTCCCTTGCGCTGGGCGAGGCCGAGCGGCGCCCGTTGTTCAACGTCGTCGTGGTCGGCGGGGGCCTTTCGGGGGTCGAGCTCGTGGGCGCGCTGGCCGAGATGAAGCGCTATATTCTGCCCAAGGACTATCCCGACCTGCCGGTCGACCAGATGAACATCATGCTGGTCGAGGGTTCCGACCGCCTGTTGCCGACCATGCATCCCGATATCTCCGCGCGTGCGGAGCGGCTGCTCGGGCGAATGGGGGTTCGTGTGATCCTCAACACGCAGGTGACCGACTATCGGGCGGGCCGTGTCATTTTCAAGGACGGGAGCTTCATTCCTTCGCGCAATCTCGTCTGGACCTCGGGGGTCCGGGTCGAGCCGATCGAGGGGATCGACGAGCGCCGGATCGGCCCCGGGGGGCGGATACAGGTCGACCGTTTCAACCGTGTGGCCGGTTACAGCCGTATCTTTGCCGTGGGCGATGCCGCCATGGCCCGGACGGACGACCATCCGAAAGGCTATCCGCAGGTGGCCCGCGAGGCGATCGAGGAGGCCCGGCATCTGGTCCGTAATCTTGAAGCCCATGCCCGGGGCGAAGGCATCACGGGATACACTTACCATGAATACCCCACGATGGCGGCTATCGGGCGCAACAAGGCGTTCGTCCAGTTCAAGCGGTTCCGCATGGGCGGTTTCATGGCCTGGCTGGCGTGGGCTGTCGTCCACATTGCGTTCGTGCTGGGCGTGCAGAACAAGCTCAGCATTTTCATCGGCTGGGCGTGGAACTACCTGACCTATGACCAGCCCAACCGGATCATTGTCCGCACACAGGCTTCCCGCCGTCCCCGCCCTTCGCGTGACACCTTGCGCGAGGCGCTGACCGACTGGAAGCAACCGTCGGCATGAATGCCATGCGGCCCGGAACAGATGTTCCGGGCCGCATGTCGTGGTCGGTTTCGGTATGCGTTAGCGCCCGAAGACGAAGCCCACCGACAGCATCATCGATGATAGGCTTTTGTTGGTAGACGTGATTCCCGATACTACGTCGGGCAGGTCGTTGCTTGGCGAGGCGCTGGTAGTCACTAGCATCGTGTATTTGAACTGAATGGCCTTTTTACGGCCGACGGCCAGGTTGTAAGCGGCTCCGAACATGAAGCCGGCCGTGTGCAGCTTGACCGTCATATCGGGATAGGCCATGATCTCGTAGATATGATTTTGCGTGTAATTCAGATACCCGATCGATCCGGCGAAGGTCAGGCTGTTCCGTTTTTTTGGCCCGATGTATAGATGTGTGTTGATCTCGGGACCGACGAACCACATCGTGGCGTCGCCCTTCATGAACGGGTTCCAGAACCCGCGAAGGCCCAGTCCCAGTCGCGGGCGTACGAAGTAGCCTGCCTCGGCATTGAGCGCGATGCCCGATCGCGCGGCGCTCACCGCCATGTTGCTGGGCGGGAAATGCAGTCCCCCGAAAATGTAGGAATAGCCTAAATCGAGGCCGGCATATGCTTTGGCCCAATCCTTCTCTTCTCGGATGATCGCCTTGCGCTCCTTGGCAGGCATGAAATAGTTGTAGAAGACCGAGGTCAGCGTATCCATTGCAGCGGTGGTCGAGACGACCTGGCCTGCCGGGTTCTGCGACTCGAAAGTGACCTGGGTCCGGGTGACCTTGAGTATCTTGGCGGGGATGGAGTCGTTCTTGTCGGTGACGATCAGGTCTCGCCTGCCGGCTGTCTGGGCATATCCGCAGGATGCGATGCCGGCGAGAAGGATGACCAGTGATAGCGTTCTTTTCATAGGGTGGAGGGAATGTTTGGTTCTGGTGTGATATGTTTTCAGTCAGTTGTCGGGCGGGTTACGGGATCGTGTTGTACAGTTTGATCCCCTCTTCGCGGTCGATGATCTCAAACACGGGTACGCCGATGTTGTCGCCCATTTTCAGGCCGCACCGGATGAAGTAGGTCGCGCCCGGCTCGATGTCGAGCACCAGTTTCTGCTTCGACTCGGTCTGGCCCCAGATCTCGGTTCCGGGCCTGGCCTCGACCGTGGCCTCCTGTTTCCAGTTGTCGCGGGTCGTTCCGATCTTCTGGTCGTTGATGTACAGGTCGTAGTTGACCATGCCTGCGGTCGGACGGAAGAAATAGATCTTGGCGAAGTTCATCCGGGCCAGCGTGTCATTACTCTGCGGTACCGAGGTCAGGAACATCGAGTTCTCGGGGATATGCATGATATCGGCATAGAGCTCGAATTTGTTCTGTCCCTTTGTTTTCGGGATGAGTTTTGTGATCTTGAGCAGGTTGCCGCCCTTGCTCCGGGCCTCGGTCTTGGCCTTTTCGACCGTGAAATCGTAGCCAGCACGTTGCGAGACCGATGAGTTGTAGATCGAAGTCTGGCCGATCGGCTCGGCTTCCGCGGGTACCGGGTCGGTTTCCGACAGGACGACCACCTGTGCATCGGCCGGCAGCGGATCATAGCGGTTATGGCTTATCGTCGTGTTGACCATGGGCCCGCAGGCGCTCAGGATGAGGGCGGCTATGCCCAGTGCGGCGGGCAGGAGAGCTTTTCTGGTTAGCGGTATTCTCATAATGAATAAGTTTGTGTTTCAATAGTAACGTTGAATCTCCCGTTTTCTGATTCGCGGCGCCCGAAAAATGTGCGGCGGCAATCCGCGCTTCCGTTCCGGGCCGGCTTCGCTAACGCGGCGGGCTGTATCGCCGGCGTTGAACGTGCCTGTCCTTTTCGACCAGTTTTTCATATGCAGCGGCCCCGGTCACCGGGTCGACCAGTTGCAGGGTGGGGGTGTGCGACTGATCGCCGACGCCCATCCCGCAGCGGATATAATAGTGGACCCCGGGTTCGAGGAACATCGTCAGCTCACCGACCTCGCCGCTCTTGGCCCAGATACGCACCGCGTCGCCCGTGGCCGGCACCGGAATGCTCTGTTTCCATCGGCTGTAGGCTTTGCACAGCAGCCCTGAGAACAGGTGGATATTGTACCTCCCCATAAAGCCCGGACCGGCCGGCCGGTAGAAGTGGAGCATCGCCTGCCCCTCTTTCAGCAGCGTACTGTCGATCGCTTTCGGGCCGTTGTCCTTCCGCAACAGCTGGGCGGTCAGGGTGTGGCGGCCCTTGCGCGCATCCGCCTGCCCCCCGGTCAGGAGCACCATGTTGCTGCCGGCCCGGCGGGCCTGACTGACGATGAGCTCCCGGGCGTCCTCCTCGGCCGACCTGTTGTCCGCGGCCTTTCCTGTGGCCGACACTTTGCCGATGTAGACGACGTTCCCTTCGGGTCGCGATTTTTCCGGCAGCACGGTCACTTCGGCGGTCTCGGGCAGGGCAGGATATGCCTGCGAGATGATCGAAGGCAGGACGCGCGGCGAGCATGCGGCGAGCAGCAGGCCGAGGCAGATCAGCATGGGGGCGGTGGCTTTGTAGGTCATGGTTTGGATCGATTGGCTGGTTTCCGGCCGCGTATGCCACGGTTTTTCGGCAGCCCAAGTTAGCAAAAAGTTTGCATATGATGTTTCATCCGGGCCGTAAAAAGATTTTACCCGCTGCTGGCGGGTAAAATCTTGGGACTGTATGCGGTTGCATGTGCCGCGGTCCTATGCTTCGTCGGTGTCCGGCTCCTTCATGTTGTGGAACACGTTGACCACGTCGTCGTCCTCCTCGAACTTCTCGATCAGCTTTTCGATCGACTCGCGCTGTTCGTCGGTCACCATCTTGGTGTCGAGCGGTATGCGCTCGAACTCGCCGCTGATGATCTCCATGCCGTGGTCCTCGAGATATTTCTGGATCTTGCCGTAGGCCTCGAACGGGCCGTAGATCACGATCTCCCCCTCGTCGGCGAACAGCTCGTCCACCTCGAGGTCGATCAGCTCAAGCTCGAGCTCCTCGAGGTCGATACCTTCGGTGTGCGGGGTCTTGAACACGCACTTATGGTCGAACATGAAGTCGACTGATCCGCTGGTCCCGAGCGATCCGCCCGCCTTGTTGAAGTAGCTGCGGACATTGGCCACGGTACGGGTAGGGTTGTCGGTGGCCGTTTCGATCAGCATCGCGATCCCGAACGGAGCATATCCCTCGTAGACCATCTCCTTATAGTCGCCCATCTCGTGCGAGGTAGCCCGCTTGATGGCGCGCTCGATATTGTCTTTGGGCATATTGGCTGCCTTGGCATTCTGGATGAGCACGCGCAGGCGGGTGTTGCCGCTCGGGTCGGGGCCGCCGGCCTTGACGGCGATGGCGATCTCCTTGCCGAGTTTGGTGAACGTGCGTGCCATGTTGCCCCAGCGCTTGAGCTTGCGGGCCTTGCGATATTCAAAAGCTCTTCCCATAAGTATGTTACGTTTAGGTATTTCCGGTTTTAAGGATACAAAAGTAGCATAAAAATGCGAGATTGAGAAAAAAAAGCCCGATAAGTTGGCTGCGGGCGGTTTTCTCCTTCCGCTTCCCTGCGGTATTGGCTGTTGCCGGCTGTGCCGCGCGATACCCGGTGGCAGGGTAACGCGGGATTCCTGTCCTAAAAAACACGTATGCGCGGCCACGGGTGGTGACAATGTGCCGAACAGTTCCTATATTTGTAGAATATAGGGTTCGGCTCGGGTATCTTTGCAAATTGATTTGCACGATGCCGCTCGCCTTTCGCTATATTTGCAGCGTAGTCGGATGCGCTTCGGACAAAGTTCAACGTAAACGGTGACTTTGCCGCTCGCCATTCGCTATATGGATCAGGGTCAACCGTAAAACGATGAATACGATGGAAGAACAGATAGCAGCCGCCCTTGAGGTGCTCCGCCGGGGCGGCATCATCCTTTACCCGACCGACACGGTCTGGGGGATCGGGTGCGATGCCACCAACGAGGCCGCCGTGGCGCGCATCTATGCGCTCAAAAAATCCGAGAATAAGAAAAGTATGCTGGTGCTCGTAGACAAAATCGACAATGTTGCCCGTTATATAAAGCGCGTGCCGCAGGTCGCCTGGGAGCTTCTCGAGGTGGCCGACAAGCCGCTGACGCTGATCCTGCCCGGCGGTGCCGGTGTTGCGCCCAACCTGATCCCCGAGGAGGGGACGCTGGCTATCCGCGTGCCCCGGCATGAGTTCTGCCAGCGGCTCATCCATAAGCTGGGACGCCCGCTGGTATCGACCTCGGCCAATATTTCGGGCGAGCTGACTCCGGGGAGGTTCGATGCGATCTCCGACGAGATCCGGGGGGGCGTCGACTGGATCGCCCCGCGCTCGTGCGAAGGAGAAGCGACGGGCCGCGCCTCGTCGATCATCAAGCTGGGCGAGTCGGGTGAGGTGCAGATAATCAGGGAGTAGGATATGACGGAGACGAAGATTCAGATGCGCTTTGCCGACACCGATATGCTGGGGCACATCAATAACATCAACCTCCAGCACTATTTCGACATGGGCCGCCAGGACTATATGCGCAATGTGCTGCGGGTTCCGCTGGTCTGGGACCGCGAGGGGATGATCATGGCCTCGGTCGAGACGCAGTACCTGCACCAGACCCGTTTCGGCGATCCGGTCTGCGTGACCACGTGCGTCGAGCGCCTGGGCAACAAGAGCGTGACGATGTTCCAGCGGTTGCTCAACGAGCAGACCGGCCGGGTGCATGCCGAGTGCCGGGCCGTGGTGGTCGCCTTCGATTACGGCACGCAGCAGACGATCCCTGTGCCCGCCCTGTGGCGCGCTCGCATTGAGGAGTATGAACGAAACGAAACCAATACTAAATAACCGACACGAAAAGATGACAATGACAAGACGAGTGCTGGCCGTGCTGACGCTTTGCCTGATGACGGCCGCCGCCTACGGTCAACGCGGTAAGGCGAAGCAGCCCGAGTTCGATACGACGGCTTTCAACGCCAGGTTCGACATCGCCCGCTGGATGACCAAATACGACATGATGGCCCGTAATACGGCCGAGCACCTGCTCCGGTACGCCGGCGCCGATGTAGCATTGTTGGGGCCCGAGTGGTTCTGTTTCGAGGACTCGGCCGGTATCTGGCATGCGGTCTACGGCTCGTACCTGCCCGAGCAGAACCTTTACGATCTGGTGTTCCACTATACGGTCGATCAGGTGGCTACGATGCAGGCCACCGATGCCGTGGTCGATTCGGCGATCCTTAATCCGCATGCCCGGGCGCTGAAGACGGCGTACAGGCGGCTGGGCGAGACGACCGACTCGCTTCCCGGCAAGATGGCGCCGTTTATCCGGCAGAATCCCGACCGGACGTTCTCGGTGTGGATCCTGCCCGCTTTCCAGAATTTCACGGCCATGTACGGCGGTGAGTATGCTTATGTGGTCGACGAGTCTGGTAACCATATCCTGCGCGATGACAGCTACGTGTCGCAGGACGGGTTCCGCGCGGTGAGCGTCGAGAAACCGGTGATGGTCTGGCTCGACTACGCGGGGGCCGATGCCCCGCCGTTGGGGGCCATCTTCTTCGCCTGGTACTTCCGGACCTATTTCCCGCGTGTGATCATCGACACGGATCGCAGCGTGAGCATGCTGCTCAAGACGGCCGACGGATGGCAATGGGCCAACAATGTCAAGCCGGAGTCCCCGAAAGGCGGCAAGGCCAGGGGCAGGAAATAGACATGCGGCCCGCGGCGCCGTATCTCGTGCAGGGCCGCTCCCTGGACTGATTTTTCGTCAACCTCTTAATATTGCAATGATTATGAAAAAACAACTGTTGCTGGTCGCGCTGCTCGTTGCCGCCTGTTTTCAGGCCCGGGCTCAGTACGATCTTTATGAGAAGCACGAGTATGTGATCGGAGGCGATACGCTGCGCTATCGCGTGATGTATCCTGAGAATTACGAGGCGGGCAAGAAGTACCCGATGGTACTGTTCCTGCACGGGCTGGGCGAGAGCGGGTCCGACAATGAGCTGCAGCTCCGCTTCGGCGCCGGCCAGTTCGCCAACCCGGTCAACCGCGAGCGGTACCCGGCCATCGTGATCTTCCCGCAGTGTCCTGTGGGCAAGTACTGGCTCGATATGCGTCCGGCCAGCTTCGATGAGTCGGGCATGACCGAGCAGCCGTTCGCCGGTCCGATGACACTGGTCTGGGACCTCGTGCAGAGCTATGCCGATACGGCACGGGTCGACCGCGACCGCATTTATGTGATGGGCCTTTCGATGGGCGGTATGGGGACTTACGATCTTGTCTGCCGTTTCCCCGACTTCTTTGCTGCAGCTGTCCCGATCTGCGGGGCTGCCAACACCAGGCGGCTCGAAGCCCCTGCCCGCAGCGTGGCGTTCCGCATCTACCACGGCGACGCCGATCCCATCGTGCCGGTCGAGGCCTCGCGCCGTGCCTACAAGGCGTTGAAGCGGTACGGTGCACAGGTCGAGTATTTCGAGTTTCCCGGCGTATGGCACGACAGCTGGAGCTGGACCTTCCTCCAGCCGGGCTTCCTCGACTGGGTATTCAGCCAGAAGAAGCAATAGCAGGCTACGATCCGGCCTTTCATACAGCCCCGCGCCATTTGGCGCGGGGCTTTTGCCTTGTAAGGGATGACGCAGCCACGACTCCCTTATCGCTCCTGTTTCCGTGGCTTTCCCTTTCAGCACGTTTCTGTTGCTGTGTGTTCCCGCCTCTGCGTGCCTCGGTCCTTGCGCGCTTCCGTTCCCGTTAGCTCCCGTTTTTGCATCCTTTTGCTCCCGCCCCTGTCCGGTCGGCGGTTCCCGGTTGAGGTGCTCCGTTCTGTCCGGTCCTTGCAGCGGCAACATGTGTTGCCGGGAGGCGTTGCGAGCCGTACCTTGTACGGCTACTTTTCCCGGGTCTTCCACCCCGGGGCGGTCAGTGCGATGTCCTCGCCGTCGGGGGTGGTCAGCGCTACGCCGGTGCTTTCGTCCGTGATATGCCCGATCACCTCGATCCCCGCGCCGAGCTTGAATAGCTCCTCCTGCCGGTCGAGCGGCACGGTGAACAGCAGCTCGTAGTCGCCGCCGCCGTTGAGGGCGGCTGTCACCGGGTCGATATGCAGCTCCTCGGCCATTTCGCTGGTCTGCCGCGCGATGGGGATGCGGTCGAGGTAGATGCGCGCCCCGCAGGCCGACTGCTTGCAGATGTGCAGCAGGTCCGAGGCGAGGCCGTCCGTGAGGTCGATCATCGCCGTCGGGACGATCCCGGCCCGGCCGAGCGCCTCGATCGCTTCGCGGGGCGATTCGGGTTTGAGCTGGCGCCCGAGGATGTACTCGCGCCCCTCGAACTTGGGCTGGGGGCTTTGCGATCCGGCATAGGCTCGCTTTTCGCGCTCGAGCAGGTGGAGACCCATGTACGCCGCCCCGAGGTCGCCCGTGATGCAGACGAGGTCGTTCTTTTTCGCGCCGCTCCGGTAGACGATCTTATCCCTGGCTACGCTGCCGACCGTCGTGATGCCGATTGTCAGGCCGTTGACCGAAGCCGACGTGTCGCCGCCTGCGAGGTCGACGCCATAGGCCTTGCAGGCCAGTTTCACGCCGGCGTAGAGCTCCTCGAGGTCCTCGACCGAGAACCGGGCCGATACGCCGAGCGCGAGCATCACCTGCTGCGGCGTGCCGTTCATCGCGTAAATGTCCGAGCAGCCGGCCACGACGGCCTTGTATCCGAGGTGGCGCAACGGGGTGTATACGAGGTCGAAATCGACCCCCTCGAGCAGCAGGTCGGTCGAGACGAGCGTGTAGCGGTCTCCCGTGTCGATCACGGCGGCATCGTCGCCGGCGCCCTTGATGGTGGTCGCCCGGGCAGGCGCGAAGCCGGCCGTGAGCCGGTCGATCAGGCCGAATTTGCCGAGCTCGGCGATTTCGGTACGTTTTTTTCCGTCCATTCGTTATATTGTTAATTTTATCACAAAGGTAGTCGATCTTCTTGGATCGGCCAAAATAAATGTGTAGGTTTGCACCCCGTATTTTGGAATTAAACTCAAGTTGTCATGTTAAATATCGTGTTGTTCGGTCCTCCGGGTGCCGGCAAGGGGACGCAGGCCGCCAAACTGGTTGAGAAATACGGTCTGAATCACATTTCGACCGGCGAGGTGATTCGCGAGGAGATCCGCCAGGGTACCGAGGCCGGCCGCAGCGTCGAGGAGTTCATCCGCCGCGGCGAGCTGGCGCCCGACGCGCTGGTGATCCGCATCATCGAGGAGTACATGGAAGACCACTGCGACTGTGCGGGTAATATTTTCGACGGTTTTCCGCGCACGACCTTCCAGGCCGAACAGTTCGACCGGATGCTGGCCGAGCTGGGAACCTCGGTCGACGTGATGCTGTCGCTCGATGTACCCGACGACGAGCTGGTGGGGCGCCTGTTGCTCCGCGGCAAGGAGAGCGGCCGTGCCGATGACTGCAACGAGCAGGTGATCCGCAACCGCATCGACGTTTACAAGGCCCAGACCGCGATCGTTGCCGATTTTTATCGTAGTCAGGGCAAGTACCGCGCGATCG
>JAFQJK010000019.1 GCA_017415005.1 Rikenellaceae bacterium
CAAACGACGAGGCGACTGCCCGACAATCGCGTCCGCCATCTCACCGTCCATGAGCGCGAATAATTTGTCCTTTATCCTGTCCTGGGACCGTTTGAAAAAGACTGAACCTGATTTTCAAATTATTTATCTTTTCGTATCTTGCATATGTTTTATCAATTTCGATTATGAGCAAAATGTATATGGTCCGTGCTGGACGTAAGAATTATCTTTTTGATGATTTCATAGAGTCTGATCTTATCGCTATAGGTTGGAATGATCTTGGCGATTTATCAAAGATTACCTCTTTGTCGGAGTTGAAAAAAAGGTTATCGCACACATATCCCGAATATAAAGAACAGGCCGTTCATATGAATGCGGGACAAATTAATAGATTTGTCCGAGAAATTAAAAAAGGGGATTATGCTGTTTCATATAATTCGGAAAAACGTATATATGCAGTTGGAGAAGTGGTTTCAGAATATGTCTACGATCAAAATTTCGAATATAATCATATCCGAAAAATGAAGTGGATTGGGGAAGTCCCTCGGGATATTCTCTCAACACCAACTAAGAACTCTTTAGGATCCATTGCGACTATCTTTGAGATATCTGGTGAGGCTAGAAAAGAACTCGAGAATGGTTTAAAGCAACCTACAAAAAAAGAGGTTTCCTCAATAGATATTGAGGACGTGAATAATACCTTAGATTTTATCAAAGAGGATTTCGAAGCCAGGGCTAATGAATTTATAAAAGATAAAATTTTGAGTCTGGATTGGTGTCAAATGCAAGAATTAGTCGCAGCGATCATTCGGTCTCTTGGATTCAAGACGCGAATAAGTCCAAAGGGATCGGATAGAGGTAAAGATATTTTCGCATCACCGGATGGGCTAGGACTTGAGGAGCCTCGGATTTTAATAGAAGTTAAACATAGGGAAGGCCAAATTGGAGCCCCTGACATTAGGAGCTTTCTTGGGGGATTTAGACCAGGAAGCAAGGGCATATATGTATCTACGGGAGGTTTTACGAAAGATGCAAAATATGAAGCTGAACGAGCAAATTTCCCACTTACTTTGATCGATGCAGATTACCTGGTTGATCTTATCATATCTAATTATGACAACTTTGATATGGATGGTTGTTCTTTAGTGCCACTCAGAAAAATATATTGGCCTTTATAATAATTGACAATTACAAAAGGGGAGTCTCTAACTATCTATAGCGAGTTCAAGGATTAGTATAATCAACTGTTAGTGTTATATCTGAATGTGCTCGCGATTGAGCAATCGCTTCTCTGTCATCCCCCAAGTCGTATTATGATATACATCTATCAGGGCTTCATCTCCATATGGTAAAATACAGCTCTGACATTCTCCCGCATACGCTCAATTAACATAGATGTGGGCTCGGTAAGATGGAAAGATTCGATCAGCTCATCACATAAGCCTGTTTTCTTACATGTTTTTATAGGGATGACATAGTTGGCTTCCCTTTAGAGAAACGGGATAAGGGTAAGATAGCGTAAATATCGCTACAATAGGCATTTAACATGATCTGCCCGGAGGAGGAAAAGCGGTAAACCCGCACGAAAAGACATAATTCGGAAAGAGTTGCATTACTAAATCATTACCGCGATTCTTTTCGAACGTATCTTTTTAATAGTCTATATTTCAGTGTCTTGCGCCCTGTTTTACAGCAACAAATAACTCTAATCAACGTATTCATATTGCCCCGCAAAATTGATAAACTCGCTGAACCTCAATATTACTACTCATAATATTTCGACATCGGTAATTATTGCGCCAATAATTTCGCCGGGGTAGTGTAGAATCGCACGTATGTCAAAAAAATGATCGCATAGTGTATCATCACGTATCAGAGTGTTGCATTTTGTTGCAACACTCCACCACCTCATATAAGTAAGAGTAGTGATAACCGTAGACAAGGAGGGTAAATGTGGTAGAAAACCGCAGTTTGGAACACACGATACGGAAGAATAACGAAAATATACAAACGACGAAAGGTGCTCATTATGAGCGCCTAACGTTTCGTTTGGAATAGACCGTGATTTTTGTTCAGCGTCGGCTACTTGCCCACGCAGAACTTCGAGAATATCTCCCCGAGTACGTCGTCCGTCGTGATCTCCCCGGTGATCTCTCCCAGGTGGTGGAGTACCTGGCGGATATCCTGCGCGAGCAGGTCTCCGGCAAGGCCGTCTCTGAGTCCTGCCTGCGCGCGTGCCAGCGCCTCGCCTGCGCGTGTCAGCGCCTCGTGGTGCCGGGTGTTGGCGACGATCGGATCGCCGCTGTACACCTTCTCTGTCTCGACCGTTCCGACCAGGAACCGGATCAGGCCGCCGATGTTCATGCCTTGCCTGGCCGAGAGTACGATCACTTCCCGGCCGCTGAACTGCTTCAGCTCATCCGCCCAGCGGGCCAGCGCGTCGGCATCCGTCACACGGTCGGCCTTGTTGACGACGATGGCGCACTGCTGCTCCTCCCGCAGCCCGAGCTCTCCCACGGTCTCTGCGATCATTGCAGCATCCGGCATGGTGTCCTTGCGTCCGGCTCCGGCTGCTTGTTCCGTTCCTGCTGTTCCGACCGGTTTTTCAATGGAGTTCCCGGCTGCGCCTCTTGAGGTTACGCCCGTTTCGGTCGGATCGACCAGATAGAGTACGACGGCTGCCCGGGCGATCCGGTCGAACGTCCGCTCGATTCCCATGCCCTCCAGCACATCGTCCGTGCGGCGTATGCCTGCCGTGTCGATAAAACGGAATGTCACTCCGTCCAGGTTGACCGTGTCTTCGATCACGTCGCGCGTTGTCCCGGCAATGTCCGACACCATGGCCCGGTCGTCGCCGAGCAGCGTGTTGAGCAGTGTCGATTTCCCGACGTTCGGACGTCCCGCGATGGCCACGGGCACGCCGCCCCGTATCGTGTTGCCGAGCCGGAACGAGCGCCCGAGCCCGGCGATCCGCGTGCCGATCGCCTCCATGGTCTGTTGCAGCCGGCTGCGGTCGGCGAACTCCACGTCCTCCTCGCCGAAGTCGAGTTCCAGCTCGAGCAGCGATACGAGCTCGAGCAGTTGCGCCCGCAGCGTGCCGAACGCGTCCGAGTACGATCCCCTGAGCTGGTTCGATGCGAGTGCGTGGGCCGCCCGTCCTTCGGCCGCGATCATATCGGCCACGGCCTCGGCCTGCGCGAGGTCCATCTTCCCGGCCAGGAAGGCCCTGACCGTGAACTCGCCGGGTCCGGCCTGGCGCGCGCCATGACTGCCGAGCAATCGCATGATCTCCGATTTGATGTAGGGTGATGCGTGGCACGATATCTCGACCATGTCCTCGCCCGTGTACGAACGCGGCGCGCGGTACAGCGCGACGACCACGTCGTCCACCGTGCTTCCCGCCTCGTCGCGTATCGCGCCGTAGTGCAGTGTGTAGCCGCGCTCGCCTTCCAGCGGGCGTCCCGAGGCCGCGGCGAACACGCCGCCGGCGATCGCCGCGGCATCGGGGCCGCTCAGCCTGATCACGGCAATGGCCCCGCCGCTGCCGGTGGCGACGGCTGCTATCGTGTCACGGTGTTCCATCTCCTAACGGTAGATTTCAAGCACCTTGCCGATCTGCAGGGCCTTGGGATTCTTGATGCCGTTCCATTTCATTAGCTGGGCCACCGACACGCCGAACTTTTTGGCGATCGATCCGAGCTGGTCGCCCTTTTTGACCTTATAGGTCTGCGAGCTGGCCGTGAACGTGCTTTTGAGGCTTCCGCCCGGCGTTGCCGTCCGTTTCAGGTACTGGGCCAGGTAGACGGTGTCCTTGGCATGGATCGAGTCCTCCATCTGGATATAGCGCGTGATCTCGGGTGCAGGCAGTACGAGCGCGTATTGCTTGCCTTCGACCGCGGGGATGATGTCGAGCTTGTACTGGGGGTTGAGGTCGCGCAGCACGTCCATCGGCAGGTCGAGCGTCGAGGCCACTTGCTCCATGTGCAGGAGGCGGCCCACCATGATCGTGTCCGTGGCGAGCGGTAGCGGTGCTTGCGCGGGTTCGATGCCATGCTGGGTGTGGTAGGCATAGGCATAGGTCGCCGCGATGAACGACGGTACGTACCCGCGTGTCTCGCGCGGCAGGTAGGGATAGATGTCCCAGAAGGTCCGTGCCCCCTCGCCGGCACGCGCGAGTGCTTTGTTCACGTTGCCGGGTCCGCAGTTGTACGAGGCGATGGCCAGCGTCCAGTCCTTGTAGATGTCGTACATATTCTTAAGGTAGCGGCAGGCGGCCCGGGTCGATGCCACGGGGTCCTTGCGCTGGTCAACGAACGAGGTCTGTTCGAGGCCGTAGAGCTTTCCGGTGCCGTACATGAACTGCCACAGGCCGGTGGCGCCCATACGCGAGACGGCCGTGGGCGTAAGTGCCGATTCGATGACCGGCACCATCCGCAGCTCGAGGGGCAGCCCTTCGCGGGCGAGCTCCTCCTCGATCATCGGGAAGTAGTACTGCGATCGCCCGAGAATGCGGCAGAAGGTCTGCTTGCGGGTGTCCGTGTAGGCGATGATATACCGCTTGATGATGTCGTTGTATGGGAGCCAGACGGGCGATATGAGCTGCGCGAGCCGCGCCTCGTACACCGAGTCGGGGATCGCCGAGGCCAGGGTCCCGGTCGAGTCGATGTCGACCAGCTCGCTGAAGAACGTTTCGAAGGCGGCTATTGCGGCATCGGTCTGCATCCGGTAGGTCAGCGAGTCATACACGGCATGCGAGTCGGTCGAGCAGGGGTTCGCGCAGCTGTCCTCGCGGGCGAACAGCGAGGCTGCCGAGGCTATGCGGTCCGCCTCTTCCGCCGCGCGGGCGATGGCTTCGCTCTCGGCGCCTCCGCCGGTGGTCGGCGCGGGCTCCTCCTCGACGGCCGGCTCGGGCATCTGGAGTGCCGCTTCCTGCTCGGCGGCCTTGCGCCGCTCGGCCTTTTTGACGGCTGCTTTCCTGGTGATCCGTTTCCAGAACGATTGGTTTTCAGGCTCCTGCGCGGCGGCCTGTAGGGCGACCAGCGTGCACAGGATCATGGAGGCGAGGAGTCTTTTCATGTTTAGAACGTAATTTTCAGGCTCAGGCCCAGTAAGTTGTTGCTGCTTCTCATCGTGTAGAACCGGGTCAGCGCCGGTTCTACGGTCATGGCCAGGTTGTCGCTCACATCGTAGTCCTTGAGCTGCGCGTCGACGTGTGCATCGACGATATTGAGCACGTACAGCGCGACGGTGTATATGATGGCCATGTCGCGGCTTCGCCGGAAGTTGTTGCGCGTGTTGCGCAGCAGCTCGGCCGAGTACCGGCCGTTGAACTCGTCCACCGTTTCGTCATTGCCGTCGGTGGCCAGCTCGTAGGCGAGCTTGAAGCGCTTGTAGCCGCGCGAGTTCCAGTCGATGATGTAGGCCATGGTGGCGAATCCGCCGAGCACGATCGGCACCTTCCAGTAGCTTTTATTGTAGATCTGTCCCGCTCCGGGGCATATGGTCGAGAGCGTGGTGGCCTTCTTGACCGACGAGGCGGTTCCGGGGTAGTTGACCGCGCCGTCGCCGATGAAGTAGATGTAAGCCGCCGCGGCCCCTGCGAACAGCAGCGTGCGCTGTGTGTTCTTCTTCACCATTTCGGTCTGCACGGGGTCGATCTCCTCACGCGGGGCGTTCCGGGCGATGAGCCCGTCGTAGGTCTTCTTGAGCGGGGCGTATTGCTTCTGGGCATGTATGCCGAACCCGAGTGCCGTGCCCACGGTGGCGTAGAGGATCGGGATCTTCCAGTACTGTTTGTTGTGGAGCTGCGAGAATCCCGGTGCCACGAGCGATATGGCCGACATACGCGACAGGGGCAGCGTGTCGCGGAAGATGCGGCTGTATCTGACGAGCGACGTGTCGGCTTTGAGCCGCGCTTTCTGCAGCTTCAGGCTGTCCAGCACCACGCGCTTTGTGCTGTCGTTGAGCTGCCTGATGCTCTGCCTGCGGGCCGCCGCCGCCGCCCTCAGGGCCCGCCTGTCGTATTCCGACGAGTCGGCCAGCACGGGGATCGTGCCCTGTATGCGTCCTCCCGTGACGTCGAACACCTTGCGCCCGGGCAGTTGGATGACGGGGTCGTGACCGCCTCCGGGTATCTGCGCCCCGGTCGTCCCCGGGCCGGCGCTCAGCACGAGTGCCAGCAGTGCTCCCAGTATCCATGAGTACCCCGTTCGTTTACTTCGCATCACTGCCGACGGTTTGGTGTGTCGTATTCATTGTTTCGTCTCTGTATTCATGCTGTCCCGGCTTTTCGCTCCGGCCGTCGAACGTCCGGGCAGGTCTTGGCTGCCGGGTCTTCGTCCCTGCCATAAGCGGTAACACGGGCCGTCTCCGACAGAACGGGCGCCCCGGCCCCGGCGCTTGTGCCGGTCGGCCCGCGCGCCCGCCGCACCGCTACCGGCCCAGCTTTTCGAACTGGCCGATGAAGCGGTCGATGTCCTCATCGTTATCGAAGTCGATAACGATGCGTCCTCCGCCTTTATTATTCTTCTTGATGCTGATGTCCTGCGTGAAGAATCGCTCGAGCTGCTCGACGAGTCGCCCGTAGCTTTCGGGGAACTCCTCGTCCGCCGGGGCCGCTTTGACCGCCTTGCCGTGGGCCGCCTTGGCCGCGAGCTCCTCGGTCTGGCGCACCGACAGGTGCTTTTTGATCACCTTGCGCAACAGCGCCACTTGGGCCTCGCGGGGCTCTACGGCGGCCAGCGCCTTGGCGTGGCCCATCGTGATGAGCTCCTCGCGCACGGCCAGCTGCACCTCCTCGGGCAGGCGCAGCAGCCGCATGTAGTTGGCCACCGTCGAGCGCTTCTTGCCTACGCGCGAGGCGAGCACGTCCTGTGTCAAGTTGCACTCGTCGATCAGCCGCTGGAGCGTCTGCGCCACCTCGATCGCGTTGAGATCCTGCCGCTGGATGTTCTCGACCAGGGCCATCTCGATCAGCGTCTGGTCGTCCACTTCGCGCACGTAGGCCGGGATGGCCGCGAGCCCCGCGATCTGCGAGGCGCGCCAGCGCCGCTCGCCGCTGATGATCGTGTACTTGCCGCCTTTCTCCTTCTTCACGGTGATCGGGGTGATGACCCCGAGCGTGCGGATCGAGTTGGCCAGCTCGTTCAGGGTCTCCTCGTCGAAGAGCGTGCGGGGCTGGCTGGGGTTGGGCGTGATCGCCGTGATCTCGATCTCCTGCATCATGCTGGCCGTGGCTTTCTTCTCGGGCAGCTCGACGCTGTCCAGTTCGAATATGGCGCCCAGGCCGCGGCCGAGGCCTTTGTTTTTCGGATTGGTACCCATATCGTGCTATTTCTTTTTGTTTCGTTTGATGAACTCCTTGGCCAGGTTGAGGTAGTTGACGCTCCCGGTCGAGGCTGCGTCGTAGAGCAGGGCGGGCTTGCCGAAGCTGGGAGCCTCGCTCAGGCGGATGTTGCGCTGCACGATCGTCTCGAACGTGAGCGCCCCGAAATGTTCGCGCACCTCGAGGGCCACCTGGTTGGCCAGCCTCGTGCGCGAGTACATCGTGAGCAGGAACCCTTCGATGTCGAGGTCCGGGTTGAGCTTGCCCTTGGTCATCTTGACCGTGTTGAGCAGCTTGCCGAGCCCTTCGAGGGCGAAGTACTCGCACTGTACCGGGATCAGCACGCTGTCCGAGGCCACCAGGGCGTTGAGCGTCGTAAAGCCGAGCGAGGGCGAGCAGTCGATCAGGATGAAGTCGTACTTCCCGCGCAGCGGATCGAGCACCGCTTTCATACGCGTGTGGCCGTCCTCGAGGTTCGCGAGCTCGGTTTCGGCTCCCACCAGGTTGATGTTCGAGGGGAGCACGTCGAGCTTCTTGACGTCGGGGCAGGGGCGGATCACCTCTTCGGCCGGTACGCCGCCGATGATACAGTCGTATATGTTGGTGCCGTTGATGTCGAGTCCGAGGCCCGAGGTGGCGTTGGCCTGCGGGTCGGCGTCCACGAGGAGCACCCGCCGGCCCAGTACGGCCAGGCTTGCAGCCAGGTTGATGGCTGTCGTCGTCTTTCCTACGCCCCCCTTCTGATTGGCAAGGGCCACGATTTTACCCATAATTCATTCCTGATTAATTATGCAATATTACGCAAAAATCCTGAATAATGCCGCAACCGCGCGCCACATTTTGCCCGGCACCCCCTCGACGGCTTCCGGGCGGGGGCTGTTTCCTCCGGGCGGCTTCTCAGGTTGCGCGGCCCTAGGGTTTGCCCGGGCGGCCGCAGCCGTGCTGCCCGCAGGGCATGCCCTGCCGCATATGCCCTTCGTTTCCTGACTCTCTTCCGGTCTCGCTTCGCACTGCCCGTTCCCGAAAAACCTTCCTCCGGAACACCTTTTCGGGCGATCGTTCCCCCGAATCCCGAGATCTTTTATTATATTTGTCCGACGGTAAACGCTTTGGCTGCCCGTGCGTATCCGTGCTTGCCCGAACGCGCCGATACGCCCCGTGAGGCGTCCTGCCCGTCCTTTGCCTGTGACGACTAAAACATCAGATACTATGGTTAGCTTATTCAAGAAAAGTTTCCTCAAGCTGTTCGACCTCTCCCCGCGTGAGATCGATGAGCTGCTCGGCCTTGCCGCGCGGCTCAAGGCTGACAAGCGCTCGGGCACCGAGCGGAAGACGCTCTGCGGTAAGAACATCGCGCTGCTGTTCGAGAAGGACTCGACCCGTACGCGCTGTGCCTTCGAGGTGGCCGCTTACGACCAGGGGGCGCATGTCACCTACCTGGGGCCTTCGGGTACGCAGGTGGGCAAGAAGGAGAGCATCAAGGACACGGCCCGCGTGCTCGGGCGCCTCTACGATGCCATCGAGTACCGGGGTTTCGGACAGGAGATCGTCGACACGCTGGCCGAGTACTCGGGCGTCCCGGTGTGGAACGGACTGACCAACGAGTTCCACCCCACGCAGGTGCTCGCCGACTTCCTGACCATGCGCGAGCACTCGTCCAAGCCTCTCAGCGAGATCAAGTTCTGCTTTCTGGGCGACGCCCATAACAACGTGGCCAACTCGCTGATGGTGGGTGCCGCGCAGATGGGCATGGACTACCGGGCCGTGGCCCCCGAGGCCTGCTTCCCGCATGCCAAGATCCTGGAGGCCGCACAGACGGTGGCGGCGCGCAACGGTGCGAAGATCACGGTCACGTCCGACCTGGCCGAGGGCGTGAAAGATTGTGATTTCGTCTATACCGACGTTTGGGTGTCGATGGGCGAGCCGGCGAGCGTCTGGGCCGAGCGGATCAAGCTGCTGCGCCCCTACCAGGTCAACAGCGCGGTGATGAAGGCTACGGGTAACCCCGACGCGAAGTTCATGCACTGCCTGCCGGCTTTCCATGACCTCAATACGGCGGTCGGCCGCGAGATATTCGGCAAGTTCGGCACGGCCGAGATGGAGGTCACGGACGAGGTGTTCGAGTCACCGGCGTCGGTGGTCTTCGATGAGGCCGAGAACCGGCTCCATACGATCAAGGCCGTGATGGTGGCCACGCTGGCCGGCACATACTGAGCCGACCCCGCCGGCCTCGCCCGCTTCTGGCGCGCGGTGCCGTCGGCTCGCGTTGCCGGGGGGGCGTATGGCGGCCGCTGTGCCGGTTACGCCGCAGGCGGGGTGCGGGTCCGTCAGCTCCGTTCCTGGGCGCCGAAGGCCCCCTCCCCGGACGATCCTGTCCGCTGGCCGGCGACCGGGTGTGCCGCAGAGTTCGCGCGAGTCCGGAGCGGCCGGTCCGCTGCGACCTGCCTCCGGCCGTGTCCGCTGCCGGGATACGGCGAGGCTTCCGGGCTTCGGCCGGAGCGTCTCCTGCCGGTATTCGCTGCCGGTCCTTTCCGGGCCGCTCCGCCTTCCGGGCGCGTGACGCCCGGCCCCTTTCCGGGTTGTCCCGGCACCGTCCGTTGCGCGCAGGCCGGTACGGTGTTTGTCCGTTGCGCCGATTAACAGATTGTATTTGATCTTTTATGACTGAAATATCCCAATCCGGCCGTGCGGCGTATCCGTCGTGGACCGATCTGCTGGCCCTCGTGGGGGTCTTCGTGGCCGCCACGCTGGCAGGTGCCGTGCTGATGATGGTGCTCGAGAGGACGGGCAGCGCCTCGCACGGCTTCAGCATGTTCCTGAGCTATGTGGTCCAGTTCGGGATCACGATCGCCTATGCGCTCATCCAGCGGGCCCGCCGGGGAGGCGGAGGGGCGCTTCGCTTCTCGCTTCGCCGCACCAATCCGGCCATCGTGCTCTGGGGCGTGATCCTCACCACGGCCGTTTCGGTGGTCATCGAGCCGCTGCTCGACCTTTTTCCGTCCGAGTACCTCGAGCAGCTCAATACGATCATCGGCAGCGGTGGCTGGGCCATGCTGCTGGCCGTCGTCGTGGCGCCGGTCTTCGAGGAGGTGCTCTTCCGCGGTATCGTCCAGGAGTCGCTCACGCGTAAGTACGGCGCCTTTGTTGGGGTGATCTCGGCGGCTGCCGTCTTCGGCGTGGTGCACATCATCCCGCCGCAGGCCGTCAATGCGTTCTTTGTGGGCCTCGTGCTGGGCTACATCTACCTGCGTACGCAGTCGCTCGTCCCGGTGATCGTCATCCACGGCGTCAACAACGCCGTAGCCTATGTCACGATGCTGCTCAGCGGCGGCAAGTCGACCACCACGCGCGAGCTGATCGGCAACGATACGGTGTTCCGCATCGTCTATATCGTCGCTATTGCGGTGGCTGTGCTGGGCGTGGTCGGCATCGTGGTGAGCATCCGCCGCGCCACGCGTGAGGACCGTGCGCGGCGCGAGGCCGAGGCGGCTGGGTCCGGCCGCGGCGGTGTGCCTCCCTGCTGCGACCCGTCCCGCGACGAAGCCTCCTATTTTGCCGACTCCACTTTCGATCCGGATCCGGCCGGGGTTCCTGCACCCTCCGACCCGTCGGCGGGCCGCGAGGTGCCTCCCTGCTGCGACGCCGATGCCGACGATCCGGCCCTGTTCGCCGGTACCGCTTTCGGCCCTCCTTCCGCGCGCCCGTCCGGCGAAAGTTCGCCTGAAGACGCTACCGGACATACTAATCGCGAATCGTGACCGTTGGTAGAAAGAAGGTACTCGTCCTGCGGCGCGGGTGGGGGCTTTTGTCCCGTCGCCGGGATTCCGGTCCCCCGGTCCGCGCGCTGCCGTTGCCGGTTCCTGCTTCCGGTGCGCGAGGCGCGAAATTAATGCCATGAAGTTTTGAATATGACGCGATTATTTCGGATATTTGCCCTTCTTACGACGGTGTTCTTTGTTTCGTGCAAGGAGTTTCCCAATCCGTTCGGCAGCGGCGAGGTACTGGCCAGGGTGGGCGATAAGACGCTCTACCTGTCTGATGTGCAGTCTGTTGCCGGGGCCGGGGTCACTCCCCGGGATAGTGTCCGGCTGCTCGAATCGTATGTCGACCTATGGGTCAAGACCCAGCTCAAGGTGCAGCGTGCCGAGCAGTTGTTCAGCGAGAGCCAGCAGGATATCGAGCAGATGGTCGAGGATTACCGCAACTCGCTGCTCACCTACAAGGTCGATCAATACTACGTTGACCGGCTGCTCGACACGGTGTTCACGGCCGACGAGATCAGCAGGTACTATGCCGCTCACCGGGCCGACTTCGTGCTCAATCGGCCGATCGTCCGTGCCCGGGTCGTGCGGGTGGCGGCCGGGACACGTCTTCCGGCCAAGCTGCGCGAGCTGATGAGCAGCCGCCGCGACGATGACTACCAGAACTTCGTCGACCTGTGCCGGAAGAACGGGCTCGCGCTGAGCGAGTACAACGACTGGACCGATTTCGGCGAGCTGCTGCTGCAGCTTCCCACGCGTGCCGAGCGCGACTACGACTACCTGATCAGGGAGCCGAAGGTCTACGAGCTCGACGACCGCGGCGGGACGTGCCTGGTCTACGTTTACGACAGCCGCCGGGCGGGCGATTATCAGCCCGAGGAGAGTGTGCGCGGGGTGATCCGCCGGGTGATCTTCAACCAGCGCAAGCAGGAGATCATCCGTCGGTATGAGGATAGCCTCTACCTGCAGGCACTGCGCGAGGGGCAGGCCGAGGTGAACCTGGGCAAGGCCGGCAGGACCACGCCTCCCGCCGGGGAAGACAAGGATAAGAATTAAAACACGATAAACGATGTTCAGAACGACAAGATTTTTGGCAGTGGGTTTCGCTGCGTTGCTCGGCAGCACTACCGCGCCGGCCCAGGAGCGGTATGTCGCCGATGAGGTGATCGCCGTTGTGGGCAACTCCCCGATCCTCTATTCCGAGATCGTGGAGATGGGTCAGATGATCGCCATGCAGCGGCGCGAGCAAGGCTACACCTCCGACCGTAACCCGCGGAGCGAGGCTTTCGAGAACCTGCTCAACCAGAAGCTGTTATACTCGCAGGCCATGATCGACTCGCTTTCGATCCCCGAGGAATCCATTTCCGCGATGGTCGACTCGCGGCTCGACGAGCTGGTGGCCTCGCTGGGCTCGACGGCCGCCCTCGAGAAGATGTACAACAAGCCGATGTACGCCATCAAGGCCGACCAGGAGCAGTTGTTCCGCGAGGCGCAGTATGCCCAGCTGATGCAGCAGGAGGTGCAGTCCAAGACGAAGATCAGCGCCCGCGAGGTCGAGAAGTTCTACCGCGAGATTCCGCGCGACAGCCTTCCGATCATCCCCGAGCAGTACGTCTATGCCCAGATCGTCCGCTACCCGTCGTCGAGCCAGGATGCCAAGATGCGTACGCGCGAGCGCCTGCTGGGTCTCCGCGAGCGGATCATCAAGGGCGAGCGCTTCGACGTGCTGGCCCGCCTTTATTCGATCGATGCCAACACGGCGCGCTACGGTGGCGAGAATCCGCCCCTTTCGCGCGAGGAGATGACCAAGCCCTTTGCCGATGTGGTGACGCGCCTGCAGCCGGGCCAGGTTTCCGAGGTGATCGAGACCGAGTACGGTTTCCACATTGCCGAGCTGCTGGGTCGTTCGGGCAATAAATACCGTTTCCGCCACATCCTGCTCCGCCCGGTCTACACCCCTGAGGAGCTTGCCAGTGCCGATGAGATGCTCGACAGCCTGGCCACGGCGATCCGCGAGGGACGGACGACGTTCGAGGCGGCCGCCGAGCAATACTCCGAAGACCCGTATTCGAAGCTGAACGGAGGTGTGGTGACCAATTATGAGATGCTCCAGCACAACCAGATGGCCGACGCATCGCTCACTTCGACGCGCTTCTTTACCGAGGACCTGCTGGCCGACGATGCCCGCGTGCTCCGGACCCTTAAGCCGGGCGATGTCTCGGCGCCGTTCCAGTCGACCGATATCCGGGGCAACAACCTGAGCCGGATCATCAAGCTGGTCGAGGTCATTCCCGCACATCCGGCCGATCTCCATGACGACTACCTGATCGTTGAGCGCATGGCGTTGCAGTATAAGCAATACAAGGAGTTCACCGCCTGGCTGAATAAGAAGATCGGCGAGATGTACGTACGTATCGAGCCCGATTTCAAGTTCGACGATTTCGATAACAAAGAGTGGCTCAAGAAGTAGCGCGTCCTGCCGTGCGGGTGCGCCTGGCGCTCCTGTGCCTGCTGCTGCTCGCCTTGTCGGGGGCTGCCGCACGGGGTGTTGCGCGTTCATCCGATGCGGCTGTCCGGCACGACGGTGCTATGCCGCTGCACGACAGCACGGCCTGGTCTGATCCTGTGCCCTTGTATGACAGTGCGGGGCGCCCTGCCGCCGCGCCTTCGGGCGACAGCTCGGCGCGTTCTGCCGCAGCAGCTTCGCCAGATGGCACGCCCCTCCACGACACACTCCCCTCAGGCGCGTCCCTTCGTGACCGTGCCGTGCGCTCCGCCGACATACCCCCGAGTGACAGTGCGGCGCGTCCCGCCGCGCCTTCTCCCGCCGGTCCTGCTCCCGCGCCCCCGCACGGGGCGCCGCAGCCTGCTTCGCCCGCGCCCGCCGCTTCCGGTGCGGATGCCCGCGACGGCGGCAAGCGCCTGGTCGACTTCCGTGCCGATGAGCTGCGCCACATCAAGGTCGGCGACTCGTCGGCCATGGTCCTGTTGCGCAATGTGGTGCTCTACCACAACGGGGCCGTGATCACGTGCGACAGCGCCGTGCGTTACAGCGAGAACTATATGGAGTGCTTCCGCAACGTGATCGTCAACAAGGACAGCGTCTATGTTTACGGCGACCGGGCCGACTATGTCGGAAGCCAGAACTCGGCCCGCGTCTTCGCCCCGCTCATCAAGGTGGTCGACGGCGACGCCACGCTCTATACCTATCAGTTCTCGTTCGACACGAAGAACAACGTCGGGCGCTACGGCGGCGGGGGCACGCTCTCGCAGGGCGATAACCTGATGGAGTCGCGCGAGGGGTACTACTACGGCGACCGCCGCGAGGTGGTCGGCGTGCACGAGGTCGAGATCCGCAATCCCGAGTACCGGCTGCGCTCCGACTCCGTGGGCTACAACCTCGACACCGAGACGGCGATGTTCTACTCGCGCAGCTATATCTGGAACGAGAAGGGCGAGATACTGAGCGCCGACGACGGCGCGTACGACCGTGCGGCCGGCGTCTATACTTTTACAAACAATGCTTATGTCCTGACCGCCGACCAGGAGATCTGGGCCGACATGCTGGTCTATAACGGCACGAGTGGCGATGCGTTGTTGCGCCGCAATATTCAGGTGCTCGACGAGGAGCACAAGGTGATGGCCTTCGGCGATATGGGCCGCTACTGGGGACGTCTCGAGAACGGGCTGCTTACCGAGCGCCCGTCGATCATCAACTACGATCCCGGGCAGCCCGATACGCTCTATATGTGTTCCGACTCGATGTTCCTGTATACGGTCAGCCGCTTTGCCGCTGAGCAGATCGACTCGCTGGCCGCCGTGACCGAACAGGAGCTGACGCTCCCGGGTCCCGGGCAGCCTGAGACCGATACGGTGATTGTCCGGGAGGGTGCGGTCAGGGACAGTGCGGGCCGTGTCGACCGTCCCGGGGTGGTTGTCGAGGAGGAGCTTCCCGAGACCACGGCTGTCGAGACCGAAGAGGAGCTCGACCTCGGCCAGCAGACGGAGGTTCCCGCGTTGACGCGGGATGCGAAACGCCGGCGCAAGGCCGAGGCCAAGCGGCTCAAGCAGCTGACGCGTGAGGCGGCCCGTGGCCGTGCCGGTGTTCCGGCCGACCCCGGCGCCCGTCCGGGCTCCGACCGCGCGGCGGCCGACAGCCTGCCCGTGAGCGAGACGACGCTCCCGCCGCATGAGCAGGCGGGGCAGACGCTCGTGCCGGCCTATACCGATACGGTGGTGTTGGTTCACGACTCCCCGCGCCGCGTGCTGCGCGCCGACTCGCTGGCCCGCTACGAGGCTGTGCAGGCCGACTCCGCCGCTGTGGCCGAGGCCGACTCGCTGTTGCTTCCTCAGGGACCGCTGACGCATGCCGACTCGGTCTGCCGGGTGGTCAGGGCCTACCGTAATGTCAAGATCTACCGTAGCGATTTCCAGGCGGTTTGCGATTCGCTGGTCGCTTTCTCGCTCGATTCGACGATCCATATGTATATCGAACCCCTGCTGTGGAACGGTGCCAACCAGATCAAGTCCGACGTGGTCGATATCTATACCGAGCGCCGGCGGCTCACCAAGGCCGTTTTTACCGGAGGGCCTCCGCTGATGAGCTCACGCGTCGACTCGACCAACCGCGACGATGCGACCGCCCGCTTCAACCAGATCCGGGGCAAGGTGATCGAGGCCTATTTCCGCAACAACGAGATCTACCATACGTTCGTCAACGGCAATGCCGAGGCTTATTACTATATGCAGGACGACAGCACGCACGCCGTTAAGGGCTTCCTGGTGCTCGAGAGCGGTAATATATCGTTCTATATCGAGAACCAGGAGGTGACTACGATCGTGCCGCGCAACAAGCCGGTCTACGGACTCTACCCGCTCGACAAGATTCCGGACGACCTTCCCGAGCGGATGCCCAACTTCGTTTGGCAGATCGACCGCAAGCCGACGCGCGCAGAGGTGTTCGACCGGACGATCCGTCCCTCGCAGCGCGAGGAGTACGAGGCCCTTCCGCAGACCACTTTCCCGATCACCGCGGCGATCGACGAGGCCAGGCGGCGTCTGACCGAGGAGGGCGTGTGGTACGACCGCAGCGAGCAGATCAGCTCGCTGGCCGCCGACTTCATCCGCAGCCGTCCCCCTGCCGACACTCCGCTGACCCCCTGACCCTGCGTAACCTTTGCTTCGACCCTATGGCCGCCCGATACGAATACGTGCCGGGAGGCTTTCTTGTGTTCTGCGCCGCCATTGCTGCCTCCGCCTTTGCGCCGCTGGCCACGTGTCCTTGTATGGGTACGGGCGTGTATGCCATCTCTTCCGATGGCGGACTCGTTCCAAGGGGCCTTGGTTTGCTCTGCGCCTCTCAGTTTCCCGTTCCCGGTCTTCTTACGATGTCCTGTGTCCGCCTCTCATGCCCCGACCTTTCCCGGTGCCGCTCCCGCCGATGCGCTGCCCCCAGGCCCTGCGCGTGCGCGCTCATAGGCTGCCGCCTGATGCGGACTCGTTCCAGGGGGCCTTGGTTTGCTCTGCGCCTCTCAGTTTTCCGTTCCCGGTCTTCTTACGATGTCCTGTGTCCGCCTCTCATGCCCCGACCTTTCCCGGTGCCGCTCCCGCCGATGCGCTGCCCCAGGCCCTGCGCGTACACGCTCATAGGCTGCCGCCTGATGCGGGGCTGTTTCAGAAGGCTTTTGTTGCTCTTGTCCGGTTTTACCGCCTCTTCCGCCTCCATTTTCCGATCCGCCCGTTGTGTGTGCCTTTCGCTCTTTTGTGTCGCCTGCCTGTTTTCAGGCCTTTGTCGTCTGCTGTGTGTTTCCGGTCCCGCATGGCCATTATCCCGGAGCCACATCATTCGGCCCGGCTCATTTTTGCCCGTTCCCTTCCCGTCTCCCCCGCTGGGTGCCGCCCTGACCTTGAGGTATCTCTATACATACAGCCAGATGCGAGTGTGCACCTGGCTGCGCTACGGGCTGCCCGATCAGTTTATACTTGCGCCTCGACCTCCTGGGCCCTGACGTTTCCCGTTCCCTTTGCAGGGCTGCGTCCCCTTGCTGCCGCCGGCTTGCCCGTCACCCGGGCCCGCCCGCTCTTTTACAGCAATCCGGCTTCGTAATAGATGATCAGCTGCTCGATCACCCTGTCCTCGCCCTCCTTGTCGTACTGGTCCTTGAGGTTGGCACCGAACAGCCGGGCGATGCCCTGCCAGAAGAAGGCGCTGAACTTGCCGCGCAACTCTCTGACCAGCTCGTACGACGTGCGGCTGGTCTCGCGGTCGATCAGCTTGATCAGTATCTTGCCCTGCGAGAAGGTCATCTTCTTGAGGATCGGCGTGTAAGCCTGCTTTAGGTCTTTTTCGAGCTGCTTGACGTATTCCTGCTGCTGGCGCTTATTGGGGATCGAGTCGAGCTTGGCCTCCGTCTCGGCCAGCAGCCGCCTGGCCTCTTTGGCGATCGGGTAGACGATCTTGAGGTTGCGGATCAGGCGCTGGTATCGCCTGAGGTCGACCGGCTTCGCGAATACGGGCAGCGGCAGCATGTCGATCACCACGAGCGTATCACCCGGAGCGCGGACCTCCTGCCGCTGGTAATAGTACCCCGGGCCGTAGCGCTGCCCGAAGGCCGCCGCGCACAGCATGGTAGCGATTATGGTGATGATTGCCCTGCGTCCCGTCATGGAATCCGGATTTATTTTTATCTTTGCCTTAGATAAGAACGTGTCCCGGCCTGCCGGGATTGCGCGGATGCTGCGCAGGGCGCCTTATCTGGCAGCGCATATAGTGAACGTCGGGAGGCAAGGCCGTGTTTTGCCGGACCTCCCCTGGCGCGCTTTATATTTCACAAATATAGTGAAAGCCGAGCGACAAGGCGAAAACTTGTTTTCAGACTTGTCCGAGGCGCAACCTATATTCTGCAAATATAGTGAAAGGTGAGCGGCATCGTGCAAATTGGTTTGCAAAGATGCCCGAACCGCATTCTATATTCTTCAAATATAGTAAAGCCGAGGGCGATCGGGAGCGTTCGCGTTCACAGATTGCCGGGGCGTTTCCTATATTATTATTGTTCAAATATAATCAAAAACAGATATGGGCGAGCTTGGCAGCCTTTATATCGAGGGGGCGGACTGCGGCGATTGTTCACGCTGCGTTCGCGAATGCGTGGTCAAGGCGATCGGCGTTGCCGGAGGAACGACGGCGATCGATGCCGGCCGGTGCGTGGGTTGCGGCAGCTGCCTTGCGCGCTGCAAGGCGGGCTACGTGCAGATCCGCGATGATGTCTACCTGGCCCGCCAGTATGTCAGGGACTTCAGTATCAAGGTGGCTTCCGTTTCGCCGCTCTGGGTGACCGAGTTCCCGGGCCTCGACATGAGCCGCCTTGTCGAGGCGCTCAAGCTGCTGGGTTTCACGCACGTTTCGGAGAGCGCGCTGGGTGCCGAGAAGGTGCTCGAGTGCGAGCTTGAGATGATCCGTACGCGCCGCGGGCTCAACATCTCGTCCCGCTGCCCGGCCGTGGTCAGCTATCTGCGTAAGTACCGTCCCCAGCTCTGCGAGCGTGTCATGCCGCTTGAGTCGCCGATGATCGCGCACGCTCGGATGATCCGTAGCTGGTGGGGGGCCGAGGCGCGTACGATCCACATTTCGCCCTGCGTGGCGGCCAAGGACGAGGCGGCCGCCCATCCCGACCTGGTCGAGCTCGCGCTTACGTTCACCGAGCTCAAGCGCTGGCTGCAGAACGAGGGGATCGACTTCGATCATATCCAGGGCAGCGACAGCTACCAGTTCGAGCCGTTCACGGCCCGGGGGGGATTGCTCTATCCGCTCGAAGGGGGCATGGTCACCGACCGCCTGCTCTCGTCCGATGAGTTCCGCGGCGTGCAGGGCCTTTACCGTTCGTCGCTCGACCGTATCGACGAGCTGCTCTCGGTGATGCCCGACCTCGATACGGGCGACCTTTTCCTCGACCTGATGGCCTGTCCGGGCGGCTGTGTGGGCTCCAACGGGGCGACGCAGCACAAGATATCCTATATCGACCGCCGTAACCTGCTGATGCGCGAGGCGGCCTCGCGTACGCGTATCGACCAGTCGTACAGGCTGCCCTATATCCATACCGATACGCCGCCCGTGGTGCCCGACGCGGTGGCCGATTTCGTTCCCGAGACGGATACGCTGCGTGCGCTCGACTCGCTGGGTATCCGCACCGAGGCCGAGCAGATCGACTGCAACGGATGCGGCTACGTCACCTGCCGCCGCTTTGCCAAGGCACTTGCGCGCGGGGTTGTCGACCGGCGGATGTGTACGCGCTTCGTGCATCGCGAGATGCAGTCCAAGTTCATGACGCTCATCACCAAGCTATCCTCGGGCGTGATGGTTGTCGACGAGCGGCTGCGCATCGTCGAGTCGAACCGGACGTTCGCGGCGATGATGGGCCCCGACATCGAGCTGCTATACGACGCGACGCCGGGGCTGGCGGGAGTCGACACGGCCGACATCGTGCCGTTCTACCACCTGCTTGTGTCGGTACTCGAGAGTGCCGAGGAGACGGCCGTGCGCGACGTGCAGATCAAGGAGCGTATCCTCACGGTCTCGGTCCACACGGTTCAGCCGCACAAGATGCTGCTGGTCATTTGCCGCAATATGCTCTTCTCGCAGGTCCGCAACGAGGAGATCATTTCGCGCACGCAGCGCGTGATCCGCGAGAACCTCGAGACCGTCCAGAAGATCGCCTACCTGCTGGGCGAGAACGCCTCGCGTACCGAGGCGATCCTCAATTCGATCCTCGATTCGCAATCTGTTGACAATGAGTAAGTCGGGGCGGTTCTTCATCGAGGCCGACTGCCTTCAGCGCAGCGAGCAGGGCCAGAAGGTCTCGGGCGACGTATGCCTCCAGCGCCGCATGGGAGACCGCGTGCTGGCGGTGCTCTCCGACGGCGAGGGGAGCGGCGTGCGTGCCAACGTGACGGCCGGCGTGATCGGCTCGATGGCCGTCAACTATACGATGAACGACGTTCCCGCGGCGCATGCCGCCGCGGCCATCATACGAACCTTTATCTCCGAGCATAATGTGCAGGGGGGGCACGCCACCTTCTCGATCCTTGACATCCGCGAGAACGGGGCGGTGCGTGTGGTCGAGTTCGAGAACCCGCGCTACATCGTGCTGCGCGGCGGCGACGAGTACCTGCCCCCGCGCGCTGCGGTCGAGGTCGAGGTGACGCCGTCGCTGAGCCAGACGATCTATGTGAGCGAGTTCCGCGCCCGGCCCGAAGACCGCATCGTGCTGCTGAGCGACGGGGTGACGCTCTCGGGACGCCTCACGCGCCGTCTGCCCGAGGGATGGCGGCGGGGCGGGGTGGTCGATTTCTGCCTCACGGCGACGGCCTGCGATCCGACGCTCTCGGCCCACGAGCTGTGCCGTCGGGTGATCGAGCGGGCCGAGATGAACGACCTGTTCGCGCCGAAGAACGACATGAGCTGCATGGCGGTCTACTTCCGCCAGCCGAGGCGCATCCTGGTCTGTACGGGCCCCCCGTTCAAAGCCGAGAACGATGCGGTGCTGGCCGACATGGTGGCGCGCTACGAGGGGAGCAAGCTCATCTGCGGAGGGACGACGGCCCAGATCATCTCCCGTGAGCTCGGCCGCCCGGTCTCGGTGGTGCTGCGGCGCGACCCGGCGGCCCTGCCGCCCACCTCGACGATGGAGGGTGTCGATCTCGTGACCGAGGGGGTGCTGACGCTGAGCAAGGTCAAGAGCCTGCTCGCGCGCGCCGCTGCGAGCGAGATCGCCGAGCGGGGGACCGACGGCGAGGTGGCCCGGCTGCTGCTCGCGCACGACGTGATCGAGTTCGCCGTGGGGACGCGCATCAACCCGATGCACCAGGACCCGTCTCTGCCGGTCGAGCTTGAGCTGCGGCGCAACCTGGTGCGCGACCTGGCCTTTCTGCTCGAGACGAAGTTCATGAAGCATGTGACGATCCGATATATTTAATATCTTTGTACAGCAACTACACACAACTACTATAATCCACTAACGCCACAACGCAAGATGGGAAAGAAACTGACCGTGAAGATATGCACAGGCACGCTGTGCTACGTGATGGGCGGCGCCGACCTCCAGCTGCTCGACGAACAACTCAGCCCCGAGCTGCTCTCGCGGGTCGATATTATGGGCTCGCCGTGCCTCGACTGCTGCAACCACGACGACTCGGCTCAGGCGCCGTTCGTCAAGGTGGGCGAACGGGTCGTCTCGGGGGCCACGATCTCCAAGGTGATCGACGCGATCAAGGACGAACTCTCAAAACAGTAAGCCATGGCCGGAGCGAACAATGCCGTACTGATGCGCCGTGAGCTGCTCACGCGCCTCGCCAAGCTCTACAATCAGGGAGAGCTGAAACTCAAGATCGACCGCATTCCGCTGGAGCTGCGTCCCAAGGATGCCGAACCGTCGCGTTGCTGCGTCTATAAGGACCGCGCGATGCTCCGCTACAAGCTGATGGCCCTGTTGGGCTTCAATATCCGCGACGAGCAGGACGAGCTGACGCCGCTCTCCGACTATGTCGACCGGGCCTTTGCCCGCACCGAGATTGAGCAGGAGCCGCTGACGGTCGTCGACGAGGTGTGCAACGCCTGCGTCAAGACCAACTACGTGGTGACGAGCCTCTGCCGGGGCTGCCTGGCGCGTGCCTGCATGACCAGTTGCAACAAGGATGCGATCCGTTTCGAGAACGGACAGGCCCATATCGACCACAGCAAGTGCGTCAATTGCGGGATGTGCTTCAAGAGCTGCCCGTTCCATGCGATCGTCTATATCCCCGTCCCGTGCGAGGAGGCGTGTCCGGTGGGCGCGATCAGCAAGCGCGAGGACGGCACCGAGCAGATCGACTACAACAAGTGCATCTACTGCGGACGCTGCATCGTTTCGTGCCCGTTCGGCGCGGTGATGGAGAAGTCGCATATCATGGATGTTTTCCGGGCCTTCTCGTCGGGGCGCAAGGTGGTGGCTATGGTTGCCCCGGCCATTGCGGGCCAGTTCAAGGCGCCGCTCTCGAAGATCCTCGGCGCGATCCGCGACCTCGGCTTCGACGACGTGATCGAGGTGGCCAAAGGGGCCGACGAGACGACGGCCAACGAGGCGCGCGAGTTCATGCACAAGATGGCCGAGGGCCAGAAGTTCATGACCACCTCATGCTGTCCGTCCTATACGACGGCGGTGAACAAGCATCTGCCCGAGCTCAAGCCGTTCGTTTCCGATACCGGCACCCCGATGTACTATACGGCCCGTCTGGCCCGCGCGATGTACCCCGACGCGGTACTCGTCTTCGTGGGCCCATGCCTGGCCAAGCGCTATGAGGCGTTCGTCGATCCCAATACCGACCTGATGCTGAGCTTCGAGGAGGTGGGCGCGATGTTCGTGGCGCGCGGGATCGACGTGGCGGGTGTTGCGTCCACCGAGCTCGACCGGTCGATCGACTCGACGAGCCGCGGCTACCCGGTGAGCGCGGGTGTGATGACGGCCGTGGCCACCAAGGTGGGCAGCGCGGTCGAGATACGCCCGATGGTCATCAACGGGATCAACAAGCAGAGCCTTCGCGAGATGAAGATGCTGCCCAAGACCTGCACGGCCAACATGGTCGAGGTGATGGCGTGCGAGGGCGGCTGTGTCAACGGCTGCAACGTGATCGCCAACCCGAAGATCGCCACGCGCCAGGTCGACGAGGTGGTCAAGCAGGCCGAGTAGACCGGATCCTGCCGGGCCCAGTTCCCGTTTTATGGCAGACCCTGGAGACCATCGGTTTCCGGGGTCTTTCGTTTGCTTTTCCTGCCTCGTTTTTTCACCCCCAATTAAAGATCCATTTATTTTTCTTTTGCCTTGATGCCAAAGGTCGCTGCGGCGACTTCGAAAAACACTCATCTTCTTTTGTCTTGATACAAAAGAAGCAAAAGATCGAGGCCTGTGCGGCCTGTCGTGACCCGCTGCGCCGCTCGGTCGCCTGAGCCGCACAGCTCGCTTCGCTCAGACCGTGTGCATCTCCGGGCGACGCCCTTCGCGGAACGGGTACCCCACGCCGGCCGCAGGGCCGGACGACCTGCCGACAGAGGGTCTGCCCCCGGAATCCGCCTGATAAAACCGGCGTCCGGAAAGCGGGGAGCCCGGACGGATGCCAGCTTTAGGAGCGGTAGTCCTTTGGGTTACTTTTGCGGAAATGGCAAAAGTAACTTGTCCAAAGGACAACATGAAAGAAATAACGATCGGAGCTCCTGCTCCTCGGATTTTTCCACCATTCCCAACCGCAAATACTGAAGGCGCTGTCCGTGCCGTTATTTGTCCGTCGCGGCCCCGCATGTCGCCGGATGGCAGTTTTGTGTCAGTGACTGACACCGGGCGGCATGATTCTGACAGCGTGATACGGCCCCGTCGCGGATTCTTTCCGATTTCGGACCCCTGCCGAGCCGGTTTTCTAAAAAATGTATTAATTTTGCCGCTTGGCAAACAGAACCTAACGACGATGCATTACAGCGTGAATATCAAGGAGCGGATCCACTGGCTGGGAGTCAATGACCGCCGCAAAAACCTGTTCGAGAACATCTGGCCTCTTCCCCACGGGGTTTCATATAACTCCTATCTCATTACCGATGAGCGTAGTGCACTGCTCGATACGGTCGAGATGGGCAGTGACGGCGAGTATCTCGAGCGGATCGAGGCGCTGTTGGACGGCAGGTCTCTTGACTATCTGATCGTCAATCATATGGAGCCCGACCACTCGGGCGAGATCGATACGATCGTGCGCCGGTGGCCCGACGTGAAAGTCATTGGGAATGCCCGGACCACCAAGATTCTGGCCAGCTATTACCCTTCGGCCGTTGCCAATATACAGGAGGTTTGCGATGGCGACGAGCTCGATCTCGGGTATCATAAGCTGCGCTTCGTTTTCACGCCGTGGGTGCATTGGCCCGAGACGATGATGACCTATGACCAGACCGACCGTATCCTGTTCTCGGCCGATGCGTTCGGCACGTTCGGCACGCTCGACGGCGGGGTGTTCGACGATGAGACGCAGTTCGCGTTCTATGAGGATGAGATGCGCCGCTATTACTCCAATATCGTGGGGAAGTACAGCGGCATGGTCCAGAAAGCGTTCGCCAAGCTGGCCGGCTATCCGATCGATATGATCTGCTCGCTGCACGGTCCGGTGTGGCGCTCCAATACGGCCCGTGTGGTCGAACTTTACGACCGCTGGAGCAAGTACGAGGCCGAGGAGGGTGTCGTGGTGATCTATGCCTCGATGTACGACAATACGGCGCGTCTGGCCGACTATATCGCCCATGTCGTGGCCGCGCAAGGTATTGCCAATATCCGGGTGCACGATGTGTCGAAGACGCATATCTCGTACCTGATCAACGATATCTGGAAGTACAAAGGCGTGCTGCTGGGCAGTTGCGCCTACAACAGCGAGATGTTCCCGCTCATGGAGTCGCTCTGCCGCGAGCTGGTGCACATGGGCGTCAAGAACCGCTATCTCGGGCTGTTCGGCAGCTATAGCTGGAACGGGGGCGGAGTGCGCAACCTTCAGAAGTGGGCCGGCGAGATCGGGTGGGAGGAGATCGCTCCTGCGGTCGAGGTACAGGGGCGTCCCGACGCAGCCAAGTATACGGCGTGCGAAGGCCTTGGCGTGGCTATGGCCGAGCGGCTCAAGGCCGACCGGTGCTAACCGGCGTGCGCCTGTGGCGTTGGTGGCAGATGCCTTTGCAGTAAAGACTTAGCGTTTTACAAACCATAAAAACTTAAATTATGAACGAAGCTATTGCTATTCTCTGTGGTGGAGGTCCCGCCCCCGGAATGAATACGGTCGTGGGCAGCGTCGCCAAGGCGTTCCTGAACAAGGGTTATCGGGTGATCGGCCTGCATGAGGGCTACACCGGCCTGTTCAATCCCTCGCCGCGCACCGTCGAGATCGACTACTTCCTGGCCGACGATATTTTCAACCGGGGCGGTTCGTACCTGCAGATGAGCCGGTTCAAGCCGACCGATAAGAATTTCGAGAACGACTTCAACCTCGACTTCTTCACCAAGAACAACGTTAAGCTGCTTGTTACCGTGGGTGGTGACGATACGGCATCGACGGCCAACCGCATCGCCAAGTTCCTCGAGGCCAAGAAGTATCCCATTGCCAACATCCATGTTCCGAAGACCATCGACAACGACCTTCCGCTGCCGAACGGTACGCCGACCTTCGGTTACCAGTCGGCCAAGGACAAGGGCGCGACGATCGGACGTACGGTGTATGTGGATGCCCGTACGAGCGGTAACTGGTTCGTGCTGGCGGCTATGGGCCGTTCGGCCGGCCACCTGGCCTTCGGTATCGGTACGGCCTGCCACTATCCGATGATCGTGATCCCGGAGATGTTCAACAAGACCACCATCACGGTCGATAAGATCGTGAACCTGGTGATCTCGTCGATCGTCAAGCGCAAGATCATGAAGATGGACTACGGTGCGGCGATCATTTCGGAAGGTGTGTTCCACGAGCTGAGCGATGAGGAGATCAAGAAGTCGGGCATCCACTTCTCGTATGACGAGCACGGCCATCCCGAACTGGGCAAGGTGTCGAAGGCTCACATCTTCAACGAGATGATCGAGAACAAGCTCAAGGAGCTGAACATCAAGGTGAAGTCGCGTCCGGTCGAGATCGGCTACGAGGTGCGCTGCCAGACTCCGGTGGCGTTCGACCTGGTTTACTGCTCGCAGCTGGGTATGGGTGTTTACCAGCTCTTCAGCGAAGGTAAGACAGGCTGCATGGTCTATGCCGATCAGGCAGGCCAGGTGAGTCCGCTTTACCTCAAAGACCTGCAGGATCCCACGACCGGCAAGATTCCGCCGCGTCTAGTGGACATCAATTCGGACAAGTTCAAGTCGGTGATCGACAATATCCTGTCGTATATCACCCCGGCCGACTACGAGAAAGCCAAGGCTTACGTGGCGAATCCTGAGGACTATGACTTTAAGAAGATCCTGAACTGGTAGTGTCTGCTACGGCATATATAGACGAAAGCCGCCCTTCGGGGCGGCTTTCGTATTTTGTGGCGGAAGGGATGCCGGAGCGGGTTGGGGTGGGCCGGTCCTGCCGGGTTTGCGTGTGAGTGACGGTCAGCCCTGTTTGTGCGAGCCGTCGCAGAACGGTTTGTGCTTCGAGCGGCCGCAAATGCAAAGGTGGATGCCGTCGGCCTTGACTTTCTCGTCGATGCGGATCTCGCGCCCGTCGGCGCCGATCAGCGTAAAGCTGCCCTTGACGGTCAGCGGACCCGGAGCGGCGACTTCGAGCCGTGTCGGTTTATTGTTGTCCATGATGTATTGGTTTTATACGTTATTGGGATTGCGTGCTATTCGTCGCTGAAACCGTACTTGAAGTGCGAGCCGTCGCAGAACGGGGGGCTGCCGGTTTGGCCGCACCGGCATATCGAGAGCATCTTCAGGGCCGGTATTTCGAGCCCCTTTGCGTCGAAGATCCGGAATGTGCCGGAGATAAGCAGGGGGCCGTTGGGGCGGATATGTATTTCGACGTGTCCGGGTGCCTTGCAGGCGGGAGGTCCGTCCGGCCCCGTGTCCAGGGACGACGGGCCGGACTCGTCGTCCGTTGCCGGGTTCTCCTGCCTTTCCGTCCCGGCAGGGTCTGTCCCGGTGTTCCACGTGTAGGTGAGCGCACCCGTCGGGCAACTGCATACGGTGCGGATGATCTCTTCGGTCGTACCGCCCTCCATGTTGACCCACGGGCGCCGGCCGGGCCTGAACACCTTGTACAGACTCAGGCACTCGCCCGAGTGGATACAGCGGGCGGGGCGCCAAAGCACGGTGATCTCGTCGTTGCTGTATTTGCGTGTCATTTGTACCATGTCAGGGCTGCTTGATGTCCCGGGACAGGTCCGGGTGCTTCGCTAAAGATACATATTCCATACCAATCCTGTGGTTGCAGGGAGAGCTGTGTTCCACCCCTTTAAATGGACCCGGCCCTGCACATATGTGCAGGGC
>JAFQJK010000020.1 GCA_017415005.1 Rikenellaceae bacterium
GTTGTGCGGCAGGATCTTCGAGGCCAGCCCCACGGCAATACCCTCGACACCCTGGGCCAGCAGCAGCGGGAACTTGACAGGCAGCGTCACCGGCTCCTGATTGCGCCCGTCGTACGAGAGCATCCACTCGGTGGTCTTGGGATTGAACACCACCTCGAGCGCGAACTTCGACAGCCGCGCCTCGATATATCGCGGGGCGGCAGCGCCGTCGCCCGTGAGGATATTACCCCAGTTACCCTGGCAGTCGATGAGCAGGTCTTTCTGCCCGAGCTGCACGAGTGCGTCGCCGATCGACGCATCGCCGTGGGGGTGGAACTGCATCGTGTGGCCCACGATGTTGGCCACCTTGTTGTAGCGCCCGTCGTCGAGGCGGCGCATCGAGTGCAGGATACGCCGCTGTACGGGCTTCAACCCGTCCTCGACATGCGGTACCGCGCGCTCGAGGATCACGTACGAGGCATAGTCGAGGAACCAGTCCTTGTACATGCCCGTCAGCTTGTAGCGCGTACCGCTGTCGGCCCCCGTCAGCCGGTCGTACTTGCCTTTCGGCCCCCGGATCGCCGGGTCGCCACCTTCGGCATCGCACGCCACGGCGGCAGAGCTCCCGGCATCTCCGGCACCGCCGGGCTCGTCGCCCCTCCCCGGCTCCGGGGAGGCTGCTCCGGCCGCATCCATCGTCGGTCCGCCGGCAGCCACCTCCCCGGGACCGCCCGCGGGCACGTTCACTTCCTTATCTTTTTCGTCGCTCATAATTCCGTATCAACTAAATCAGGTCCTCAACATAATCGGCCTCGATCTTCAGGTTGTGGATGATGAAGTCCTGGCGCTCGAAGCTGTTCTTGCCCATGTAGAACTCCAGCATGTCATGGATCGGGTCCTCCTTGGTAAGGCGCACCTTCTCAAGCCGCATGTTCTCGCCAATGAACTCGCGGAACTCGTCGGCCGAGATCTCGCCGAGCCCCTTGAACCGCGTGATCTCCGGGTTGGTCCCCAGGCGCGCAATGGCCGCCTGCCGCTCCTGCTCGCTGTAACAATACACGGTCTCCTTCTTGTTACGCACGCGGAAAAGCGGCGTCTGCAAGATAAACAGGTGCCCCTGACGGATCATATCGGGAAAGTACTGCAGGAAGAAAGTCATCATCAGCAGGCGGATGTGCATCCCGTCGACATCGGCATCGGTGGCGATAATGATCTTGTTGTAGCGCAGGTTGTCGATGTCGTCCTCGATGTTGAGCGCCGCCTGCAACAGGTTGAACTCCTCGTTCTCGTAGATCACCTTCTTCGTCAGGCCGTACGTATTGAGCGGCTTGCCGCGCAGACTGAACACGGCCTGCGTGTTGACGTCGCGGCTCTTGGTGATCGATCCGCTCGCCGAGTTACCCTCCGTGATGAAGATCATCGACTCATCGGCCCGGGGATTCTTGTCGGTAAAGTGGATGCGGCAGTCGCGCAACTTCTTATTGTTGAGGCTCACCTTCTTGGCCATCTCGCGGGCCTTCTTCTGGATACCCGAGATCGCCTTGCGCTCCTTCTCGTTCTCCTGTATCTTCTTGCCAAGCAGGTCGGCCGTCCCGGGATGCTTGTGCAGGTAGTTGTCGAGATTCTCCTTGAGGAAGTCGACGACGAAGTTGCGCACCGACGGGCCATCGGGCCCCATGTCTTTCGAGCCGAGCTTCGTCTTGGTCTGCGACTCGAAAAGAGGCTCCTCGACCTTGACGCTGATCGCCGCGATCACCGACGTACGGATGTCCGACGCATCGTAGTCCTTGCGGTAGAACTCCTTGATCGTTTTGGCGATCGCCTCGCGGAACGCCGCCTGGTGGGTACCGCCCTGCGTCGTGTGCTGGCCGTTGACGAACGAGTAATAGGTCTCGCCGTAACCCGTGCCATGCGTGATGGCCACCTCGATATCGGTCCCCATCAGGTGGATCGGCGGATAGAGCGGCTCCTCCGAGAGGTTCTCGTTGAGCAGGTCCAGCAGGCCGTTCTTCGACACGAACGGCTGGCCGTTGAACTTGATCACCAGCCCCGCGTTGAGGTAGGTGTAGTTCTTGAGCATCGTCTCGATAAAGTCGAAATTGTAGCTGTACGGGCCGAAGACCGACTCATCGGCCACGAACGTCACACTCGTACCGTTCTTCTCGCTGACGCCGCTCTCGGCACGATCGGACAGCTCGACACCCGCCGCGAACGTCACGCTGCGGGCCTCTCCGTCGCGCACGCTGCGGATCACGAACTCGCTCGACAGGGCATTGACTGCCTTGATACCCACACCGTTGAGACCCACCGACTTCTTAAATGCCTCGGAGTCGTACTTGGCACCCGTATTCATCTTCGAGGCCACGTCCGAGAGCTTGCCCAGCGGCACACCGCGGCCATAATCGCGGATCGTCACGCGCCTATCGTCGATCGTGATCTCGATCTGCTTGCCGAAACCCATCATGTACTCGTCGATCGAGTTGTCGACCACCTCCTTGATCAGGATGTAGATCCCGTCGTCGGCCGACGTACCGTCGCCGAGCTTGCCGATATACATGCCGGGCCGGCGCCGGATATGTTCCTTCCAGTCGAGCGTCTGGATATGCTCGTCACCGTAAGTTGCTGCTACACTCATTTATCTTGTTCTCCTTCTTTTGATTCGTCATACAGGTCGGGGCGCAACTGCGCATGAGCCGAGGCGATCGTTGCCTGCACCCGCGCGGTCATCTCCTTGAGCGGCGTGCGCGCCACCTCCTCGGCCGGGATCGGATCGAGCACCCGCACCGTAAAGGCATGGGGCATCCGGAACTTCCAACCGCTCATCACGCTGCCCGTCCCCTCGCTCACGCACGGCAGGATCGGGGCCCCAAGTGTCTTGGCTGCCAGGAACGCACCCTCCTTGAAGCGATGCACGCGGCCGTCGCGGCTGCGCGTCCCCTCGGGAAAGACGATCACCGACGTTCCACGCCCGATACGCTCGCCGCAGTCGTGGATCATCTTCTTGGCGGCACTCGCCGTACCGCGCTCGATGGCAATGTCGCCGTGCATCCAGAGCACCGCTCCGAAAATGGGCCAGCGGTAGACCTCACGCTTGGATACCCACTTGAAATTGAACGGCAGCACGTACATCAGCGGGATGTCGAGCATCGACTGGTGATTGACCACCACGACGTATGCCTTGCCCCGCCCGATCTTGTCCAGCCCCTCGACCCGCATCCGCCACCAGGGGTTCATACGGAAGATCGCCTTGCCCCACAGGCGCGAAGCGTGGTGAATCACCGAGCGCTCGCGGTCGAACGGCACGGTCAGCGCGAACAGCACGGCGAAAAGCAGGAAATAGACCAGCGTAAAGATGAGCAGGACACAGTAATAAAGGACCGATCGCATGTCAGTGCACAATTATCCATTTTAAACCATGCAAGATTAACACATTTTTCGGACAAAACCAGCGACCGGCACACACCTTTTATTAACAATCGGCCACGACAAGGGGCCCGGCTCTCTCACCTGACGATCTCGCGGCGGCGTTCTTTAGAACTTGCGCGGGTTGATCAGCTGGAGCATATACTCGTCCTGCCAGTCCGAGGTCGTCTTGACCCATTCCTTTTTCAGTCCGATGATCGAGAAGCCCTTGCTCTTGAAGAGCATGAGGCTGCGCGAGTTGGCGGCAGCGATGTTGCAGTAGAGCTGGTTGAGGCCCAGGAACTGGAAGCAGTAGCGGATGAGCGTTGCCACGGCCTGCGAAGCGTACCCCTGCCCCTTGTCGCGGTCGTCGTAGATCAGGATGCCCACGCCGGCCCGGCAGTTGTACGGATCGAGGTCGAACAGGTCGATGGCCCCGACCGGCTTGTCGGTCTCTTTGGCTTCGATGATCAGCCGCAGCTGCTTGGTCTCATAAATGTCGTAGCTCTGGTTCTCGATGAACTGGCGCAGGATGTGTTTCGAGAAGGGGGCGACCGTGTTGCTCACCTTCCAGATGTTCGTGTCGTTCTCCCACTGGTACAGCAGGTCGATGTCTTCGGGTTCGAGCGCCCTGAGGCGTATGGTTTCTGATTCGAGTGCGTTCATGCCTGTGCGTTTAGATTCCGATAATGTGGTTGCGGATGAGCATCGCGGCGCCCAATGCACCGATCTGCTCGCCCATCCCCGATAGGCGGAAGTCCGTATCGTTATATACGAGGCTGAGCGAGTACTTGTTGACGGCCGATTTCATCGGCAGCAGGAGGTAGTCGCCCGCCTGGGCCATGTTGCCTCCGATGATGACCAGCTCGGGGTTGAAGATATTGATCAGGAAGGCTACGCTCTTGCCGATCTTCTCGCTCGCCTCCTCGATCAGTTCGATCGAGAGGTTGTCGTCGCGCTTGGCCGCGCGGATGATATCGTCGATGTGGATCGTCTCGCCGCGGTCGTATTTCTCGCGGAGGATCGTGTTGACCCCGGCCTCGATGGCCGCGCGCATCTTGCGCTCGATGGCCATGCCCGACACTTCCGTCTCGAGGCAGCCTTTCTTGCCGCAGGCGCAGATGATCTCGTTGTCGAAGAACGGCGTGTGGCCGAACTCGCCGGCGAATCCCGACTTGCCGTAGTATAGCTTGCCGTCGATGACGATCCCGATGCCCACGCCCTGTCCGAGGTGGAGGTAGATGACGTTCTTCTCGTTCTTCGCATTGTTGCCGTAATATTCGGCGTAACAGTACGCGCGCGTGTCGTTCTCGAGCAGCGTACGGATCCCCGTGCGCTCTTCGATCATTTCGCAGAGCGAACGGGTTTCGGTGGTGAAATATTTGTAGCTGCGGCCCGTTTTGGGGTTGACGCGGCCTGAGATACATACACCGAGGCCCAGTATCTTGCCCCGGTCGATGCCGCATCCGGCCATGAAGCGCTCGATGCGCGCGAGCAGGTCCTCGAGGCATTCGGGCGTGTCGTTGAGCCGGAAGTCGGTTTCGGTGCCGCTGACGATGATGTTGTTCTTGAGGTCCGAGACGATGAACCCGATGCGGTCGCGGCAGACGTCGATGCCGGCGAAGTAGATCGCTGTGTTGGCCAGTCCGAAGATGTTCGGGCGACGCCCCCCCGAGGTTTCGATCTTGCCGTTGTCGACCACGATGTGCTCGTCGACCAGCTCGGAGACGAGCTTGGTCATGGTGGGAATGCTGATGTGCAGCTGCCGCGTGAGCTCTGAAAGGGTGCACTCGCCATGGGTGACCATGTAGGCGATGATGTTGCGTTTGAGCAGATTGTTCTTGTGCGTGATTCCTTTTTGCGGACTCTCATCGTGCTGATTGAAAAACTGTTTGAGAGATACCATATCGGTAAGCGGATTTTTAGGGAAAGTTTAAGAGTAGTGCAAATATATCAAAATGAATCAAAAAATCGCACGATTTTGTAATTTTTTAATTATATCACCAAGGAATGGAATTCATAAATAATAAAGACCACCGACCAGGTGGCCTTTATTTAATAATATACCGGATTGTTGATATGCTTTTCAGACATGATGGCGTTTCGTTCGGCTGTATGTCTTCCCCCGGCCTACCGGTAGAGCGTGATGCGGTCGAGGCCGAAGCAGCTCACGGACCGGCCTTCCGGCAGCCTGGCCGACCGGACGGTGATCGTGTTGCGCCCTTGGCGCAGCTCGACCTCGCCCAGGGCGATCTCACGGGTCGCGATCCGGGGATAGTTGAGATCGACATGGGCCACAGCCTTGCCGTTGAACGAGATGTCGAACGTGCCGTAGTCGGGTGCGACGGTCAGCAGGAGCAGCATCTTGAGGGAGCCGTCGTAGTCGCTCTCGATGCTGGCGGTCAGCGCATCTCCGGTCTTCGCGCCGTTCCAGTAGAGCTGTGATCCGCCGCTCCACATCGGCACGTCCGAGTTCTCCCGGCGCAGGCCCGACTGGATCTCGGCGTAGCCGTCCGTGATCGTTTCCACGGTCATGTCCTCGCACTCTATGTAGAGCTTCAGGCGGGGAGGGTAGATGTCTGCACGCGTGAAGGCCACCGGTTCGCGGGCGCCTGCAACGTCGGGTTCGATAGCCGACTCGCCGCCCGGCGTGAGGTACCAGAACGAGATCGGCGCGTAGTTCATCACGGTATGCGCCCAGTGCCAGAGCTCCAGGTCGAACTTCAGTCCCGTGGTGAAGGGTATCTCGTCGAGCGCCCTGAGGCGGGTGTTGACCGCGTAACCCCCGACGAGGTTGCCGCTGCCGTCGGCCTGCGAGACGAACGGATGGCCGGTAAAGGGCTCGGGGCGTCCCCAGGCGTAACAGTAATAGTCCTCGGTGCCGGTGCCGATGTGCGAGGGGTGTGTCTCGCCGTCGACGAACACCTTCTCGTCGCCCTCGCCCCACCAGGTGCTGGCCGTGTTGCAGAGCACCACGCCGTCGCCCACGTAGACACCCCGCCCCCTGAGCGTCGCGAAGTTGATGTCCTGGGCGAAAAGACCGTCGGCCTCCTGCATCCTGGCTCCGGTGTCGATGTGGGTGAGCTGGCGCCACGACGCGCCGAAGTGCATCGAACGATCCGTCCAGTTCCACTTCTTGTAGCTGGCCGACGCGTCAGCCAGCTCAACCGGCTGCTCGCCGAGGTTGTGCAGCGTGATGGTACAGCTGTCACGGAACGGCATCACCCAGTAGCAGCCGAGGTCGCCGTCCGCCGAGGTCTGTGTGTACCAGGTGCTGCTGTATAGCGGTCGGTAGCCGATGCAGAAGAAGTCGCCCAGCGGGGCCCACACCGTGCGGCGGCCGTCGAACGCGATCTCCAGCACGGTCGAGCGGAGCGCCTGTTCCATATGAGCGGCTTTGAGCCTGAGGTTCAGCGCCTCGATGGCATGGCTCCCTACGATACGGACCGAGCGTCGCTCGCCCGGAGCGAGCGACGCATCGAGGGCCAGCCGGCTGAGCTTCATGCGCTCGATACCGCGCTCCTTGCGCTCAAGCTGCCGCTGGACCTTGGCCGTGAGGGCTGCGTTCCGGCGCAGCTGTGCCTGACTGAACGACACGACCGGCGTACCGGCCGCATAAGTGCGGTAGTTGATGTTGTAGAAGACGGCCAGCCCTTCGGCCCTGGCCTCGTAGGTCACCTTGCAGCGCCTGGCGTAGGGGATCGGGAAGAAGAGGTTGTGTCCGCGCTGTTCACGGGGCGTGAGCTTCGAGACGCCGGCGGCCAGTACGCCGTCGACGATCAGCTTGCCGCTCAGCACGTCCCAGGCGGGGCCCTCGACCACGGGGGTCGGGTCGTCGTCGATGTAGATGCGCAGGATACCCTCGGGGGCGCCCGCTCCGGCGAATGTCATCCAGAAACGGACGATCGCACCGGGTCCATCGGCATCCATCATCACGCTCTCAGTACGCCCGTCGCGGATCTCGACCCGGAGGTACTGGTTGAAGTCGGCGTTGCCGAACCAGCCCGGCTGATCGGGGGTCGTCGTGGCGCGGTCGTAGCTGCTGAACTGCCTGCAGGAGAAGGCCGGGTCGGGATACTGCGCGCGCGCGTCGCGGTCGACCATCTCGCGGAGCAGCGTTTCGATCGAGACAGCCTTCTGGGCCATGGTCCCGCCTGCTGCAAGCAGCAGGGCCATGAGCATGAAGCTTAGTTTTTTCATAGGTGTAGTAAGTTGGGGTGGTGTCGAGAAACGAA
>JAFQJK010000021.1 GCA_017415005.1 Rikenellaceae bacterium
GCCGGGCCAGCGAATGCTGGCCCGGCTTCCTTATGTTCGGAATGAGCGATCGTCGGTGGTTATACCCTCGGGCTGCTGCATTTTACGATCGCCGCAAAAGCAACCACAAAGTCTACGCCCATAAATCTCGGCTAAAACCAAGATGACGACCGGACGACGGATACCCTGAGGCCACGCGGCCTAACATCGTCGGACAGCAGCCGTCGCTGCGCTCGGCCATCCCGCCGGTTTGGTCAGGCGGAATTTGCAGACAGATGATCCCCGCCAGGGATCACGGCCCCCTGCGGTTTTTACACGGGATCAACCCCACGCAGGGCCAGGGCCCACGACTGCAAGCTCCACAGCCGCCGGAAAGCCCTGGACGGCAGGGAGCGACAACATATATAAAAGCAGATCGACGGACAAAACACCGAACCGGGCAAATAAATCCCTCGAAATTTGGCAATTACTAAATTTTTTACATAATTTTATCCATCCGGCAGGCGATGATGTTTCGACCCGCCATATACCGCACTCAACCAAAACTACGATACCTTATGAAAAACCACTACACCAACCTTTTGGCACCCGGGCGCGCCCTGATGGCAGCGGGACTGGCTGCCGGCATGCTGGCCACGGCCTGTGCCCCGGAAGCCCCGATCGACGTATGGACCGTCAGCTCATACGAGAACGTGTTCCGCGACGCCGTGCCCGACTCGGCCGCAACGGACGGCTTCGAGCTCGTCGTGGCGCGTAACGAGGGCGAGTCGTTCCAGGCGCTGCTGCGCAGCGGCGAGCCGTTCACGATCGACACCGTCGTATTCTCGGATCTCAAGGGGGGCGGCAAACGGATCGCGGCCGGCAACCTGAAATACAATTTCGTCGAATACGTCTACATGGGCGAGAACTCGTGGGGACAGAACCCGGCAACCGTGATCCGGAACGGCGCAGGCGACTATCCCGACCCGCTGTCGAACGACGGTTCGATCGAGGTGAAGGCCGGCGAGACACAGCCCGTATGGATCACGCTGCGCGTCCCGAAGGATGCGGAGCCGGGCCTGTATACCGGCAAAGCGACGATCCGCACGTCGCTGGGCAAGGTGAAGGTCGACCTCGCGGCCGAGGTGAACGACGTGACGGTGCCCGACGCCACGGAAGGCAATTTCGACTTCATGCACCACCAGCAGATCGCCGGAACGTGGTTCTACAACGCCACGCGCGGCGACCACCCGCAGGACGTGATCCGCCAGATCTACGGCATCGAGCGCTGGACTCCCGAGTGGTGGGCCCTCGTGGGCGACATGGCCGACAAGATGCACGATCAGCGAGCCAACGTGCTGTTCGTCAACAGCCAGCAACTCGTGCTCGACGGCGAGGGCACCTCGTTCAAGAACGGTAAGTACGACTTCGACTTCTCGAAGTTCGACCAGTACATCCAGTTCTTCATGGATAAGAAAGCCGTGAACAAGCTCGAAGGTATTCATATGGGTTCGGTGGTGGGCGAGGTCGGAAAGACGTTCAAATCGTATATTCTGGTGGCCGACTCGGCAGGCGTGATGCGCTCGACCAACGTCGAGCCGATGGCCGCCGAGTGCGAAACATTCTTCACCCAGTTCATGCCGGCGCTCTACGACCACCTCCGGGAAAAGGGATGGCTCGGCGTCTGGATGCAGCACGTGGGAGACGAGGCCGTATCGGACCTCCAGCACAAACAATACGACTACTACATGAACATCCTCAAAACGTACGCCCCCGAGATGAGGTGCGGCGATCCCACGTTCACGCTCAAGTCGGGACTCAGCGCCGTCAAGCAGGGAGCTACGATCACCACGCCGATCGAGGAGCTCTACTCGGCCTGCAAGCCTACTTTCGACAGCCTGCAGCAGGCCGGGATCACCGTATACGGATACAACTGCTGCGGACCCGGCGACAGCTGGCTCAACCGCATGATCGACAAGCCCGTCTGGAACCAGCGCCTGCTCGGATGGCTCTGCTACAAATGGGGCTTGCCCGGGTGGCTGCACTGGGGCTGGAACTTCTGGGTCGAATGGAACCAGGACAAGTTCCACAGCGTGGATGACGCCGCGTTCAAGGGCGACCACTACTCGGTCTATCCCGATGTGAAGAACAACCGCGTCAAAGCGTCGATCCGAACCGAGGCGATCCGCGACATGAGCGAGGAGTACGAGCTGCTCCGTATTCTCGGCGAGAAGGATCAGGCCCGCGCACTGGAACTGGTCGAACGCGTGGCCCGCAACGCATCGGGCGACTACACACGCGACACGAAGCTGATGCTCGAGACGCGCAACGAACTGGTGCGTGCCGCGGCGGGTAAATAGGTACCCAGACAGAAACACACCGAGAGGCCCGGACGATCCGGGCCTCTCTTTTTACCCGGATACGACAGAACGAACGTAAATCCGGGATAGCGGATGAATAAGGAACAATATTTGAAACGGGAACAACTATCGGTCCCGGGGGTCCGGCCGTGCGCCGGGTCCGCGTCGGGACGGATCGGACAACATGATCACCCTTCAAAAACCATCCAACCTATGAACACAAAAAAAACAGCCCCGGACTTCCTGCAAGACCCGCACCTGAACCGAGCTACCAAAACCTTCCTCAAACCGCTCAATGCCGGCGGGCCGCCGGTCGAATCGCTGCCGCCCGCCCAGGCGCGGCAGGTGCTCGTCGGGGCCCAGGCATCGGTCCCGACCGACCTCTCGGGTATCGACGAATCGGAGCGGACCATCACTGCGGGAGGATATACGTTGAAACTCAATATCGTGAAACCCGCCGGAACGCAGGACAAACTCCCGGTGTTCATCTTCATACACGGCGGAGGCTGGGTACTCGGCGACTATCCGACGCACCGGCGCCTCGTGCGCGACCTGGTCGTCGCATCGGGCTACGCGTCGGTATTCATCAACTATACGCCCTCGCCCGAGGCCCGCTACCCGCAGGCCATCGAAGAGATCTTCGCAGCCACGCGGTGGGTGGCCGAACACGGCGACGAGATCGGCGTCGACGGCAGGCGGCTGGCCGTGGTCGGCAACAGCGTCGGCGGCAACATGGCGATCGCGACCAGCCTCAAGGCCAAGGAACAGGGCGGTCCCGAGATCAAAACACAGGTCCTGCTCTGGCCCGTCACGGACGCGACGTTCGACTGGGAGTCATACGACCTCTACGGCGAGCAGCGCTTCCTGACCACGCCGCTGATGAAATGGATGTTCGATCTCTATACGACAGATCCGGCAGCCCGGCGCGACATACACTTGTCTCCGCTGCAAGCCTCGGCGGAACAGCTGCGAGGCCTACCGCCCACACTGATCGAAGTGGCCGAGAACGACATCCTGCGCGACCAGGGCGAGGCGCTGGGACGCAAGCTCGACGAGGCGGGAGTCGATGTGACGACCATCCGGTTCAACGGCGTGATCCACGACTGGGGCATGCTCAACGGCATGGCCGGAATGTCGGAGACGCGAAGCCTCATACGCTTCTCGGCCGCCATGCTGAAAGCCTACCTGGGCTAAGCACGGCCGGTGTCGGGGACACGGCCCGCAAACCCGCCTACGCCGGCCGATCGGTAGGTATCCCGGACCGGGCAGCTCAATGCCGGGCAGAATGGTCCCTGCACAAGGCTGCGGCCATCTCATCCCAAATCAGGAACACATCCGGGGTAGAACGGCGGCAGGACCGGGCAGGACGATCCGTGTATCCATAGCAAACAAAGTCCGGACCCATGTGCATGGGTCCGGACTTGCCATAACAGGGATTCTGCACGGCGAACGGTTAGAACGGCAGGTCGTCGGGATCGTCGGCCGGAGGCACTGCAGCCGGGGCCGCAGGCTGGACGGGAGCAGCCGCAGGCCGGGGTGCGGCAGGAGCCTGGTAGCCCTGCGACTGGCCGTACGACTCGCCACCCTGGGCGTTATCGCCACGGCGACCGAGCAGCTTGAGGTCGTCGGCCAGGATCTCAATGGCGTAACGCTTGTTGCCGGCATCGTCGGTCCAGTCGCGCGAGCGGATACGGCCTTCGACATAGACCTGGCTCCCCTTGCGGATAAAGCGGTCGGCCACGTCGGCCAGTCCGCGCCACAGCGTCACGCTGTGCCACTCGGTATGCTCCTTGGTCTCCTGAGTCTGACGGTTATAAATGCGCTCGGTCGTCGCCAAACGAATGCGGGCCACCTTGGCGCCGCCCTCGAGCGTCCGTACTTCGGGATCGGCACCCACGTTACCGATCAGGATCACTTTGTTGATCATAGGATATGCTGTTTGATAGTTATTGTCCTGTATTAATATTCAAATACTTACCTGCGAGCCGGTCGAAGTCGGCACTGAGTTCGGGCTGGCGGGCCAGCGCCTCGGCCAGTGCGGGAAAAGCCGCCGTACAGGCAAACTCGTTGAGCACCGGGGAGATGTAGCGCGCGTCATAGGGACCGATGAACCGTTCGGCCGCCGCGTCGAGCACATCGTACAGCCCGGGTTGGCGCGCCAGCGCGGTGAACAGGGCCCCGACCGCCTCGCCACGGGCCGTACCGCGCACAGGCACCGCACGATCCGAAAGAGGAAGCAGGTCGCGGTAGCTCACATAAAGCGTCTGCCCGGCATAGGCCACCAGCTCGTCGGCCTGCTCGGGCTGGCGGGCCATATTGTCGAACAGCGCGCCGACCTGCGCGATCTTCATCGCCTTCAGGTCGCCCGACTCGTCGGTATTCAGCGTGTAATACTCTTCCTTACAGCCGGACAGCAGCGCAGCGCCGAGGCCGAGCAGGCAGAACAGGCGGATCAATCTTCCCATAGCACAAAAGCAATTATTCTTCCAGAGCTTCGAGCAGGCCGGCGAACAGGCTGTTCATCCGGCGGCCGGCCTTAATACCCTCGGCCTGCACCTCCTCGTGCGTCGAGCGCAGCCCTGCAAGGCCCATATTGGTGATGACCGAGACGGCGAAGACGGGGATATTCATATGTCGCGCGGCGATCACCTCGGGCGTCGTGGACATGCCCACCGCATCGCCCCCGATCGTGCGGTAAAATCCGTACTCCCTCTGGGTCTCGTACGAGGGGCCCGTAAGGCCCACGTAGCACCCCTCGCGCAGTGGAATGCCCCGTTCGTCGGCCACCTTGTGCGCCAGCGCGATTAGCTCGCGGCTGTAAGGCTCGCTCATATCGGGGAAGCGGGGACCCAGCTCGTCGATATTGGGCCCGATGAGCGGATTGGGGAGCAGGTTGATGTGGTCGGTAATGACCATCACGTCGCCCGTATGAAAATCGGGATTGATCCCTCCCGCAGCGTTCGAGACCAGCAGGCGGCGGATTCCCAGCTCGCGCAGCACGCGGACCGGAAAGACCACCTGCTGCATCGTATAGCCCTCGTAGTAGTGGAAGCGGCCCTGCATGGCCACCACCCGCCTGCCGCCCAACAACCCGAAGATCAGGCGACCGCGGTGACCGGCAACGGTCGAGACCGGGAAATCGGGAATGTCCTTGTAGTCGATCGCGACGCGCACTTCCATCTCATCGACCAGGCCGCCGAGACCCGTGCCGAGGATGATCCCAGCCTCGGGCACGAACGGAGCCTCACTGCGGATGAAGGACGCTGTATTTCGGATTTGACTTAACATTACAGTTCAGTTTACGTAAGAATTCCTCCTCGGCGCTACCGATAAACTCGACCCGGATCGGCTGGACATAGAGCCTGCTCTGGATCCCGGCGGGAATACGACGGCGGTTGGTAAGCTTGACGGCATCCTTCTCGGTCATCACGACCACAGCGCCTTCCGGGGCTTCGTCGAGCGCGCGGGCGATCGTTCGCAGGTCGCGCATCCGGTAGGTGTGGTGGTCACCGAAGCTGAGCCGGCCCACGACCTTATAACGTTCTTCAAGCGAACCCACGAACGAGTCGGGCGACGCGATACCCGACATCGCGATCACCGGCGTATCGGGTCCGATAGCGGGTGACACAGCCACATCGGCAAAAAGCGGCCGCACCGGACCGGCCTTCATATGCGTGAAGAACAGCGACTGGTAAGGATACAGGCTGAGCGACTTGTTGACGATGCGCATCTCGAGCGGATTGATCGCCGCCGGGCACTTGGTCACCACGACGAAATGGGCACGGTAGAGCTGGCTCACGCTGTCACGCAGGCGCCCCCAGGGCAGCAGCTTGTCGCGGTAGACCGGATTGTTATAATCCATCAGCAGCACGTTGACCCACGGCTCGACATAGCGGTGCTGGAACCCGTCGTCGAGGATAATGAGGTTGACCTCGGGAAAGCGCTCGCGGATGCGGCGGATACCCTCGGCACGCTTCTCGCACACGGCCACCAGGATATCAGGAAACCTAAGCTTGATCTGCTTGGGCTCGTCGCCCACGGCACGCACCGGAGAATCGGCCTCGACAACCCGGAAGCCCTTGGTCTTGCGCCCGTAGCCCCGAGACAGGACCGCCACGCGGTAATCGCGGCTCAGATAGCCCACCAGCAATTCGGTGACCGGAGTCTTACCCGTCCCGCCCACGGTGAGGTTGCCCACACAGACCACGGGGATACCCGACTCTTCGGAACGGAGTATCTTCCAGTCGAAGAGCTTGTGACGGATGCCGATAGCCAGTCCGTAGAGCGCCGCCAGCGGGGCGAAAATCGGTCGTAACACGCTGTCAATTATTCAATTGTTCAAAAATACGTTAAATTGGCCGATTTTCAAACTTTTCAGGCAAAATAACACCCGGGCTGCCGGAAATAGAAAAAGAGGCGCCGTTGCCGACGCCTCCGGACCGTATCGGAAGGATAGCCGGCGCGTTACCGCACCGGCCACACTCCTAATGGATATCGAACGTATAGGGCATAATGGCTTGCGCACCGCGCTCGCCGAGCATACGCTGCAGGCGCGAATATTCGCGGAAAGCGAGGCCCAGCTCGCTCTCGACCGACGCAGCGCGCACCTGCGAGAGCGAGCGCAGCACCTCGGTCAGCGGGTCGGCCGGCTCGCTGACCTCGCGGATGCTGAAATCGTCGGCTATGCCCGCCCGGTCGGCAGCCAGCAGGATCGCCGTCTTGAGACCGCCGAAACCGTCGACCAAGCCGATCTCCCTGGCGCTCACGCCGGACCACACGCGCCCGCCGCCGATTTCATCGACCCGGGCCACGGAGAGATTGCGCCCGGCCGCTACATGGCCGATGAAAGTGCCGTAGACCGACTCGACCTGGTATTGCAGGTAGTCGCGCTCGGCAGCCGAAAGCGGCCGGAAAGGTACGCCCATGTCGGCCGAAGGATTGGTCCTGGCCACATCGACCGTAATGCCCAGCTTGTTGCGCAGCGCGTCGCCCGCATCGAACAGCAGGCCGAACACGCCGATCGAGCCAGTGATCGTTGCCGGGCTGGCCAGAATGATATCGGCCGGGCAGGAGATATAGTAGCCGCCCGACGCGGCCACGTCGCCCATCGAAACGACCACGGGCTTCTGTTCGCGGATCAGCTCGACCTCGCGCCAGATCACCTCCGAGGCCAGCGCGCTGCCCCCGGGGCTGTTGACCCGCAGCACGACGGCCTTGACGCGATCGTCGGTCCGGGCCCGGGCCAGCTGCGCGGCGACCGTCTGGCCACCCACATACTCCTCGACGCTCGGCCCGTCGATGATCTGGCCGTCTGCATAGACGACGGCCACCTGATTGGCGCTCGGCGAGGGCAGGAGGCGATGCCCCGCAATGTACTGACCCAGCGTGACCACCTCGGGCTCGCGGCCCGTACCGCCCGACAGGCTGACGAGCAGCGAATCGACCTGGTCGTTATAAAGCAGGCTGTCAACGAAACCGTACTCAAGGGCTGCTGACGCGCTGCGCAACGCCAGGTCGGAAGCATAGTTCTGCAACAGGGCCGAGTCGATGCCCCGCGAGGCGGAGATCTCGGAGAGCAGGCTCCCCCAGATCGAACCGAGCAGCGTCGTGGTCTGCTCGCGGTTCTCGGGGCTCATCCGGTCGAGGATAAAGGGCTCGACAGCCGCCTTGTAGCTGCCGTGGCGCACCACCTCGGCCCGCACGCCGAGCTTGTCGAGCAGGCCCTTGTAAAACATCACGTTCGAGGCAAGGCCCTGCCAGAGGATAGTACCCTCGGGATTGAGCCAGACCCGGTCGGCCACCGAGGTGAAATAGTAGCTGCCCTGCGTATAGAAATCGGAATAGCCCACCACGAACTTGCCCGACTCCTTGAACTGGCTCACAGCTCCCCGGAGCTCCTGCAGCGTGGCTACGCCGGCCGATCCGCCCGCGACATTGAGATAGATCCCGGCGATACGGTCATCGTCGGCCGCGGCTTCGATCGCCGTAAGCGCCTCGAGCAGCGTATACGACGGACGGACCCGCATGGTCCGCAGGTCGAGCGAGCGCAGTGGCGAAGATATCGGAGAGTCGGTGATCTGCTCGGCAAGGTCGATCTTGAGCACGGCATTGGACCCCACAGTGGCAACAGGGGCCGAGAACATGGCCGCCAGTCCGGCAAAGGTCATCACCGCGAAGATGCCGATCAGGATACCGCCCACGACAAAAGCCAGCAGGGCCGCGAAAAAGGTCTTGAAAAACGAATTCATATGCACAGAGATTTGAGATTCACGCAACCGGAACCGGCTGGGACAGGCCGTGACAGGGCCCGGACACAATATTGCCGGTAAAATTATAAATTATTTGACGAAAGCGTATCTTTGCACCATTAATTTAGCGATAACATGATGGATAAAGAGCAAATCGCCCGGCTGCTGCAAGACATTGTCCACCCGGAGACCGGAAAGGACATCGTCGCGTCGGGCATCGTCGAGAACATATCGGCGACGGACAGCCGGACGGTCATCACGCTGGCCTTCGCCAAGGCGCGCGACCCGTTCGCCCTGTCGATCAAACGGGCCGTTATGGCCGCACTCACCGAAGCCGATCCGCAAATGGCGGACCAAACGACCGTCATCATCAAAGAGGCCGCACCGGCCCCGAAGGCCCCGAAAGCCGAAAAGCAAAGCTCCACGACCCGGATCAGGCATGTGATCGCCGTGGCCTCGGGCAAAGGCGGAGTAGGTAAGTCGACCGTGACGGCCAACCTGGCCGTAGCCCTGGTCCGTCTCGGCTACCGCGTCGGGGTGCTTGATGCCGACGTGTACGGCCCCTCGCAGGCCAAGATGTTCGGTGTCGAAGGATACGTTCCGGCGGCGATCAAAGAGGAAAACGGCGCAGAGCTGATCGTCCCGGCCGAGAAATTCGGTGTCGAGATCATGTCGATCGCCTTTTTCATCCGGCCCGACGACGCGCTTGTGTGGCGCGGCCCGATGGCCAGCAACGCCCTCAAACAGCTCACGCACCAGACGGCCTGGGGCGAGCTCGACTACCTGCTCATCGACCTGCCCCCGGGAACGGGCGACGTGCACCTGACGATGATCCAGGAGCTGCGCATCGACGGCGCGGTGATCGTCAGCACGCCGCAGCAAGTGGCGCTGGCAGACGTAGTGCGCGGGATCGGAATGTTCCGTGCCGAGAAGATAGAGATCCCGGTACTGGGCATCGTCGAGAACATGGCCTGGTTCACGCCCGCCGAACTGCCCGACAACCGCTACTACATATTCGGTAAAGGAGGAGCGGCCCGGCTCGCTGCGGACGAGAAGCTGCCGCTGCTGGCCGAGATACCGCTCATCCAGACCGTGGCCGAGAGCGGCGACAGCGGATTCCCGACCGCAGCCACCGAGTCGCTCACCGCCCGATATTACCTCGAACTGGCCGGGAACGTAGTTCGCGAAACCGAAGCGTTGAAAACCCGGCAGGACGGTTGATAAGTTTTGACCGTATCTGCGGACACTTTGCTTTTCAATACGTTACCATATGAACAAAATGTTAAGAAACGGAAAAGAAAGTGTTATCCGAATATGAAAAGTCGAACGGACCCAAGCTTGATATTCCCGGAAAAAATTCGATATAGCCGACCGGAACCAATTATCCAAGGGAAAAATATCGAAAAATATCAGCCGCGGAAAAACCGTTCTCACCACCGGAATGTTAATGGAACATAAATGTCAATAAGAAGGACAATAGTTGTCAACCCCTGTTCATAAACCACATTATATCCTGATAAACAATAAAATAAAATAGGAATAACTTGTTGAAAACAAGATCAGGGATAACAATAAATAAAGTGGGGAATAGGTTATGCACAATATGAACAGCTATTATTACTCTTATTTTACATTTAAATATTTTTAAAGGAAAAAATAAAAATGAAAAAGAGCGTGGATGTGTCGAAAGGATATGTCGATGAAAAGATCGACGCCGGAACGGATCTAAGGGCGGAGATCGCCCGTATGAAAAAGGAGAAGCGGGCCGTGATCCTTGCACACTACTATACGAGGCCCGAGGTGCAGGACGCGGCCGATTTCGTGGGCGACAGCCTGGCGCTTTCGCAGAAGGCGGCGGAAACGGATGCGGAGATCATCCTGTTCGCGGGCGTACACTTCATGGCAGAGACGGCGAAGATACTCTCGCCCGGAAAGAAGGTGCTCATGCCCGACCTCACGGCGGGCTGCTCGCTGGCCGACTCGTGCCGCGCCGGGGAGTTCGAACGGTTCCTGAGGGATTATCCGGACCATACGGTAGTCTCGTACGTCAATACGACGGTCGGGGTGAAGGCGCTGACCGATATCACCTGTACGTCGAGCAATGCGGTGAGGATCGTCGAGGCGCTGCCCGCAGGGGAGAAGATCGTCTTCGCGCCGGACCGTAATCTGGGCAATTATATCAAGTCGGTCACCGGACGCGAGGATATGGTGGTCTGGGACGGCGCATGTCATGTGCATGACCGATTCTCGGTCGAGAAGATACTGGAGCTGAAGAAAGCGCATCCCGGGGCGAAGGTACTGGCCCATCCCGAATGCAAGAAGGTGGTGCTCATGGTGGCCGATGTGGTGGGGAGCACGGCCGCGCTGCTCGATTTCTGCGGGCGGAGCGAGGCGGACGAGTTTATCGTGGTGACCGAGCCGGGCATTATCCACCAGATGCGCAAGGCCGATCCGGGTAAGACGTTCATCCCCGTGCCCCCTTCGGATGCCTCGTGCGGCTGCAACGACTGCGCCTATATGAAGCAGATGACGCTCGAAAAGATCTACCTCACGCTCAGGTACGAGCTGCCTGAGATCGTGATCGACGAGGCGATCCGGGCCCGCGCCGAGCGGTCGATCCGCCGGATGCTCGAAATGTCGTAATGAGGCGTGCCTTGTTTCAGAAGGTAGCGTATTTCCGAAATATAATGGTTATGTATTCCCGGGTTCTGCCGTTTTTTTGTTAGCTTTGTCTGTTTTGTGAAGATTTCTGTGGAATATATAACAACTAAATAGACTCGTACATGAAAAAGTTTCTGATCGCCTCGCTGGCTATGCTGATGGTGGGGCTTCGCGCTTCGGCCGACGAGGGGATGTGGCTGTTGCCGTACCTCCAAAAGCTCAATATCAAGGATATGAAGGCCAAGGGATTCAAGCTCAAGGCCGACGATATTTATAACCTGAACCAGAACGCTATTAAGGACGCCATTGTGATCTTCGGGGGGGGATGTACCGGCGAGGTCGTGTCTGACCGCGGGCTGCTGCTGACCAACCACCACTGCGGCTTCGGGGCTATCCAGCGGCTGAGCAGCGTCGAGCACGACTATCTCAAGGATGGGTTCTGGGCGATGTGCGATGCCGAGGAACTGCCTGCCGAGGGTCTTACGGTGACCTTCATCCGGAGGATCGAGGACGTGACCGACCAGATCGTGCCACAGCTCAGCGATACGCTGAAGGAGTGGGACCGCGACGACCGGGTGAAGGAGCTGATCGCCGGGATCGTTGAGAACACGGATAAGAAGGCGAGCGAGCGCGTGGTGGTAGAGGAGTTCTTCGGGGGTAACCAGTACCTGAAGATCGTCACGGAGGTCTACCAGGATATCCGCCTGGTCGGAGCACCCCCGATGTCGATCGGCAAGTTCGGCGGCGAGACCGACAACTGGATGTGGCCGCGCCATACGGGCGATTTCTCGGTCTTCCGCATCTATGCGGCACCCGATGGCAGTCCGGCGGCTTACGCGAAGGGAAATGTGCCTTACAATGCGCCGGTGCACCTCAAAATCTCGCTCAAGGGATACAAACCCGGCGATTTCGCGATGGTGATCGGTTTCCCGGGATCGACCGAGCGCTATATGTCGTCGTTCGAGATCGACGAGGTGCTGAACATTGACAATCCGAACCGTATATTTATCCGTGGCGAGCGCCAGAAGCTGATGAAAGAGGATATGCTCGCCAGCGACAAGGTGCGCATCCAGTACGCGTCGAAATACGCCTCGTCGTCGAACTACTGGAAGAACTCGATCGGGATGAGCCGCGGTCTTCGCAAACTGAACGTAAAGGCCGACAAAGAGCAGATCGAGCGTGACCTTACGGCCTGGATCGACGCTTCGCCCGAGCGGCTGGCCAAATATGGCAAAGCGCTTGAGATGAAGCGGCGTGCCGTGGAGGGACGCGCACCCTATACGCATGTGTTGCAGTATATCAACGAGGCGCTGGTGCGCGGCGTGGAGCTGACGGGCTTTTCGTCGCTGGGCGCGCAGATGGTGAACGCCGCGGGTGACTCGATCAATGAAAAGGGTATCGAGCGGCTGAAAGGGCGTGTCGGTGAGCTATACAAGGACTTCAATGAGCCTACGGACCGGAAGATCGCAAAGACGATGTTCCGCATCTTTGCCGAGCATGTCGACGAGGCGATGCAGCCGTCCGTGTTCGGGACGATCCGTACGGACTATGGTGGCGATTTCGACCGGTATGTCGACGAGCTGTACGACCGCTCGATCTTTGCCGATTCGAACCGCGTGAAGCAGTTCCTGGAGAATCCGGACATCGAGGCACTGAAGAACGATCCGGGTTATGCGATGTATAGATCGGTGAATGAGAAGCGCGGGGAAGTGCGCGGGAAAGTGGTGGAGTTCAACGAGGATTTCTACCAGGGCCACCGCCTGTTCATCGCTGCGTTGCTGGAGATGAATCCCGACGTGAAATATTATCCCGATGCCAATTTCACGATGCGGCTTACGTACGGACAGATCCTGCCGTACAGCCCCGCCGACGGGATCGAGTATGACTATTATACCACGCTGAGGGGCGTGATGGAGAAGGAAGACCCTGAGAATCCGACCGAGTTCACCGTGCCCGAGCGGCTCAAGGAGCTCTACCGGATGAAGGATTACGGTGAGTACGCTTTTCTGGGCGAGGTTCCTACCTGCTTCCTTTCGAACAACGACATCACGGGCGGCAATTCGGGCAGTCCGGTGATGAACGCCCGGGGCGAGCTGATCGGCCTGGCGTTCGACGGTAACTGGGAGGCGATGAGCGGGGATATCGCCTTCGAGCCCGATCTGCAACGTACGATCAGTGTCGATATCCGCTACGTGCTGTTTATTATCGACAAGTTCGCCGGCGATACGCGTCTGATCGACGAGATGACGATCGTCAGGTAGGACGGAAGCAGCCGGGTGGCCGGCTGACGGGGGTGCCGGCAAATCAGTCGATTTGCCGGCACTTTTGTTTCGGGTGGCTCCCTGTACCGCAATTGATGAAAAAGCGCTATATTTGAGGGGTAAAACATCATTACATGGAAAAGACGAACGAAGAGTTGGCTCCGGCCGAGCGGCCGCTCAATTTTCTGGAAGAGATCATAGAGGAGAGCATGGCCAAAGGCGAGAAGAGGGTGCAGACCCGGTTCCCGCCCGAACCCAACGGGTATCTGCATATCGGACATGCCAAGAGCATCTGCCTGAATTTTGGACTGGCCAAGAAATACGGCGGTAAGTGCAATCTGCGATTCGACGATACGAATCCGGTCAAGGAGGATGTCGAGTATGTGGATTCGATCAAGGAGGATATCAAGTGGCTTGGTTTCGACTGGGCGGCCGAATATTACGCGTCGGACTATTTCGAGCAGTTGTATGACTGGGCTGTCGAGTTGATAAAGAGGGGGAAAGCCTATGTGGACGACCAGACCCAGGAGGAGATCCGGCAGAGGCGCGGCACCGTGACCGAGCCGGGCGAGGAGAGTCCGTGGCGGGACCGGTCGGTGGAGGAGAACCTCGACCTGTTTGCCCGGATGCGGGCCGGTGAGTTCGCCGATGGTGAGAAGGTGCTGCGGGCCAAGATCGATATGGCACATCCCAACATGCTGATGCGAGACCCGATCATGTACCGTATCCTGCATGCCCATCACCATCGTACGGGCGATAAGTGGTGCATCTATCCGATGTACGACTATGCGCACGGGCAGTGCGACTCGATCGAGCGGGTGACGCATTCGATGTGTACGCTCGAGTTCGACGTGCACAGGCCGCTGTACGACTGGTTCATTCAGGAGCTCGGTATTTTCCCGAGCCACCAGTACGAGTTTGCGAGGCTCAACCTGACGCATACGATGATGAGTAAGCGTAAGTTGTTGCAACTTGTTCAAAATAAAGTTGTTACCGGATGGGATGACCCTCGTATGCCGACCATTGTGGCATTACGCAGGCGAGGGTATACGCCTGAATCGCTGCGGATGTTCGCCGAAAAGGTGGGTGTGGCCAAGCGTGACAATGTGATCGATCTCGGTCTGCTCGAATTTTGTGTTCGCGAGGACCTGAACAAGATCGCCGAGCGCAGGATGGCCGTGCTTGATCCGATCAAGGTGGTCATTACCAATTACCCCGAAGATAAGGTCGAGGAAGTGGAGTGCGTGAATAATCCGGAGGATGAAGCGGCCGGGAAGCGTCGGGTGCCTTTCTCGCGTGAAATTTATATCGAGCGGGACGACTTTATGGAAGAACCGCCGAAGAAGTATTTCCGCCTTTCGCCGGGCAAGGAGGTGCGCCTGCGCTATGCCTATCTGATTCGCTGCGACGAGGTGATCAAAGATACAGACGGAACTGTTACGGAATTGCGCTGTACGTACGATCCCGAATCGGGTCATGGCGGATCGTCGGACGGACGCAGGGTGAAAGGGGTGATCCATTGGGTGTCTGTACCGCACGCGGTGAAGACCGAAGTGCGTCTTTTCGACCGGTTGCTGCTCAATGACAGCGCGGACGATGTTGAGGAGGGCAAGACCTTTATGGATTATATCAATCCGGATTCGCTTGTTGTGAAGACGGCTTACGCCGAACCTTCACTGGCAGATGCTTCCATAGGTGATAAATTCCAGTTCGAACGGATCGGTTATTTCTGCAAGGATAAGGATTCGACGGCCGAGCGTGCCGTGTTTAACCGAACAGTTACGCTTAAGGATAGCTGGGCGAAGATGAAATAAGCTGTCTTTTGTTTTAAGAAGCCGGAATCGCAAGATTCCGGCTTTTTTTATCGCCTCTATTTCTGAATCTGTATGTGATGTGAATGAATATTTGTTCCACGTGGAACATTTGGTATCAGACCTTGGCTATGCGGTGAATGAATATGTGTGATGTCTGTATGTTTGTGTGCGGATTACAATAAATTGGGGATACTGAATGTATTGAGTGAGAGCGGCCATACTCAATGTATGGCCGCCCGTGCAGATGAAGGAGAAAGGGGTGTTCCACGTGGAACAATTAGGGTTTTATCGGCCGAAATAGACGAGCAGGACGTTGATGTCGGCAGGGGAGACGCCTGGAATACGCGATGCCTGGCCGATCGTCTGGGGGCGGATGCGGGTCAGCTTCTGGCGTGCTTCCATCGATAGGGAGGTGAGGGCGTTGAAGTCGAATTCGGGGTTGATCCTGATATTTTCGAGTCGTAGGATCTTGTCGGCGATGAACCGTTCTCGCTCGATATATCCTTTGTATTTGATCTGTATTTCGGCCTCCCCAACAGCTTCGTCCGAAATATCGCGTTCCTGAATGAAGTTTTTTAGCGGTGAAAAATGATCGGCCAGGTCATAAATTGTAATTTCGTTGCGTAAAATCAAGTCAAAAAGCTTTCGTTTTTGGGTTAGAGGTGCAGAATTACGAATTTTTAAATAGTCTTGAATTTCCTCTGGAGCGATGCCTTGTTCACGGACGTAGGAAATAAGCGATTCTACGGCTGATTTTTTTTGCGTGTAAGTGGCATATCTTTTTTCGTCGGCAAGACCGATTTTGTAGGCCAGGGGGGTAAGCCGGAGGTCGGCATTGTCTTGCCGGAGCAAAATGCGGTATTCGGCGCGGCTGGTGAACATCCGGTAGGGCTCGTCGACCCCTTTGGTCACCAGGTCGTCGATCAGTACACCGATATAGGCTTCATCGCGGCGCAGGACGAACGGTTCGCCACCGTTGAGGCTGAGATGGGCGTTGATTCCTGCTATCAGGCCTTGCGCGCCTGCTTCCTCATAGCCGGTCGTGCCGTTGATCTGGCCGGCAAAGTAAAGGTTACGGACCAGTTTGGTTTCGAGCGTGTGGAAAAGTTGTGTCGGAGGGAAGAAATCGTACTCGATGGCGTAACCCGGACGGTAAAGCTGGGCGTTTTCGAGTCCCCTGATCTTGCGCAGCGCCTCGAACTGTACGTTCCAGGGGAGAGAGGAGGAGAAACCGTTGAGGTAATATTCGTGCGTGTCGCGGCCTTCGGGTTCGAGGAAGAGCTGGTGGCTATCTTTGCCGGCGAAGGTGCGGAGCTTATCTTCGATGCTCGGGCAATAGCGCGGGCCGATACCCTTGATCGTCCCGTTGAATAGCGGCGAGTCGGCGAAGCCGGTGCGCAGCGTGTCGTGCACTTCCTCTGAGGTGTAGACCAGATAGCAGGGCGATTGTTCTTTAACTGGTTGTATATCTGTATGATATGAGAATTTTTCGGGCTGCTCGTCACCGGGCTGGGCTTCGAGGACACTGAAGTCGATCGTCCGCCCGTCGATACGTGCCGGCGTACCGGTTTTCATCCGGCTCACCTCGAAGCCGAGCGTGGCGAGTTGTTCGCTCAGACCGTGCGAGGCGGCGTCGCCCGATCGTCCGCCCTCGGTTTGGGAACGGCCTACATGCATCAGCCCGTTAAGGAAGGTACCGTTGGTCAGGATGATTGCGCGGGCTGTGAAGCGGACGCCGAGTGCTGTGACGATACCTGTCACTATGTGATTGTTAATGATTATCTCTGTAACGGTATCCTGCCAGATCGAAAGGTTGGGGGTATTTTCGAGCGTGTGGCGCCAGAGCGATGAGAAGAGCTGCTTGTCGCACTGCGCGCGGGGGCTCCACATGGCCGGTCCTTTCGACCGGTTGAGCATCCGGAACTGAATGGTCGAGCGGTCGGTGATGATGCCCATTTGCCCTCCCAGCGCGTCGATCTCGCGGACGATCTGGCCCTTGGCCACACCGCCTACGGCCGGGTTGCACGACATCTGCGCGAAGTTGGTCATGTCCATCGTAACGAGCAGAGTCGCTGAGCCCATCCGGGCCGCTGCCGCTGCCGCCTCGCAGCCGGCGTGACCACCGCCGACCACGATGATATCGTAGCTGGTTTTCATTGTTTGTTCTCTCTGTTCGGGCCGTTGGTCCACCGTGTGCGGGATCGCCCCGGAAACGGCCGTTTATTCGCGTTTGGCAAGGTAATAGTCCTCCTTGGTCCGCATGGTCCGGGCTTCGGGATCGGTTTTGTCGCCGTAGCCGATCAGGTGCAGGACCCCGTGCACCATGACCCGGTCGAGCTCATCGTCGAACGAGACGCCGAACTGCCGGGCATTGGACGACACGGTATCGACGCTGATCAGCAGGTCGCCCGAGATAATCCGCCTGTCGGGCTCACCGTCGTCGAAGGTGATGATATCGGTGTAGTAGTCGTGCTGCAAGTAGTTGCGGTTGACCTGCAATAAGTACGCGTCCGAGCAGAAGACCACCGAGACGGAGCCCACGGTGCAGCCCTCCTCGGCAGCCACGCGGCGCAGCCAGCCGGCCGTCTTGCGGCGCCCGGTGAAGCGGAAGGCGGTGTCCTCGGTAAGGAATGAGATAGCCATCGGTATGGTGTTTTATCGGGCGAACCAGGCCTGCGGATTGAGGTTCTCGGTCTCGCGCCAGATTTCGAAATGGACGTAACAGTCGTCGGCGTCATCGCCCGACGAGAGCGTGCCGACCTGCTGGTTGAGCTTGATCTTGTCGCCCGTCTTGACGGTGACGCTTTCGAGGTTGGAGTAGACTGTCAGGTAGTTACCGTGGCGGACCATGACGCTGTTCTTGAGGCCCTGGAAGAAGAAGATGCGCGTGACCTCTCCCTCGAAGACGGAGCGGACGGCAGCGCCCTTTCCGGCAGCGATGTTCACGCCCTTATTGTTGATCGTGAGCCCTTTCTGGGTGGGATGGGCATGGACGCCATAACTGTCGACGATCACGCCGCCGCTGACCGGATAGGGTAGCTTGCCCTTGTTCTGGTCGAAACGGCCCGAGAGCGCGGTGATCTGTTGCTGCTCGGCAGCCGAGCGGACCGTGCTGGTCGACTTGCGGCTCTCCTCGGCGATGATACGTGCGATCTGCTGCTGGGCCTTCTGGATCTGTTGCTGCTTGGCTTTGATCTCACGCGAGAGCTTCGACTCCTGCGAGCGGAGATTGGCGTATACCCGCTGCTGCTTGCTCTCGTCGGCACTGAGTGCCGTGACCTCCTTGTCCTTGGAGGCCTTGTTCTGGCTCAGCTCGTTCTTCTGGTTGTCGAGCTCGGCGATCTGGCCGTTGAGCACACGCGTGACCGAATCGATCTCGGCCGCTTTCCGCTCGCGCATGGCGTTGTAGCGCCGCATGTATGCGATGCGCTTGGTGGCGTCGTTGAAGTCCTCGGAGGCGAACAGGAAGACCAGGAAGTTGTTGAGCTTATAGTTCTTATAAGCGTTGTAGATCATTGCCGCGTAGTCTTTTCTGAGGACGTCGAGCTGTTGGCGTAGCCCGCCGATCGTGGCCGATTTGGCGCTGATGTCGCGGTCGGCCAGGCGGATCTGCGCCTCGAGGCCGGCGATCACCTTTTTGCGGTTCTTGATCCGGTTCTGGATCAGTTTCAGTTCGCTTTGGGTCAGCTTCTTGTTGTTCTGGGTCTTGCTGAGCAGCTCGTTGGTGATCCGGATCTCCTCCTCAGCCTTGCGGATCTGGTCGCGGAGCGACTCGACGCTCTGGGCCGAAACGCCGGTTGCCATCAGCATGAACAACAGTAAAAGCAGCGGTATGCGGGAACGTACGGTCATTTACTTGTTCTCGATTAGTTTCATCCGTTCGGCGATCGCCGCGGGGTCATAGCCGGCCTCCTCAGCCTTTTTCCAGTAGACGCTGGCCAGGAAGTTCTCCTTCAGCGCGTAAAGGATGTCGCCGTAGTGGACAAGCAGCTCCTCGCTCGGGTTGCGTTCGAGCGAAATGGCCTGCTGCATGGTCTTTTTGGCCTCGGCGTAGCGGCCCAGTTTATAGAGCGCCCAGGCGTAGGTGTCGAGGTAGGTCGGGTTGCCGGGGGCCAGCTCGATCGTGCGGGCGGCCATGGTCAGGGCACGATCGAGGTCGCGGTCGGACGTGCTCAGGTAGTAGCTGTAGTTGTTAAGCACCATCGGATTGTCAGGATACAGCTTGAGCGAGCGGTCGTAATATTTGTAGCTTTTACGCGCGTCGCCCTGCTGGTGCGCAAGATCGCCCAGAAGTCCCAGCACGACGCCGCGGAGCGAGTCGGAGGCAGCCATCCCGTAGGCGGTCTCGTAAGTGGCTTTCGCACTCTTGTAGTCTTTCAGATATGCGAGCGCCGAGCCCTGCTGGAGGTGCAGGTCGACGTCGTCCGGGAAGTGACTGAGGGCGATGGCGGTGTACTTGGCGATCGAGTCGGTACGCTGGAGGTAGGTCTCCATGCCGATGATGTTCTCGTAAACCATGATCTGCTGGACCGAATCGCGGGTGTGCGACTTGTAGAAATCCAGCGCCTGGTCGAGCTCGCCGCCCGAGAGCAGGTGGTCGGCGTAGAGCTTGATGACCTCGGGGTCGGCCGGGTACTTTTCATTGAGCGTCCCGATGAGGTCGCCGATCTGCATATAGTACGTACCGTAGAAATTGCGGTTCTGTGTGAGGTCGCCGATGTAGCGCAGCTTGGCCGAGAGCAGGAGGTCGTCGGTGAGCAGCAGTTGCTTGGCCGTGGCGAAGTAGTTCAGGAAGTCGTTGTTCTGCTTGTAGAAGGCGTTGAGCGCCATCAGTACGCGCGTGCTCCGGGGGTTGATCATCCGGGCCTGGTCGAAGGCCTGTCGGGCCAGCGAATCCTTCTTCTGCGTGGCATACAACTGGGCCAGCGTCAGGTAGTTGTCTTCGTCATAGGGGAAGCTGGCGGTCATGGCCCGCGTCTCGGCGATGGCCCGGTCGATGAGCTGCACGTCGATCAGTAGCTGGCGCTTGTAAGCGGCGAGCTCTTCGATCCGGCCGAACTTGGTCTCGGCCGAGTCGAGCACCGCGATGGCCGAGAACGGCTGCTTGTTCTGCTCGTAAAGCGCTGCCAGGTAGCGGTAGTTGTCGGGATTGTTGGGCGCCAGGCGGATCAGGCGGTTGAACTGGTCGAGGGCCTCGGCGTAGCGTTCGTTCATGATCATCAGCTGGGCGAGCTGTGTCTGATACCAGACGTTGGCCGTGTCGTACCGGTTGGCCTTGCGGCTGAGCCCGAGCGCGGCTTCCGGGTCGGAGAGCATTGCGATGTTGGCCAGCTCGAAGTAGCCCGGTGCGTAGGTAGAGTCGCGCCCGACGGTCCGCAGCAGGAGCCGGCGCGCCGTAGCCGTGTCGCCGGCCAGTCGCGCGGCCTTGACCCCTTCGGTATAGTAGAACGTATTGAGGATCGAGTCGTTGTAGCCGTATTCCCGCGGATCGAACTCGCGCTGCGGCGTCCCGGCATGCGGCACCCCCTGCCGCAGGGCCGCGCAGGAGAGGAACAGCGCTGCGGAGCAGAGCAGGATCAGCATGGGGACGGCATGGATTCGGCGCATGGGCGGGCAGCGGGTTTTATCCGATCACCGAGTCGAACTGGTGCAGGAAGCGGACGTCGTTTTCGAAATAAAGGCGCAGGTCGCGGACCCCGAACTTGAGCATGGCGATGCGCTCGATGCCCATGCCGAATGCGAAGCCGCTGTATTTTGCGGGATCGATGCCCGAAGCCTCGAGCACGGCCGGATCGACCATGCCGCAGCCCATGATCTCGAGCCAGCCCGTGTGCTTGCATACGTTGCATCCCTTGCCGCCGCACAGGTTGCAGGAGACGTCGACTTCGGCCGAAGGCTCGGTGAACGGGAAGTAGGACGGACGCAGGCGGATCGTCGAGCTCTCGCCGAACATCTCTTTGGCGAAGTAGAGGATCGATTGCTTGAGGTCGGCGAACGAGACGTTCTCGTCGACATAAAGCCCTTCGACCTGATGGAAAATGCAGTGGGCGCGCGCCGAGATGGCCTCGTTGCGGAAGACGCGTCCCGGGCAGATCACGCGGATGGGCGGCTTTTGGTGTTCCATGGTACGGACCTGGATCGAGCTGGTGTGCGTGCGCAACAGGATATCGGGGTTCTTCTCGATGAAGAACGTGTCCTGCATGTCGCGGGCCGGATGCTCGGGCGGGAAGTTGAGCGCCGAGAAGACGTGCCAGTCGTCCTCGATCTCGGGGCCGTCGGCCACGGTGTAGCCCATGCGGCTGAAGATCTCCACGATCTCGTTGCGGACGAGCGAGATGGGATGGCGGCTGCCGAGATCGTCGGCGCTGCCCGGGCGGGTCATGTCGATGGCCGGGCCGTCGGCGCTTTCCTGCTCGGCAAAGCGGTCCCTGAGCTCGTTGATGCGCTCGGCAGTGAGGGTCTTGAGCTCGTTGATCCGCTGACCCAGCTCGCGCTTGAGCTCGGGGGCTACGGTCTTGAACTCTTCGAATATGGCGTTCAGCTCGCCCTTCTTGCCCATCATGCGGATGCGGAAATCCTCGATCTCCTGGGCGGCTTTGGGCTGGAAGGCCTTGACACGGTCGATCAGGTCGTTAATCTTGTCAATCATCTTAAAGAAAATATAGCGCTGTTAATGTTGTAACGTGCGTGGCGGCGCGCCTATTGCCCGGCGGCAAAGGCCCGATGCCGGGCTGCCTTCCGGACGGCATGGCGAAAAAGGGCTGCGGAAGGCAATAATCCTTACAAAGATAGCATTTATTATGATTGGGCGTATCGTTTCGCGCCTCATTGTCCCATTTTTGGCTGTTTCGGCCGGCAATGTGCGCCGCGCGGCGGAAAACGCCGGGCCGTTTTGGATATGTGCGGCGAATCGTCTATTTTTGGAAATTGGGGCCGGGGTATCTGTTCCGAGCAGTCCCCGTATGGTGGAATCAACCGGAAAGGAATTTGAGCATGAAGTGGTTAAGGGCGTGTCTTGTCGGGTGGGCGCTGCTGGCGGCAGCCGGTGTCCGGGCGCAGAGCGTCGGGCTCGTACTGAGCGGCGGCGGGGCCAAGGGCCTGTACCATATCGGCGTGCTCAAGGCGCTGGAAGAAAACGACATACCGATCGATTATGTGTCGGGGACCTCGATGGGATCGATCATCGGCGGCCTCTATGCCATCGGTTATTCGCCCCAGGAGATGGAGCAGATCTTCAAATCGGGGCAGGTGATGTACTGGCTCAGCGGCAAGATAGAGGACAAATACCTCTACTTTTACAAGCGGATGCATCAGAATGCGGCGATGTTCACGCTACGGTTCGACCGGGCGGGCAAAAAGATGAAGCCCTATATGCCGCCCAACCTGTTGCCGTCGACGCAGCTCGACCTGGCGTTCGTCGATTTTTTTGCCCCGGCGACCGAGAAAAGCGGGGGGGATTTCGACCGTCTGCTCGTGCCGTTCCGCTGCGTGGCGACCGATGCAAAGAACCGGCGAGAGATCGTTTACAGCCACGGCGACCTGGGTGCGGCGATCCGGGCCTCTATGTCGATCCCGCTCGTCTTTCCCCCGTTGGTGACCGACACCACGGTGCTTTACGATGGCGGCATTTATAACAACTTCCCCTGGCAGGTGCTCGACGACGATTTCGACCCCGATGTACTGATCGGGAGCAAGTGCGTGGAGGGCAACACGAAGGCCGGGGGGACCAATCTGATGGATGAGATATCGGCGCTCACGATGATGCATACCGACTATGACCTGCCTGAGGATAAGGGTATCATGATCGACCACGTGTTTGAGGACGTGTCAATGATGGATTTCGGAAAGGTGGATTACATCATCCAGCAGGGGTATGACGATGCCATGAAGGCGATGCCCGGTATCCTGGAGCGGATCGGCCGGCGCAGCGATCCGGGCGAGCTCGCGCTCAAGCGGCTGACCTACCGCAACACGCTGCCCAACCTGGTGTTCGACCGGTTCGGGGTGACCGGGCTCAACGAGCGGCAACAGCAGTACGTGCGTAAGATGATGCAGCTCGGAGAGAAGAATGCGGTCTTCGATTTCGACGATTTTCGCTCGGCTTATTTCAAGCTGATGTCGGAAGGCGAGTTCGAGGGCGGGTATCCGCATATCTCGTATGACGATACGACCGGCTTTTTCGGTCTTTCGATGCGGATGAAGACCAAGCCGAGCTTCAAGATCATGTTCGGCGGCAACCTCTCGTCGACGGCGCTCAACCAGGTCTACGTGGGGCTCGAGTACAAGACGATCGGCCGTACGGCGCGCAGTTATAACTTCGACGGCTATTTCAGCCCGTTCTATACCTCGGTGGCGCTGGCGGCGCGCACGGATCTTTTCCTTAAGCTGCCGTTCTACTATGAGTACGGGTTCCAGTTCAACTATTACAACTATTTCCGCAGCGACTACGGTAAGCTCTCGCGCCGGAGCGATATGACCTTTGCCAAATCCGTCGACAACTACTTTCACGTCTCGATCGGGACGCCTGTGGGCCGGAGCTCGGTGCTCAACCTGCGGCTCAACGTGGGGCGAGACGACTATAAGTACTACCAGCAGCCGGGCTATGTCACGGATGTAGATACGCTCGACCGGACCAAGTTCGACTATCTGGCTGCCAAGCTTGAGCTGGAACGCAATACGCTGAATTACAAGATGTACCCGACGAGGGGCATTGCCCAGTCGATCTCGTTGATCGGTGTGGTGGGCCGAGAGGATTTCCGGGCGGGCAACCTGACGGGTGCCGACCAGAGCCGTCCCAACAAGCGGCGCTACTGGTACGGCGTGCGCTTCCGCCGCGAGCATTACTTCCCGGTGCGCCCGGTCAAGTGGTTCTCGTGGGGTTATATGGTCGAGGGCGTCTATACCTCGCATCCCTCTTTTTACAATGAGTATGCGACCAATATGACCTCGCCGGCCTTTATCCCCACGCCACATAGCAATATCGTCTACATGAAGGAGTTCCGGAGCAAGTCGTTCCTCGGTGTGGGCCTGATGCCGACTTTCGAGTTCGGCCCGAAGTTCTACCTCAAGAACAGCGTGTATGCCTACCTGCCTGAGAACTATCTGGGCAAGAACGCGGGGAGCCGCCAACGGCTGCGCTACATCTTCAACTCGTCGCTCGTCTACCAGACTTTTATCGGTCCGGTGAGCCTGACACTCTCGAAGTACGATACGAGCCGGGATAACTGGTTTATTACGTTCAACTTCGGATACGCGATTTTCAATAAAAAAGGATTGTATTATTAGCGGATCTTTCGGTAAGTTTGCGTTAAATGTGCAGACTATGAAAAGAATGTCCGCTGACAGGATGACCGTACTCGCGCTGGTGCTGGCTGCCGGGGTGTGCGCGGCGCTGCCGGCCGACGGCAGAGGCCGTCGCAGGGAGTATCGCAAGGATTTCCTCTATCGCAGCGGCACGCAGCTGATGCTCAACGGCAAGCCCTACCGCTGTGCCTCGTTCAACTCGTTTCAGATGAGCGGGTGCGGCAACGATTACGAACTCTTTTCGCTGGAGCAGATCGACTCCGTTTTTGCGCTGCTGCCTCCCAATATGCTGGTCCGTACCTGGGCTTTTCCTGGTAATGGCGAGCGGATCGGGAAGGTGATCGGGCTGGCCGAGAGGCACCACGTCAAATTGATCCTCTCGCTGGGCGACGGTCGCAGCTCGTGCGGCCATTTCGACGGGGCTCCGGAAGGCGACAACAGCGGTAAGGTGCCCGAGTGGTACGAGGGCGGCTTCCGCAGGGAATACCTGCCCCATGTGGTGGCGATGACCTCGAAATACAAGGATTCGCCGGCCATCGGTATGTGGGAGATCATCAACGAGCCGGGCGACGCCGACTGGCGGACGATCAAAGCTTTTCTCGACGAGGTGGCCGCCGTGATCAAGCGCCACGATCCGAACCACCTGGTCGAGAGCGGGACATTTCCCATCTGGGCCTACGGCGGCACGGAGAATTATCGCGCGATGCACGAGAGCCCGAATATCGACGTGGGTAACATTCATGAGTACGATTACGACTATGAAGGGTCGAACCAGATCGAGTCGCCCCATTTCATGCCTTGTATGGAGGTCATGCAGGAGCTCGGCAAGGTACTGCTTGTCGGCGAAACGGGGATCGAGAGCGGCGATGGCTGCCGGACGGATCGCTCCACGCGCGTGGAGGCGATGAAGCGGAAGTTCGACATCTACCTGAGCAAAGGGGCCGGGGCGGTCATGGTCTGGAACCTGGTCCGCATCTATCCCGACTGTGGATTTAGCTTTCCGCTCAGCGACCCGCTGTTCGGGATGATCGTCAGCTATCCGGTCAACCAGACGAACGAGTAGCGGACGGGACGGTTGCCGCGTATCGGCGCGTACCGGCGTTCGGCTTTCTGTGCGTGTGCGGAGCTGCCGTAGCGGTCCGGTATCCTCCGCGCGGCAGGTGCGCTGCCGGTCTGTTGCGGGGGCGCCCGGGGCTGCGGCTGACACGTAGTAAAAGTCCGGTTGTTCCTAACAACCGGACTTTTGTATAGTTCCGTCCGCTATTGTTTCAGGGTCTCGACGAGGCGGGGCATCATGGTCCACACCTTGTTCTCATCCTTGGCGGTGAAGAAGTTACCGTCGATCTGCGAGTCGTCATCGGTGGCCGTGCCGGTCTTAATGGCGGCTTTGGCGAGCGGATGGATCGCCAGTTTGCGGCCGGTCGTGATCCCGGCCATATCGAACAGCATCGCTGCGGCGCAGTGGCCGATCATCAGCTTGCCCTTGGTGCCGAACGCTTTCAGTACCTCTATCAGATCGACGTTCCAGGGTTTATCCGCATTTTGTCCGAAGGCGGGTACAGCATCGCCGCACGAGAACACGAGCGCGTCGAACTCGTCCTCGCGGCCTTTGAGGCTGGCGATCACGTCGTCGACGGTGAGCCGGACGCCCGAGTTGCTTTTGATCTCGCGGCTGTCCGCCACGGCGAACACCTTGTACGGGATGCCGTTTTCGTAAAATGCCTCCAGATACTGGAACAGGCCGAAACCGTTCACCGGGTTCACGGCCAGTACAGCTACTTTCTTTGCCATATGCTTTGTTGTTTTTAGTGGATAATGGTTACTTTAGATAAGTTGATTATCTTTGCATACAAATGTAGGGGAATTTTGTCGGAGAAACAATAAGTATGCTGGATGTGAGTAAGTTACCATGAAGTAACCGTTGCTGATCCTCAAATGGCTGTAAAAGCAAAAAAGATGCAAAATTTTCACCATGACGGCGATTGCCCGGTCCGCGACGTATTGAGCCGGCTGGGCGACAAGTGGTCGATGCTCGTGCTCGTAACGCTCAGTGCCAACGGGACGATGCGCTTCGGCGAGATCCGCCGCGCGATCGGCGATGTGTCGCAGCGCATGCTGACCGTGACGCTGCGCGCGCTCGAAGCCGACGGGATGGTCGGCCGTGAGGTGTTCGCCGAGGTGCCTCCCCGGGTCGAGTACCGGCTCACCGGGCGGGGGCGGAGCCTGATGCCCCATATCGAGGGCCTCGTCGGCTGGGCCGAGGCACAGATGCCCGGTATCCTCGAAGACCGGGCTCGTTGCGGCTGTACGGGATGCTGTTCGGCGCCGGGCCGGGAAGGCGGGGAGTAGCCCGGCCTGTCTGGTTGCAATTGCGGCAGCGAGGCTCCGGCTGGCCGGGAGTCGCCTCGGTCCTGTTCGTTCGGTGCAAAGCTGCCGGATCGGTGGCTCCGGGTTTACGGGCCGTTACGAGAGCACGGTCCGCTATGCGGAGCCGTGCGGTGCAGCCGGTTCAGCACTGTTCGAGCTCGACCTGCACCGTCTCGATGCCGACGCGCTGCAGCAGATCGACACCGTCCATCGAGTGGTAGTTGTCACAGTAGACCACGCGTCTGATACCTGACTGGATGATTAGTTTGGCGCACTCGATGCAGGGCGACGCGGTGATGTAGAGCGTGGCGCCCTCGCTGCTGTTGGCCGACTTGGCCACCTTGGTGATGGCGTTGGCCTCGGCGTGAAGCACGTAGGGCTTGGTGCGGCCCTGGTCGTCCTCGCAGATGTTCTCGAAGCCGGCCGGGGTGCCGTTGTAGCCGTCCGAGATGATCATTTTGTCCTTGACGATCAGCGCGCCGACCTTGCGGCGCACACAGTAGGAGTTCTCGGCCCAGATACGCGCCATCTGGATATAGCGCATATCGAGCTGGCGCTGTTTCTCTTCGTAATAGCCCATGATCGGTCTGTTTTCAGCAAAGATAGTGAAAGGAGAGAGCAATCGGAGGGAAACTTGTTTCCCAAAAGATTGCCGAACCGTATCCTATTTTATACAAAGATACCAAAAAGGACGGTTTGCCGCTCCGGCGGCCGGAGAAAAAAACGGGCCCGGATCGTTGCGCGTCCGGGCCCGGTGATTTTGTCTTCTCCTTTTGCCTTGATACAAAAGGAGCAAAAAATCAAGGCCTTGGCAGATATCGTGACCCGCCGGTCCGCTTACAGGTCTGAGCTGCAAAACTCGCTACGCTCAGACAGCTTGCAGCTCGGGCGACCTGTCGCGCGGGGCGGGTTCCCCACGATATCCGCAGGGCCGGCTGCAACGGCTGTCCTTTACGGTTCGGCAGGTCGTGTTGCGTAAGTCCGGGAACGGACATCCCGTTTACATATGTACTTCGAGCAGCTTGCCGCGCCCCTTGAGCGTCAGGTGCTCGATCTCGGCCGGGATCAACATGCTCTCGCCGGCGGCGATCGTGTCGGAACTGCCGTCCCAGACCACTTCGAGCTTACCCTTGAGGCAGGTGTAGGTGACGAACGAGTCGAGCGTCGCATAGTCGCGCTCGAAAGCGCCCACCACTTCGACCAGGTTGGTCGTGAAGTAGCGGCACGATTCGAGGGTGACGGCCTTGTTGGGGTCGGGCTTCTGCGTCACGTCGTAGCGGCCGCCTTTTCCGAAGTCGATCGCGTCGACGGCCAGCCCGGTATGCAGCTCGCGGCCCTTGCCGTTGGCGTCGACCCGGTTCCAGTCGAAGACGCGGTAGGTGATGTCCGACGTCTGCTGTATCTCGGCGATCAGGATGCCCCGGCCGATGGCGTGGATCGCCCCGGCCGGAATGAAGAAGGCGTCGCCGGGCTTGACCTTCACCCGGTCGAGGATTTCGGGCAGCGTGCCGGCAGCCACGTGTGCGAGGTATTCCTCGCGCGTCACGTCGCGGTTGAAACCCATGTAGATCTCGGCGCCCGGCTCGCAGTCGATGATGTACCACATCTCGGTCTTGCCGTACGAGTTGTGGCGCTCGGCGGCCAGCTTGTCGTCGGGGTGTACCTGGATCGAGAGCACGTCCTCGGCGTCGATCAGCTTGATGAGCACCGGGAAGTAAAGGCCGAACTTCTCGTAGACCTTCTCGCCCACAAGGTCGCCCATATAGACTTCGATCAGCTCCTGCAGGTTGTTGCCTTTGAGCATGCCGTTGGCGACGACCGACAGGTCGCCGTCGACGCCCGAGACCTCCCAGCTTTCGCCGATGGCCGTGTCGGCCGGAATATCCTTGCCGAGCGATGATTTGAGTTTGTTGCCGCCCCAGATGCGTTCCTTGTAGCGGGGCTTGAATTTGAGCGGATAAAGCATGTCGTATCGAGGTTTTATGGTTGGTCGGAAGTGATTGTTTCGGAAATGATATTAAATAATTTTAAAAAATAGCTGCGGCCTGAGGGAGAAACGACCGGAAACAGGAAAAAATGCTACCTTTGCGGCAAAGGTAATCAAAAGCCGGGACTTATGGAGCTGCTGAGGGTCGAGAATGTGACCAAACGATACGCCGCGCACACGGCGCTGGACGACGTGTCGCTGTCGATACCCGAAGGATCGGTATACGGCCTGCTCGGTCCCAACGGCGCGGGTAAGACCACGCTGATCCGGATCATCAACCGGATCACGGCTCCCGACGCGGGGCGTGTCTTTCTCGGCGGGCGCGAGCTCCGGCCCGACGACATCTACCGGATCGGCTACCTGCCCGAGGAGCGCGGCCTGTACAAGAAAATGCGTGTCGGCGAGCAGGCGGTCTATTTCGCCCGGCTCAAGGGGCTTTCGCGGCGCGAGGCGGTCGTCCGGCTCCGCGTCTGGTTCGAGAAGTTCGGGATCATGCCCTGGTGGGACAAGAAAGTGGCCGAGCTGAGCAAGGGTATGGCCCAGAAGGTGCAGTTCATCGTCACGGTGCTGCACCGTCCGCAGCTGTTGATCTTCGACGAGCCGTTCAGCGGCTTCGACCCGATCAATGCCAACCTGCTCAAGGACGAGATCCTCGAGCTGAGCCGGGGCGGTGCCACGGTGATCTTCTCGACGCACAACATGGCCTCGGTCGAGGAGATATGCGACCATATCACGCTGATCAATAAGTCGCGCAATATATTGACCGGACGGGTTGAGGAGATACGTCATGCCCACGGCGACAATATCTACCGGATCGACTTCGCAGGCGACAAGGCGGCGCTCGAGGCCGACCTGACGGGCCGGTGCCAGCTGCTCCCGCTCGATGAGGAGTCGCAGCTGTACAGCTCGCTCGTGGTCCGGCTCGCATCGCGCGACGATGTGCGCGGGGTACTCGCACGGGTCAACGAGCGGGTCGAGGTCCGCAACTTCAGGGAGGTGATCCCGAGCATGAACGACATATTTATCAACGCGGTTAACGGTAAACTTTAATGGGTATGGGGAATGGCAGGATAGGCGCGATCATCGGCCGGGAGTTCAACTACCATGTGCGCAGGCGCAGCTTCATCATCGGGACGATCCTGATGCCGCTGCTCATGGTGGGGCTGATGGTGGCCCCCATTCTGCTCACCTCGGTACGGACCGACGGTGAGAAGGTCGTCGTGGTGATCGACCGCAGCGGACAGATCGCCCCGCAGCTCCATGGCGAGGGCCGTATCCGCTTCGAGCCGACCGACCGGCCGCTCGAGGAGGTCAAGACACCGGGTCGGAGCGATATATACGGTATCCTGGTGATCGGCGCCGATATCGAGTCCCGTCCCTCGGACCTCACGCTGTACACCTACGGCCCGTCGACGCCCGAGACCGAGAGCGCCATTACGCGCCAGGTGCGTGAGATCATCGAGGCCGGTAAGCTGCGGGCGTACGAGATCGACAACCTGCCGCAGATCATGCGCGAGATCGAGACGCCCGTGTCGCTGCAGGCTTTCCGGGTCGACGAGACGGGCGGCGAGCGGGCGAGTTCGAGCCTGCTGTCGATGGGTTCGGCCTATCTGTTCGGCTTCCTCGTCTACCTGTTCGTTTTCATGTACGGGGCAATGGTGTTGCAGGGCGTGATCGAGGAGAAGAGTTCGAAGGTGCTCGAGATCATGGTCTCGTCGGTGCGCCCGTTCGAGCTGATGATGGGTAAGATCGTGGGTATCGGGTTGGTGGCCGTTACGCAGTTCCTGATCTGGATGGTGCTGATCGCCGTGCTCGGCACGGTGGCGCTGCATCTGTTCGCGGGACCTATGGCGGCGGGTGCCGGAGCGTTGGGTGTTGTGGGCGGCGGGGTGCCTCCCGAGCTGGCCAATGTCGATCCCAAGGCGTTGGCCGCACTGCGCAGCGTGACGGACCTCGCGTTCCTCGGCAAGCTGTTCGGCGGGTTCATCGCCTACTTTGTCGGCGGCTACCTGCTCTATGCGGCGATGTTCGCGGCCGTGGGCAGCGCGGTCGACAACGTGCAGGATGCCCAGCAGCTGCAGGTCCCGATCACGGTCCCCCTGCTGCTCTCCATGATCGTGCTGTTCAGTGCCATGAACGATCCCCAGGGTCCGATCGCCTTCTGGTTCAGCATGATCCCGTTCACATCGCCCATTATCATGATGGCACGCATCCCGTACGGGGTGCCGGCCTGGGAGGTGGCGCTGTCGCTGGTGCTGCTTTACGCGAGCTTCGTGGCGATGGTGTGGGTGGCGTCGAAGATATACCGCGTGGGGATCTTCATGTATGGCAAGAAGCCCACGCTGCGCGAGATGTGTAAATGGATCAAATACAAATATTAGCATGGTTTTCGCTGTCTGGGTTGCGAAGTACCTGATGCATAGGAGTATATAAATTTACAGTGCAGATGAAAAAAGAATGTGTGTTAGTGACGGGCGGTGCCGGGTATATCGGCTCGCACACCGCGGTCGAGCTGGTCAATGCCGGTTTTGACGTGGTGATCGTCGATGATTTGTCGAATGCCGAGCTATCGGCTGTCGAGGGCGTGCGTAAGATCACAGGCGTAGACGTTCCGTTCGAACAGGTCGACTGCTGCGACCGTGCGGCGCTCGACCGGGTGTTTGCCCGGTATAAGTTCAACTCGATCATTCATTTTGCGGCGTTCAAGGCGGTCGGCGAGTCGGTCGTGAAGCCGCTGGCGTATTACCGCAATAACCTGGATTCGCTGATGACCGTGCTCGAGGCGATGCTGGCCCACGGGGTGAGCAATATCGTTTTCTCGTCGTCGGCCACCGTGTACGGCCAGCCCGAGGCGCTGCCGGCCACCGAGTCGACACCGCGCCAGCCGGCCACTTCGCCCTACGGCAATACGAAGCAGATCGCCGAGGACATTATCCGCGACACGGCCCATGCCCATCCTGGGTTTAACGCCATTGCGCTGCGCTACTTCAACCCGATCGGCGCGCATCCGTCGGCGCTGATCGGCGAGCTGCCCAAGGGGGTACCCAACAACCTCGTGCCGTTCATCACGCAGACTGCTGCCGGAGTCCGCGAGTGCCTGAGCGTGTTCGGCGACGACTACAATACGCCTGACGGCTCGGCCGTGCGCGACTACATCGACGTGGTCGACCTGGCCAAGGCGCACGTGGTGGCCGTGAGCCGCATGGTGGAGCGAAAGGGGAAGGCGAACTACGAGTTCTTCAATATCGGTACGGGCCACGGGCTGTCGGTACTTGAGCTGGTGCGCGCTTTCGAGAAGGTGAACGGCGTGAAGGTGAACCACCGGATCGCGCCGCGTCGTACGGGCGACATCGAGGCCATCTGGGCCGATACGTCGCTGGCCGAGCGCGAGCTGGGCTGGAAGGCCACGCGCTCGCTCGAGGAGACGCTGGCTTCGGCCTGGGCCTGGGAGAAGCACCTGCGCGGCATCCGGTAGGCGACGCCCCGGAGAGACGGAGCCCGGCTGCACAAGTGTGCGGCCGGGCTTTTGCTTGACCGGCCGCACGGAGCGAGCGGTTGTATTTCGTCGCGGTCAGGCGGGGATTCCCGGCGATTTTTTAATAGTTTCTCAGATTTTATAATATCTTTGTCTGGTGTTCGTTTGAATAATTGCCTGGTCCGATGGCGTATAGTGCCGGTGCCGGGGTTGTTCCGGCGGATTTTTTTTGTCGATCCATCAAAAATAACAATACCTTATCATGAGTGAAGTGATCAATATCAAGGAACTGAACGAGCGCATCGAGCGGGAGAGCGTCTTCGTCGACACGCTCAACATGGAGATGGGCAAGGTGATCGTCGGCCAGAAGCACCTGATCGACACGCTGTTGATCGGTCTGCTGTCCAATGGGCATATCCTGCTCGAAGGCGTGCCGGGCCTGGCTAAGACGCTGGCCATCACCACGCTGTCCGAGGCCGTCGACGCCAAGTTCAGCCGTATTCAGTTCACCCCCGACCTGTTACCGGCCGACCTGGTCGGTACGCTGATCTACTCGCAGAAGACCGAGGAGTTCACCGTCAGGAAAGGTCCCGTGTTCGCCAATTTCGTGCTGGCCGACGAGATCAACCGTTCGCCGGCCAAGGTGCAGAGCGCACTGCTCGAGGCGATGCAGGAGCGCCAGGTCACTATCGGCGACATCACCTATAAGCTGCCCGAGCCCTTCCTTGTGCTCGCCACGCAGAACCCTCTTGAGCAGGAAGGTACCTACCCGCTGCCCGAGGCGCAGGTCGACCGTTTCATGCTCAAGGCGCGCATCAGCTATCCGCGCAAGCAGGAGGAGCGTGACATCGTGCGCATGAACCTGCTGGGCGCCGGCTTCCCCAAGCCCAATAAAGTGATCACGCCCGAGGATATCGTCAAGGCCCGTACCGTGGTGAGCGACGTCTACATGGACGAGAAGATCGAGAAGTACATCGTCGATATCATCTTTGCCACGCGTGAGCCGCAGGAGTATAACCTCGCCAACCTCACGCCGTTGATCAGTTACGGCGGGTCGCCCCGTGCCAGTATCTCGCTGGCCAAGGCCGCCAAGGCATACGCCTTCATCAAGCGCCGCGGCTACGTGATCCCCGAGGATGTGCGTGCCGTCTGCCACGACGTGCTGCGCCACCGCATCGGGCTCACCTATGAGGCCGAGGCCGAGAACATCACCTCGGAGGAGATCATTACCGATATCCTCAATAACGTCGAGGTACCCTAATCGTCGCTTGTCCCGGACCTGAACCACGAAGCCGGGAGGGGGCGGGCGTGAAGCCGTTCCGTTCCGGCAATCCCGCACGAAGCTATGGAAAACAGCAATGACATACTGAAAAGGGTCCGCAAGATCGAGATCAAGACCCGCGGCCTGAGCAACGACATCTTCGCCGGCAAGTACCACAGTGCTTTCCGCGGGCGGGGCATGGCCTTCAGCGAAGTGCGTGAGTACCGGATCGGCGACGACGTGCGCGACATCGACTGGAACGTCACGGCGCGGACCCGTAAGCCGCACATCAAGACCTATGAGGAGGAGCGCGAGCTCACGATGATGCTCGTCGTGGACGTGAGCGGCTCGCGCCTGTTCGGTACCACGGACCGTCTCAAGAAGAACATGATGACCGAGATCGCGGCCGTGCTCGCTTTCTCGGCGGCGCAGAACAACGATAAGATCGGCTGTTTGTTCTTCAGCGACCGGGTCGAGAAATTCATCCCGCCCAAGAAGGGGCGTTCGCACGTGCTGACGATCATCCGTGAGCTGATCGAGTTCATGCCCGAGCGCCGCACGACCGATGTGGGCGAGGCGCTGCGCTTCCTGACCAACGTTACGAAGAAGCGGTGCACGACCTTCGTGCTCTCGGATTTTTTCGATACCGAGGGCGGTAAAGCTCGCTTCGATGAAGCGCTCAAGATCGCCAGCGGCAAGCACGACCTGGTGGGTATCCGCGTATACGACCCGCGCGAGGCCGAGCTGCCCGACGTGGGGGCGGTCGAGCTGCTCGACGCCGAGACGGGCCGTAAGGTATGGGTCGACACGTCGAGCACGGCCGTGCGCCGCGCCTATGGCGAGCATTGGCAGCAGACGAGCTCGGTGATCGAGGATACGCTCAAGCACAGCCGCGTCGATCATGTGACCGTCGCCACCGACGAGGACTACGTGGCTGCGTTGATGAAACTTTTCAAACAGCGATAGGACTATGTCTGTAACTCACAAAATAGCCGCACTGGCCTGCGCCGCCTGTATTTTCGGAGGAGGCGCGGCCGCCCGGGACAGCACGGCCCTGCCTGGCCGCGCGGCCAATGCGCCGGTCGTACGGGCCACGCTCGCGCCCGATAGCCTTATGATCGGCGACCGGTTCAGGGTGCGCGTCGAGGTCGACAAGGATATTGTCCAGCAGGTCGATTTCCCGACCTACCAGGGCCAGAAGATGACCGACAAGATCGAGGTGCTCGGCGAGACCGCAGTCGATACGCTGCGGCGCGACGGGCGCCGCATGACGCTCGTCAAGGAGTACGTGATGACCTCGTTCGACGAGGGATATTATAATCTCGGGCCGTTCCCGGTGCTCTATGCCGACAAGAACATCATTGACACGCTCTGGTCGGGCGACTCGCTGCGCATGACCGTTGCGACTTTCGAGATCGACACGACCACGCAGCAGATCTTCGACATCAAGCCTCCGTTCGATGCGCCGCTACGCTTCGGCGAGGTCAGCGGCTATATGGCGGGCGGCCTGCTGCTGGGCCTGCTGGCGGTCGGGATCTTCTACTTCGTCCGCCGTAAGCGGCAGGGGCAGCCGTTGCTCGGTAAAGTCCGGCCCGAGCTGCCGGGCCACATCGTGGCGATCATGGAGCTCGAGAAGCTGCATACCCAGAAGCTGTGGCAGAGCAACCGCCACAAACAATATTATACGCGGCTGACGGATATCCTGCGCGAGTATCTGGAGAGTCGGTTCGGCATCGCGGCTCCCGAGATGACCTCGGACGAGATACTCGCCCAGGTCCAGAAGCTGAGCCTGGCCGAGCGACCCTCGGCGCAGCTCCGCGAGCTGCTCAGGCAGGCCGACCTCGTGAAGTTCGCCAAGCTGGTCCCCGATGCCGAGGAGAACGAGCGGGCCTACAGCAATGCTTTCTACTTTGTCGAGGAGACCAAGCCCGAGGCCTCGCCTGCCCCGGTCGAGCCCCTCGCGACCGATAATACGTCAAGCGATGAGAACAAAGATGCATAAACGGCTGACACTGGCTGCGCTGTCACTGCTGTGCGTCACGGCGGCCTCGGCCCAGCGCTACCCCGAGCGGCAGATCGTCCGCGCGGGTAACGCCGACGTCCGCAAGGGTGACTTTGCCACCGGCGAGGTCGAGTACCGGCGCGCGCTCGAGAAGAATCCGGCCTCGTTCGAGGCGCTGGCCAATCTGGGGGGCGCCCTCTACAAACAGGGACGCTTCGCCGAGTCGGACTCGCTCTACCGGCAGGCCGTACAGGGTAGCGCGAGCCCGCTCGTAGCTTCTCAGACTTTCTACAATACGGGTAATGCGCAGTTCAAGCAGCGCAAGCTTGAGGAGGCGATCGAGAGTTATAAGAACGCGCTGCGCATCAATCCGGACGACATGGAGGCCAAGTTCAACCTGGCCTATGCCAAGAAGCTGCTTGATAAGGACCGGAACGGCGGCGGAGGGGGCGGCGATAACGACCGGAACCAGGATCAGAATAACGATCAAAACCAGAACAACGATTCCGACCAGAACCAGAATGACCGGAATCAAAACCGGGATCAGAACAATCCGGACAGGAACCAGGATCAGGACCAGCAGCAACAGGCGCAGGGCGGCATGAGCCGCGAGGAGGCCGAGCGTATGCTCGAGGCCGTGCAGAGCAACGACGACAACACACGCAGGAAGGTCGACGAGCAGAAAGCAGCCAAGGCGGGGGCCCGCTCGGGCAAGAACTGGTAAGGACACAGGGTGCCGGCGCGTGGCTGCCGGCTTGACACAACAAGCGTTTCGAGATGATAGGTATCGTAAAATATGCAAATCCCGAGTGGTTGTGGGCACTGCTCGTCCTCGTGCCGATGGTGGCGTATTACGTCTACCTGACACGGCAGGGGGGTGCGACGCTCCAGATTTCGACCACCGACGGGCTGCGGCGCCTCAGGAGGACGCCGAAATACTACCTGCGGCACCTGCCCTTCGTGCTGCGCTGCGCCGCGGTGGCGCTGCTCGTCGTGGCGATGGCCCGGCCCCAGAGCGCCGAGATCAACAGCAGCACGACGACCGAAGGCATTGACATCGTAATGGCCGTCGACGTGTCGGGCAGTATGCTGGCGCGCGACTTCGATCCCGACCGTATCACCGCGGCCAAGGAGGTGGCATCGCGCTTTATTGTCGATCGTCCCAGCGATCGGATCGGTCTGGTGGTCTTTGCCGGCGAGAGCTTTACGCAGAGTCCGCTCACGACCGACAAGGCCTCGTTGCTCAGCCTGCTCGGCCAGGTCAAGAGCGGTGTCATCGAGGACGGTACGGCCATTGGCAACGGTCTGGCCACGGCGGTCAACCGGCTCAAGGATAGCGATGCCCAAAGCAAGGTGATCATCCTGCTGACGGACGGTGTCAACAACCGCGGGCAGGTAGCTCCGCTCACGGCAGCCGATATCGCGCAGACGTTCGGTATCCGGGTCTACACGATCGGCGTGGGCACGAAGGGCAAGGCGCCCTACCCGGCCATCGACATGTGGGGCAATATCACCTATGTGCCGATGGAGGTCGAGATCGACGAAAAGGTGCTCACCGAGATCGCCGAGAAGACCGGCGGCGAGTACTTCCGTGCCACGGACAGGCAGAAGCTCGAGGCGATCTACGATGAGATTAACGAACTGGAGAAGACCCGGATCGATGTCGAGCATTATACGCGCTACGACGAGCGCTTTGCCTGGTTCGCGCTGGCCGGCCTGCTGTGCCTGCTGGCAGAGTTCGTGCTCCGTAACTTCTGGTTGCGGCAGATCCCGTAGTCCGGCTGCCGGGGCTGTCGCCGCCCGGTACAAAACGATTGTGAAGAAAGAGAAAAAGAGATAGTCCCATGTTCCGATTCGCTTCGCCCGAATATTTCTACCTGCTCGCGCTGATCCCGCTGTTCATCGTCGGTTACGCGCTCGCCGTGCGTGCCCGGCGCCGGAGACTCGCGCGCTTCGGCAATCCCGAGACGCTTCGCCAGCTGATGCCCGATGTCTCGCCGCTCCGCGTGCGCAACAAGTTCATCCTGCTCGTGGTCGCCGTGGGGCTTGTCGTCGTCGCGCTGGCGCGCCCGCAGTTCGGCTCGAAGCTCCGCGAGGTCAGGCGTACCGGGATCGAGCTGATGCTGGCTGTGGACGTGTCGAACAGTATGCTGGCCGAGGACTTCGAGCCCAATCGACTCGAACGGACCAAGTTTGCCATTACGCGGCTGATCGACCAGCTCAAGCAGGATCAGGTCGGCCTGATCGTCTTTGCCGGCGACGCATACGTACAGTTGCCGATCACTTCGGATTACGCCACGGCGCGCAACTTCGTGAACAACGTCTCGACCGACATGGTCTCGCGCCAGGGAACGGCCATGGGTGCGGCCATCGAGCTGGCTTCGAACTCGTTCTCGTCGGGCAGTGAGGGCAGCCGCGTGCTGATCCTGATCTCGGACGGCGAGAACCATGACGACGACCCGGTCGCTGCGGCCAAGGCGGCGGCCGAGCGGGGTATCAAGATCTACACGATCGGTATCGGTACGCCCGAGGGGGCGCCGATCCGGCTTGACAATGACTTCATAAAGGACGAGCAGGGCAACATCGTTGTGTCGAAGCTCGATGAAGCAACGCTCGAGCAGGTCGCGCTGGCCACGGGCGGCGGCTATATCCGCTCGACCAAGCAGAGCATAGGGCTCGATGAGATCATTGCCAGGGTCAATGAGAACGAGAAAAAGGACATGGTCAGCAAGGTGTTCGACGATTTCAGCGAGCAATATCAGTATCCGCTGGGGCTGGCGATCCTGCTGCTGCTGCTCAATTCGGGTATGCTCGACCGTAAGAACCGTATCCTGGCCCGCTTCAATGTTTTCGGCCGCAATCGGAAAGCGGGGCCGGGAGAAGCGTAGGGCGGAAGATCCGGCCTCCATCGTCCCTGTGCAGTGGCGAACAGCCGGACGATCGTTTCTGGGGGTTTCATACGCTTATGGATTTGGGGGTAACTGTCCGGGCTATGAATATGTCCGGCAGGCGTGCGCCTCGTTACGGCACAGGAATGGGCGGCGTGCGCGCCGTTTTATTCCTTGAACAGGTCAACCTCGCCGCGCTCCACCTCGTGGAAGACCCGGCTCAGCTCGGCCACGACGGGTGAGATCAGGCCGATCACGTCCTCGATATACCGGTTCTCTTTGCCGTCTTCGCTGCCTTTGATGCGGAGCAGCACGACCGAGTAGAGCGCCCGGAAGAAGAGCTCGACATCCGACATATCCTGCTTGCCCAGCTTTGCCTTGAGCACCGGCAGCTCGGGGGCCAGACGGGCGTACAGCTCGCGGTATCGCGCCCCGACGGGCAGCTTGAGCAGTTGGAGATGGAGGTTGTTCAGGTCGGCGATCAGGTGCAGCGTATGGTCGAGGTGGCCGATCGTCTCTTTGTCCTCTTCGCGTAACAGGTTGACGATGTCCGTGTACCACAGGAAAAGCTCCTGTTTGTGCTCCTCGTCGATCTCCTTGCCGGGCGCGACGAGCTGCGAGTAGATGGCCTCGGGGCTGAACTGCAGAGCCCGGAGCAGATCCTCGAGCTGCCAGAGGTAGAGGATATATTCGGCAATGTTTGACTTGCGCTTGCTTTGGGCTATGTACATGGTCGTCCGTTTTAATGTTTGACGAATGGTTGGCGGAAAGGTTACATGCAGGAATCCTGCCGCGTTCGCCGCCGCCCGGGCAAGGACGTTGCGGGACGTGCCCCGGTGCAACATCCGGGAACTATGTGGCGGCAGTGGTTAGAGGTCTGTCTCGTCGGCGTCGTAGAGATCGTCCATGAGCGTGTCGATCTCGCGGCGCTCCTTCTTGGTCGGGCGTCCCGTCCCGCGGTCGCGGCTGACGAATACGGTTTGCCTGGGGATATTGAGCTTGTCGAGTTCCGATTGTGGGGTGATATTCTCGCAATGGGCCGGTACATCCTTGGCCGGCAGCCGGTTCGAAACCAGCTCGAGCACCCGGTAGCTATAGACCACCGGCATTTTTTTGACAGTCACCACGTCGCCCTCCCTGACATCGCGAGAGGGCTTGGTGTAAGCGTCGTTGACGAGCACTTTGTTATTGCGGCATGCGTCCGCCGCATCGCTCCGGGTCTTGAAGATCCGCATGGCCCAGAGCCATTTGTCGATCCGAACAGCGTCCATTGTCGCTTATTTTTTATTGAAGAAGTTCATCGTGCGTTCGACGCCGATCGTCCCGAATGCCTTGATCGCTTCGCAGGCCGCCTCGATCCGCTCGGGCATTGCCCGGAGCTCCTCGTCGGTCCAGCGGCCGAGCACGTAGTCGACCTGCATGCCGCGCGGGAAGTCGCCCCCGATACCGAAGCGCAGGCGCGAGTAGTCGTTGCGCCCGAGCAGCTCGTTGATGCTTTTGAGCCCGTTGTGGCCCCCGTCGCTCCCCTTCATGCGGATACGGATCGCTCCGAACGGCAGCGCGATGTCGTCGACTACGACGAACAGGTTCTCGTCCGGGATATTCTCGGCCTTCATCCAGTAGCTGACCGCCTTGCCACTGAGGTTCATGTAAGTCGAGGGTTTGAGCAGGATGAACGTCCGTCCCTTGTACCGCACCTCGGCGACAGCTCCGTAGCGGCCGGTGCTGAACGTGGCGCCCGATGCCTCTGCGAAGGCGTCGACCACCTTGAAACCAATGTTGTGGCGCGTTTCGGCATACTCTGCGCCGATGTTCCCCAGTCCTACGATCAAATATTTCACGATCGGCCCTGTTTTAGTTTAGACAACCGGATGCCATGCGCGGCCGCCCGTCCGGGCGGCCGCTGCACGTATCCGCAAATCGCGCTCCGCCCGGGGTCAGAACTCGCGTGCCTTGATCTTTTTGATCATCACCTCGGGAGCCATCGGGGCAATGCCGAACACGAACGTGGCTCCCTGTTTGAACGGCTCGACCAGCTCGAAGTTCTCGTAAGCGATACCGCCCGGGATCGGAGCCTGTCCTGCCCAGTAGCAGTAGCGGCCGTTGACCAGGCCGATCAGCTCCGGATCGGGATTTACCTTGTACCAGTATTGGGTGCCCCGGTCGCCCTGGTAGAACCAGCCCGAGGTGGTTTTCGGGTCATAGGTCACATTAACGGCGTCCATCTCGTTAGGTGCGGCGATGAAATAAACCGTCCGTTTCCTGCGGTCGCGGATCATCTGGTCCACGGCCGTCGTATCGTGCGGGGCGAAGTGGATGTCGGTATAGTCGGGCCACAGGTCGGTCGATACTTTCATCTCGCCCTTGCGCAGATAGAGGTTGCGCAGGCGCGCCCAGTTCCCCATCGTGGCCGTGAGGATGCAGTTGCGCAGCGGCTTCGAGTCGTTGCGGGCGAATGTCGCCATCTCGAACTCGTGCGGGCGGCTGGCATAAAAGCGGAGCCGGACGTAGACTTTGGCTCCGTTGTCGAACGGCTCGGAGAAGATATAGACCGTGAGAGCCTGCTCGCCGTCAATCGTGCTCACCACGCCACGGGCCGGGCGTGTCGGATCGAGCGGCTCGACGGCCAGCGAGTCGTCGGAGCTCCAGAAGCGTTTGCCCTGTCTGTCGTCGAGCTTGCTGTGCTCGAGCTCCGAGAGGCCGCGGTGGATGTCGCCGGCCGGGATAGGCTCGATAGCCATGAAGTTGATCAGGCGCATATCGGGTTGACCCATATAAGGTGTGTAAATGCGCAACAGTCCCCGCGGGCCGCCGAGTGGAGCGATGCCCACACGGATACCGTCGACGAATCCCCAGATCGGCTGGGCAGCCTCGCCCTGTGCGGGGCGGAGCCATATCCCGTCGGCCTCAGGCTTGGCCAGCGGTTTGCGGTCGGACCGCTGGGCGGATGCCGACAGGGCGGCGACCCCCATTGCGATGACAAAAAAAGCGGAAAGATACTTTTTCATGGCTGGTGTTTTTACAACAGTATCCTGCCGGTCGGACAGGATACTGCATGGTTATACGTAGGTTAGAATGTCCAACTACTTGCCGGCTGCTGCTGCAGCTGCAGCGGCTCCGCGCGCGGCACGGGTCATCTTCACGGCGCAGATCGCGGTCGTCGCGGGCGTGAGGATGGTCAGGTGCTCGTACTTGAGGTCGCCCACGAACACCGATTTGCCCAGCTCGAGTGAGGTCACGTCGATCGTCAGCTCATCGGGCAGGAACTCGATGGCGCCGCTCACGCGCAGCTTACGCTTGCTCAGGATCAGCTTACCGCCCATTCTGACGCCTTCTGCTACGCCGGTCAGCTTGACGGGGATGTCGATGGCTACGGGTTTGCCCGGAACCACGCGGTAGAAGTCGATGTGCAGCACGTTGTCCTTGACGGGGTGGTACTGTACCTCGCGCATCACGCCGTGCTCGGTGTGGCCGTCGATATCGAACTCGATGATGTATGAATTGGGCGTGTAGATGATCTGCTTGAGCTCGCTCTCGGGGATCGAGAAGTGAAGCGTGTCGCCGTTGCCGTAGATGGCGCAGGGTACAAGGCCCTCGCGACGGGCTACTTTGCTCTCTTTCTTGCCGAAGGTGTCACGCTTTACGGCGTTCAGTTTAATGGTCTGCATAATTTAAGTTTTTTGATTGATACACTGCGGCGTTACTCAGCGGCCGGGAAATAGACATGCCCGGCGCCCCATTGCGCCTGTCGCGACAAAGATAAAAAGAAATGCGGAAATGCCAAAATTTTGCTGTTATCATCCTTTCTGGCCGGTCGGGATGCGGGCTGGCGCTCAATATTTTGCCGGACCTGGATTCCTGCCGTGACCGTACGCACATATCTGCGGGGTACGGCGCTGGGCATGCCCGGTAAGCATATTTCCGTAAAAAATCGGGGCAGGTTCTTTGATCGTCCGTTTTTTTCACTATCTTTGCAGCACTTTTACAGGGGAAACCAAAAGATCCCGCTCCGAATGTTAAGTAATTATTAAGTTATTTTAATATGTTTGGAGATTCGGATTTCCCGGTTTATCTTTGTAGCGAAGTTTTAAGGTTCATTTTAGGTTAGTAGTTTTAGGTTAGTAGAGGAAATCCGGAGGGAGCATGCAAATGCCCTCGTCCGTATTTCCTTGTTTTTGCCCAGACCTTTTGATCCTTCCCTCTTTCGCAATCCAAAGATAACATAGCAGTAAAAGCACCGGCCCAGGTGGTGAAATTGGTAGACACGCTACTTTGAGGGGGTAGTGGGCGTTTAGCCCGTGTGAGTTCGAGTCTCATCTTGGGCACCATCAGAAAGCGGCGACCGTTACGGTTGCCGCTTTTTTTATGGCTGCGGGGCGCCGGAAGGCGGGTGAGGTCGTCTTTCCTGCCGGATGGGGAGCCGTGTCGTGCGGGACAGTGCGGCGGAGCGGGCGGGTGCGGTTCTCGGAGGGGAGCCGGAGTTGCGCGGGCGATAGGGGCGGGACGCTCCGGTGTGTCGGGCTTTGATTCCGGCCTCGGGAGGGGCGCTATTCTGCTGCATAGCCTTGTTTGCGGGTATTGTCCCGGCAAAAAAAATCTTTTTCTCGATAAAACTTGCACCGAACAAATAATTTTACTTATATTTGCACACCTTTAAAAAGGAACGCATCCGCGATAAACTCCAACAAGCCCAGGTGGCGGAATAGGTAGACGCGCACGTTTCAGGTGCGTGTGCCGCAAGGCGTGCAGGTTCGATTCCTGTCCTGGGCACCAATGAACGCAAGTTGTAACCATGCAGCTTGCGTTTTTTGTGCCCTTCCCCGGCCTTTCCTGACCTATGCGTTCCCCTGCCCCGTGTGCGGTCAGGGCGTGCGGCCGGTCATGCGCGCGCATTCGTCCGGCGACCGCCGGAGCCATAGCAGCGCCGCGGTGATCCGGCCTTCGTCGTCGACGGTGTCTGCATTGCCCAGCCACGCCCGGCAGTCGTCGAGCTTCAGCAGGCGGAAATTATCCTCGAAGCAGTTGTTCAGGAACCCGTCGGGCTCATAGTCGGACCGGTCGATCCACATCGTCCGGCCGGTCGCATCGTACCCGAACGGAACCTCCTTCCACCGGCCGCCCGTCCACTCGGTGAGCGGCGCCCCGATCCGGAATTCCCAGAGCCATGCGCCGGGAGCGTATCCGTGCCAGCGCCTCCACCGCGTACCGTCCCGGTAGAACCAGCCGACTGCTTCCCAGCAACCTGTGAAAAGCCATGCCGGGTATTGTATTTCATTTCTCATTGCTGTTCCTCTTGTTTTTCTCTGGCAAGACAAGATAGCAAGTTCGAACAAAACTAACAAGTATGTAGTAAAAATTGACTACATAAATGTAGTTATTTGTTACATGGGAGGACAGAGGCGCAATGACATACTGATCGCAAGGATCGTGGATCGTCTGAAGGAGATCAGGCATGCGCGCGGCTTGACCCAGGAAAATGTTCGATTCGATACCGACCTGAATATTGGACGGATTGAAGCAGGGCAACATAGTATTACTTTCACTACGCTGGGGGATCTCTGTGATTACTACGGTATTTCGCTGGAAGAATTTTTCAAAGGTATCTCTACGAAATAACGGTACCCCAGCCTATTACGCTATGGCAGAGCATTGGCGCAATGATTTATTAATCAACCAGATAGCTGAGCGATTGCGAAAATGCCGCACTGCTGCGGGGAAGTCGCAGGAGGCGGTGTACTTCGACACGGGTATTCATATCGGGAAAATCGAGACGGCACAATACAATATTACCGTAAGCACGTTGTCGCGCCTTTGTCAATATTACGGGATAACCATGGAAGAGTTGCTCAAAGGCATCGAGGCTGATGCATCGTCCGAGGCGCAACGATAAGCTCGTTGCAGCGGTGGCGAGTAAGCTAAGGGCGCTTCGGAAGCAGTGGGGTTTATTCCAAGTGGCTGTATGCTCGGATACGGATATCCATATTGGATGCATAGAGACCGGCAGGGCCAGTGTTTCCGTTTTGACGCCTGCAGACCTTTGTGCTTATTATGGTATCACGCTGGAAGAATTTATCAAGGGTGTCTTTGTGAAATAACGGTATTCCCGTATATTGCATATGGCGGAGCAATGGCGCAATGATATATTATTGAATGAGATAGCCCGGAGGCTCAGGGAGTGTCGCCACGCGATCGGAAAATCGTAGGAGGCGGTATATTTCGACACCGGAATCCATGTCGGGCGCATCGAGATCGCCCGATACAATGTTTCTGTCAGTAGATTATCGCGCCTTTGCGATTATTACAGGGTCACGCTCGAGGAATTGTTCAGAGGCATTTCCACAAAATAAGCAACCCCGGCTCCGGGGCCTGCAGATATTGCTGCCGGTGGAAGGCCTGTAGCCGTAGAGCCGCTCCCATACACGGGCGGTGATCTTTTGCGGCGGACCCGCGCACTTTCGTCCTGTTTTCGCTACCTTTGCAGAAGGTAGGATGCGCTTCGGACAAGCTCAAACAGGTTTGGCTTGCCTCTCGGCTTTCACTATCTTTGCCCGCACAGGATCATGGACAATTTCGCCGCCATAGACTTCGAGACCGCCAACGGTAAGCGTACCAGCGTGTGCAGCGTCGGCGTGGTGGTCGTACGCGACGGCGTGGCCATCGACCGCATCCACGAGCTGATCCGCCCGCGGCCCAATTTCTATAGCTACTGGACCACGCGCATTCACGGCATGACGTACGACGACACGGCCGGGGCTCCTGAATTTCCCGATGTGTGGCGCATGATCGCACCCCGTATCGCCGGGTTGCCGCTCGTGGCGCACAACAGCCCGTTCGACGAGGGGTGCCTGCGTGCCGTGCACGAGCTGTTCGGCATGCCGTATCCGGATTATCGTTTTTTCTGCACCTGCCGCGCCGCGCGCCGCGTTCTCCCGGGCTTGCCCAACTACCAGCTCCAGACCGTCTCGGCCCGCTGCGGCTACGACCTCGCGAACCACCACCACGCGCTGGCCGATGCCGAGGCCTGTGCGCGGATCGCGTTGCGCATTCTCTGACCGGCTCCCCGAGGCGAAAGCGCCGGCACGGGATTTCCCTGACACAAGATTTATGTTTCTCCCTTTGTGGTGTGGGCGCCAGGCCCTCAGCCACCGGCCCGGCACTGTGCGTGGAAAAACCGGGCCTATGCTGTTTTTTCCGATAAATACATTACCTTTGCTCCGCAATGGTTCCCGAACCGTGCCGGTATGCCGGCCTCGGGGAAGGATTAAAAGGGAATGCCGTGCAAATCGGCAACAGTTCCCGCTGCTGTAAGTTCCGCCTTCATCGAAGGCCGCAAGGTTGCGACATTCTTTGCCACTGATCCTCCGGGATCGGGAAGGCGTCGCCACCGGAACAAGTCAGAAGACCTGCCTTGCGCATTTTTGATTTTATGCACCCGCGGCGAATGGGGCGATAATCAGCTCGGAGTCTTCTGTATCTCAGCGTGTTTATTATCCTGCATGAACGGGTCGTAGAATCGTTAAACGTTTCGGCCCATGACCTTATCATGCTTCGGGAGACCTGCGTGCGGCGCCGGTCCGTCCCTGCGTCGTGAGTTTCCGGCATCCCTGCCTGCGGCAGAGGCGCAGCCTGCCCCGGCGTGCGGCCGGCGTACGGCGCGCACGCGCCGTTCCGGCCATTGCCTGTTCGTCCGACCGTCCTGCGGCGTCCGGCCGTATCGTCGTATCCGTATGTCTCCCCGGACCAATCCTTTAAATCACATATGTCTATGAAACAAAAACTTACCACAGCAGTGCTGCTTGCGCTGCTGACCCTTGTCATGGCCTCGTGCGGCAAGAGCGAGGAGCAGGGTAATCCCGGGCCGCCCCAGATCGCGCTCGACAGTCCGACGGGCACCTATGTCGTTAAGGTCGGACGCACGCTGGTCATCGCGCCGACCTACCAAAACGACGCGGGCGCCATGTATGTCTGGAAGATCGACGGCCGTATCGTGGGCCGCGAGAAGACCTATACGGTCAGCACCGCTGAGACAGGGACGCTTTACATTACGCTTGAAGTGACGACCGATTACGGCACGGAGGACATCGAAATGCGCGTCGATATCGTCGACAGGCAGCTGCCGGCCATCGCGCTTTCGATACCCGACGGCGGGTACAGGATCGTTGTGGGTTCGCCGCTCGAGCTCGAGCCGTTGGTCGAGAACATCGACGGAGCCACCTTCCTGTGGACGGTCAACGGCAGCGATGCCGGGACGGAGCAGAGCTACACCTTTCCGGCTGTGCAGGCGGGCGACTACACGATCGTCTGCACCGTGACCAACGAGGACGGCAGCGACCGCCTCGAGATCCCGGTCAAGGTCTGCACGCCGGATGAGATGCCTTTCTCCTGGGTCTTCGAACGGACTGCGTACAGCCTGTCGGCGGGCCGCGCGATCCGCCTTATGCCGTTCGATGTCACCAATGCGTTCGATGCCGAGTACACGTGGACCGTGGACGGTGTGGTGAAGCAGAAGGGCCGGGAGCCCGCGTTTATTTTCAGGGCTGCTGACTACGCGGCCGACAAGGCTGCCGGGCACACGGACTATGATGTCAGGGTGACGATGAGCAACGCCTATGGCCAGCGGACCCAGGCGCTCACCGTGACCGTGTCGGGCGAGGAGGGCACCTACTACCGCCGGGCCGATGCAGGCAGCAGCGACAGTTGGAACAGGGTGTACGAGTTCCTTGCCGCGCCGGGCCAGTTTGTCAATGAGGACTATACGGCCACGACGATGGCCGAGGCCTGCGCCTATGCCGAGAATATGCTCCGCGTCGAGCACTATGTCTCGCTGGGCGCTTTCGGGGGCTATATCGTCGTCGGGTTCGACCACAGTATCGACAACGACGGGGGATACAACATCCAGATCAAGGGTAACTCGTTCGCAGGCTCGTCCGAGCCGGGTATCGTCTATGTGATGCAGGATGAGAACGGCAACGGCCTGCCCGACGACACGTGGTATGAGCTCAAAGGCAGCGAGCACGGTAAGCCCGAGACGATACAAGACTATGCGGTGACCTACTACCGTCCCCGGGCCGTGGGCATGCCGGTGCTCTGGACCGATAACCGGGGCGGGAGCGGCTCGGTCGACTACCTGAGCGCATACCATGGTCAGGATTATTACTATCCGAACTGGGTCACGGCCGACTCGTACACGCTGCGCGGCACCCGCCTCGATGCGCGTACCGTCGAGGTCACCCCGGGTTACTGGAGCAACGATGCGTTCGAGTGGGGCTATGCCGATAACTTCAGCTCGGTCGACCGGCTGACCGACGATGACAACGGCAATGCCGGGGCCAACGGCAACCACTTCCGCATCAGCGATGCCATCACGTTCGACGGCCAGCCTGCCGACCTGCGCTACATCGACTTCGTTAAGGTGCAGACCGGCGTGCAGGCCAAGGCGGGGTGGCTCGGTGAGAATTCGACCGAGGTATTCAACTTTAAGGATTTCAACCTGATCAAAAACAAAAAATAACGAATCATGAAGAAGCTATTCACCCTGTTTGCCCTGCCGCTCGTCCTCGCCCTGGCGCTGACCGGCTGTAAGGACGACGACAACAACCCTTTTGCGGGTAGCGATCACCACATCGTCGCATTCACGCTGACCGCCCATGGCGTGGAGTACCATGCCGCCATCAGCGGCGACAGGATCACGCTGACCGTGCCGGTCGGCGTCGACCTGACGGGAGCCACCGTCTCGTACGAGCTGTGCGAGCAGGCGACGATCAAGCCCGACCCGGCTTCGATCACGGACTGGAACAACGACCAGGCGTTCCGAGTCACCTCGTACAACCAGAGCTGGGGCAGCTACACCTACACCGTGTCGCGCAGCCAGATCGTCAATAATGGCAATGTCACGCTGCTCACGCAGGCTGATGTCGAGGCCTTCGCCGCTTCGGGCGTTACGGTCGTCGACGGCAACCTGACGATCGGTGCCGCAGGTGCCACCTCCCCTTTCGATACGATCCGCGATCTGAGCGCGCTGAGCGGCCTGACCGAGGTCAAGTACAACCTGACGATCAACAACACGTTCGGCGGTAAGAGCCTCGCCGGCCTCGACAACCTGACGCGCGTTGGCGGACTGTATGTGGGCAGCGTGCTTACTGCCGGCTCGACCTATGATTCGCTCGAGCTCTCGTTGCCGGGCCTCGTCTCGGTCGGCGACATGGTCGTCAACAACGACAAAGTGAAGAGCATCTCCGCGCCGAAACTGGCCTCGACCGGCAGCCTGAGCATCAACTCAAAGGGGCTCGCGGTGCTCAGGCTCGACGCGCTGGCTGCCTGTGCGGGCGACCTTTCGATCCAGAGCCTTCCGGTCGGTGTCAATCCGTCGTCGTCGAACATCAACAACGCGCTGCGGTCGCTCAGTCTCCCGGCCCTGACGAACGTGTCTGGGTCGCTGATGTTCAATAATTTCGGTAGTGTCGCGGCTGTCGATCTCCCGAGGCTGGCCTATGTGGGCGGCAATTTTGCAGTCCGCTACCTGTCCAGGCTCGGGACCCTCGAGCTGCCCGAGCTGGCGACGCTCAATGGCGGCGTTACGCTTTATTACCTCAGTGCGCTCGAGACGTTCAAGGCTCCCCGGATCACCGCGATCGGCTCGTTCAACAGCGAGATCGGTTATAATGCCACCGCTACGCTCTCCACGCTCGATCTGGGCAAGCTGAGTACGGTCACCGGCAACTTCCAGATCAAAGGTGCCGCCCTCGAAACGCTCGCGCTGCCGGCCCTGCGGACGGTGGGCGGTACGTTGACGCTCAATCAGCTCCAGTCGCTCACGGCGTTTGATGTTCCGGCGCTCACGGGTTGCGGAGCGATCGTTTTCCAATCGCTCACCTTGTTGACGGAAGTCAACCTGTCGGGGCTGACCTCGCTCGATAACCTGGAATCGGTTTCGTGCTATGCGCTGGGAACGATCAGGTGTCCCGGGACGGTCGGCGATATTAAGCTGAACGGAGGTTCGCGGCTTTGCGATTTCCCCGAGTTGATCGGTATCGAGGAGGTGACGGGAACGTTGAAGGTGACCAACTATACCAAAAACGTCGATGTCGTTATTCCGCATGTCCGGCGGATCGGGACTTTTTCGATGACCGAGTCGGGACCTAAGGAGCTGACCTATGCGTTCCCCGATCTCGCATGGGTGGGCTCGTTCGAGTTTGGGAGTTATAACTGCGAGATGATCGACGCGCCGAAGCTGGTCGAAGCCGGCAGGCTTGCCTTCTCGAACCCCTGGGTGCTGCTCGATATTCGTCTGCCGGAGCTGCGCAAGATAGGCGAGCTTAGTCTGACCAACGGTAGCTGGAATGCCGATAAATGCCAGATCACGAACCTCGATGCATTCAAGGAGGTCGCTTCGATCGGTAAGGTCGAGATCGAATATTGCGGCAATCTGGCTGACTTCTCGGGCCTGGAAAAAGCGCTTCCGACGCTTACGGCTGACAACTGGTCGGTCGAGGGGTGCAAGTACAGCCCGACGTTCCAGGATATGCTCGACGGCAAATTCACCGGAACCCCGGCGGAATAACCCGTCGTACGCCATTCATCCCACCACTGACAGGCCCGGAACGACGCTCCGGGCCTGTCGCTTTATAAAATGCGTCTGAAAACACTCCGATTATCGAATATTTTTTTATCTTCCATTGACCGGCAGGATGGTTCCGGTAGTGAGGTTTTCGGTTGGAAGCCTCCCGGTGCCTCCTGCGTAACCCCCAATTTCAAAATGTTATGATGACAAAGTATTGGATGCTTTGCAATGCTGGCAGTGTGCCTGCTGCTTGATGCACGGGGTCAGGATGGCCCTTCGGGACAGACCGCGGCGCGGATATAGACGGCCACTTTTCTTCAGGTCGGGCAAGGTTGGACCTGGGTTGACAGTGTATGGCTCTATCACGGACAAGAGGTGGGGTTCGCGCCTGTCAGCTATACGCAGGAGTTGGAGGAGGCCGTTGCAGGAGCTCCGGGCGCGCAGGTCGCGCCGATAGTGATCCGGACAAAGGCCGAGGGTTCTTGTTCGACCGAAGTGCCGGAATGGAGTTGGTCCGGAGAGCAATGGTATTACAAGGGTAAGGCGACCGGGTCGTTTCCTCCGGTTTGCCACCGGGAGTCCCGTGCGGTGACCACGACCGGCGGCAATGGACAGGAGTGCACCGTCACGACCATCGAGGATGGGATATATGTGATGGTCGGGGCGGAGGATTGGCGGTGGAGCAAGCGGGAATGGGTCTGGAAGCATCGGTACGACCCGTTCATGGTAATGCCTGTCTATGAGGCGACGTGTTCGTTCAACCGTGTTGCGACAACGCCGGGAGCGCTGTGACCCGGTAACTTTGATCGGTCGTCCCTGTTCTCGCGCTTCGGGGGCGATGACCGGGCGGGAGCGTTCCTGCCCTTTGATGGTGAGCGCGCGTTGCGGCTATCAAGCCGAAGGAAAGGGGGCCGGGACGGGAATGCCAGAGGATGCCCGGAATGAATCAGGACGAATAAGCAATAGCATGGGGATTGTTTATCCTGAGCGGGGCGGCGCTGTCAATAAGGATATGGAAGGGTTACAACTTTGCTGTCCCTGACCCGGGCAGGAGTTGTACGGGTTGCTGCTTGGTCCCGGCCAGTTCGTGCATGACGGAAACTATGTAGGCCGGAAAATACAAAAAAGCGCTTACGATAATGTAAGCGCTTGATTATGAGAGTGGAAGCACAGGGATTCGAACCCCGGACCCTCTGCTTGTAAGGCAGACGCTCTGAACCAGCTGAGCTATGCTTCCTTTTGCAGTTCTGCAACCGCGTTATCCGTGATTGCGAGTGCAAAGATAGGGATAAAAATCAAATCTCCAAACCGGAATCCCGATTTTTGGTAAATTTCTTTATTTTTTTTCAGCCGGCGCCTCGCGTAGCGCGATACTGAGCTCCTCGAGCTGGGCCGGGTCGATCGGGGCCGGCGCGTCGATCATTACGTCGCGGCCCGAGTTGTTCTTCGGGAAGGCGATGTAGTCGCGGATCGAGTCGGCGCCGCCGAACAGCGCGCACCAGCGGTCGAAGCCGAAAGCGATACCGCCGTGCGGGGGCGCACCGAACCTGAAGGCGTTCATCAGGAACCCGAACTGAGCCTCGGCCTGCTCGGGGGTGAATCCGAGCGTGCGGAACATTTTCTGTTGCAGCTCCGAGTCGTGGATACGGATCGAGCCGCCTCCCACCTCGACACCGTTGACCACGAAGTCGTAAGCATTGGCCCTGACCTTTCCGGGATCGCTGTCCATCAGCGGAATATCTTCGGGTTTGGGCGAGGTAAAGGGGTGGTGCATGGCGAAGAAACGCTGCGACTCCTCGTCCCACTCGAGCAGCGGGAAGTCGACCACCCACAGCGGCGCGAACTGCTGCGGATCGCGCAGGCCGAGCCGGCTGCCCATCTCGAGGCGCAGCTCGCCGAGCGCGGTGAGCGTGCGGCGCTTGTCGCCCGCCAGGATCAGGATCAGGTCGCCCGCCCGGGCTCCGCAGGCCTCAGCCCACGAGCTCAGGTCGTCCTGCGAGTAGAACTTGTCGACGCTCGACTTGAATCCGCCCCCCTCTTCACAGCGCACGTAGACCAGTCCTTTGGCGCCGATCTGCGGGCGCTTGACGAACTCGGTCAGCTCGTCGAGCTGCTTGCGGGTGTATCCGGCGCATCCCGGCGCAACGATCGCGCCGACATACTCGGCCGAGTCGAACACGACGAAGTTGTGTCCTTGCGCCTGTCGCGTCAGGTCGTTGAACGTCATGCCGAAACGGATGTCGGGCTTGTCGGAGCCGTATTTCTCCATCGCCTCGGCGTAAGGCATCCGAGGGAATGCTCCCTCGAACTTCACGCCGAGCACGCTGTCGAACATCTTGCGGGCCAGCTCTTCGAACGTGGCGAGCACGTCGTCCTGCTCGACGAACGCCATTTCGCAGTCGATCTGTGTGAACTCGGGCTGCCGGTCGGCCCGCAGATCCTCATCGCGGAAGCAGCGCACGATCTGGAAGTAGCGGTCGTAGCCGGCCACCATCAGCAGCTGCTTGAAGGTCTGGGGCGATTGCGGGAGCGCGTAGAACTGGCCGGGGTTCATCCGCGACGGCACGACGAAGTCGCGTGCGCCCTCGGGTGTCGAGCGGATCAGATACGGGGTCTCGATCTCGAGGAAGCCTTTTTCGCTCAGGAAGTTGCGGATCTCGATGGCCATGCGGTGGCGCAGCATCAACGCTGTTTTCAGCGGGTTGCGCCGCAGGTCGAGGTAGCGGTACTTCATGCGGATCTCGTCACCGCCGTCGCTGTTGTCCTCGATCGTGAACGGAGGCGTGGCCGACTGGTTGAGCACGCGGAGCTCCGTGAGCTCGACCTCAATGTCGCCGGTCTCCATCCTGGGGTTCTTCGACGCCCGTTCGATCACCTTGCCCGTGGCCTGGATCACGAACTCGCGCCCCAGGCGCGCCGCCGTCTCGCGGATCGCCCCGCCGGCCCCTTCGGCCACGACCAACTGCGTGATGCCGTACCGGTCGCGGATGTCGATGAAGGTCATCGCGCCCAGGTTGCGCACTTTCTGCACCCAGCCGGCCAGTGTCACGCTCTGGCCGGCGTTTTGAATCCTCAGTTCTCCGCAGGTGTATGTTCTGTACATATCGTATCTTTTTTTAATTTTGTCGCGAACGTAACGAAATCGGAACTTCAAAGGTAGGGATTTTTATGGAGCTTGAATCAAAGGGTGACGAATTTTTCATGCGTCAGGCAATAACGGAAGCGCGCAAGGCGTTCTCGGAAGGAGAAGTGCCTATCGGCGCCGTGGTCGTCAGCGACGGCCGGGTCGTCGGCCGCGGGCACAACCTGGTTGAACGGCTGCACGACCCCACGGCACATGCCGAGATGCAGGCCATCACGGCGGCGGCCGCCTCGCTCGGGGGTAAGTATCTTACCGACTGCACGCTGTACGTGACCGTCGAGCCGTGCCCGATGTGTGCCGGAGCCTGCGGTTGGAGCCAGGTTGCGCGGATCGTCTACGGGGCCTCCGATCCCAAGCGGGGCTACACGACCATCGGCGAGCGGCTGCTTCATCCCCGTACGCAGGTCACTCCGGGCATACTGGCCGACGAATGCGGCGCGCTGGTCTCCGACTTCTTCCGAACGCTCCGCAGGTAGCTGCGGTACGCTGTTCCGCGGCGTCGGGTCTGCATAAAAATAAGTCCTGTGCTTGATTCTTCAGGCAAAAGGAGCTATATTTGCCAATACCGTGAATGTTCCACGAGGAGATCGTAATAAAAACACATACAAGCAAACTACCTAAAATTATGAACAGACTGAAGTTAGTTGCTGCGCTGTTTGCAGCAGCCCTGGTATCCGGCCCGCTTGCTGCGCAGACGGTCGACGAGGTTAACGCCAAGTTCAACGAGGCGGCCGAACTGATCAATGCCAAGAAACTGCCCGATGCCATCCCGGCCCTCGAGCAGACCATCGAACTCGGACTCAAAGTGGGCGAAGAGGCCCTCCCGACCGTACAGCAGGCCCAGAAGCTGCTGCCGAACTGCTATTACTATAAAGGCGGCATCACGGCCCGTTCGGGCGATATGGAGGGGGCCCTCGCAGCCCTCACCAAAGCCAATGAGCTGGGCGAGCTTTACGGCGATATGAAGACGGTCAACAACTCGCGGAACCTGATCTCGCAGGTGTACCGCGCGATGGGGGCCGACGCTTTCAATAATAAGGACTATGCCAAAGCGGCCGAGATCTTCTCGAAGGGCTTCGAGGCCAACCCGACCGACACCGAACTGGGCCTGAACCTGGCCAAGAGCTATGCCGAGATGGGCGACAAGGCCAAGGCTTACGAGGTATACGGCCAGATCATCGCGCTCGAAGGCCGCCACAGCAAGTATGCCGAGCCGGCTCAGCAGGCCAAGGAAGAGATGGCGACTTATATCCTGATCGATGCTGCCGCTGCCGCTAAAAACAAAGATTTCGACAATGTGGCCGCTCTGACGCAGCAGGTGTTCGATGTCGATTCGACCAATGCAGACGCTGCAATGCTCTATATTTTGACTGCCAATAATGTGCAGAAATATGACAAAGTGATCGAGCTTGGCGAATTCGCTGTAACGGTTCAGACCGATCCTGAGAAAAAATCTGACGCTTACTTCTTCCTTGGTTCCGCTTACCAGAACACAGAAAACAAGGACAAAGCGATCGCCGCATACAAAAATGTATTGACAGGCGAGTACGTGGCCACCGCCAAGGCTCAGATTGCCGCGCTGAGTAAATAGCCGGTACGGGTTTGATTTTCACAGGCCGCCTCCCTCGGGGGCGGCCTGTTCTTGTTGCCGGGTTCTGTTGCCGGAACCTATCTGTGCGAATGTCTGCCGGAAAGGGGGGCGCACATCTGCTTTCCGGGTAAAATCGCTATCTTTGTTGTATGGCTGCATCCACATTGACGACCCTCGAACTGCTCGCTCCCGCCCGCGATTATGTGTGCGGCGTGGCTGCCGTCGACTTCGGGGCCGACGCGCTGTATATCGGGGGGCCGAAATTCGGGGCCCGTCAGGCGGCGACCAACACCGCGGAGGCGATCGCGCGCCTTGTCGAATATGCCCACACCTATGGCGTCCGGGTCTATGTGGCGCTCAACACGCTGGTCTTCGACCATGAGCTGGCCGAGGCTGGGCGAGTGGCGCGTGAGATGTGCGCCTGCGGGGCCGATGCGCTGATCGTGCAGGACATGGCCTATACGCGCATGGATCTGCCCCGTGATGTCGAGTTGCACGCCTCGACCCAGACCTGCAACACCACGCCCGGAGGGGCGGCTTTTCTTGCCTCGTCGGGTTTCTCGCGCGTGATCCTTGAACGGGGGCTTACGCTCGACCAGATCCGGGCGATCCGCGCCGCCACCGATGTTGAGCTCGAAGCTTTCGTCCATGGGGCGATCTGCGTAGCTTACAGCGGCCGTTGCTACATGAGCCGCACGCTGAGCGCGCGCAGCGGCAACCGGGGCGACTGCATGCAGGCCTGCCGCCTGCCCTATGACCTGCTCGACGCGTCGGGACGGCCTGTCGTGCGCGGCAAGCACCTGCTCTCGGTCCGCGACCTCAACCTGTCGGACCGGCTCGGGGTGTTGGCCGACGCGGGCGTCTGCTCGTTCAAGATCGAGGGGCGCCTTAAGGAGATCGGATATGTCAAGAACGTCACGGCCGCCTATCGCCGTGCGCTCGACCGTGTGATCGCCGACCGGCCGCAGCTCAGGCGCGGTTCGGCGGGCGAAACGGCCTTCGACTTCGGGCCGAGCCTTGAAAAGAGCTTCACGCGCGGGTTTACGCACTATTTTCTCGACGGCAAGCGGTCCGGTGTCGCCTCGTTCGACACGCCGAAGGCCGTGGGCGACCTCATAGGGACCGTAAAGAACATTGCGCGCGATCATTTTATGATCGATCGGGCCGGAGTGCTGCACAACGGCGATGGCCTTTGTTTCGCGGGGCCCGGCGGTGAACTCTCGGGCACCAACGTTAACCGGGCCGAGGGCGTGCGCGTCTGGCCCAACCGGATGGAAGGTATCCGTCCCGGCACGGCCGTTTACCGCAATTACGACCACGCCTTCAACGTGCAGCTCGACCGTAGCCGCACGGTCCGCAAGATCGCCGTTTGCGGCGAGCTTGTTATGGGCGGGGCCGAGCTTCGGTTGCGGCTCACGGATAGCGACGGTACGGTGGCCGAAGCCTCCGTTGCGGGGCCGTTCGCCGAGGCCGATCAACCCGGGCGGGCGCTCGACACGTTACGCCGCAACTGTACGAAAACGGGCGACACGCCCTTTGTGATCCGCGAGCTGACGGTCACGGGCCAGCCGGTCCGCTTTGTCCCGGCGGCCGCTGCCAACACATTGCGCCGCGAGGCGCTCGACCGTCTGAAGCAGGCGCGTCTCGCTGCCCACAGCCGCAGGCCGCGCAGGGCTGAGGACCCTGCGCGGCCCTATCCTTTCCTGGACGACGCAGCGTACCTGAACGTCACCAACCGTCTGTCCGCACAATTCTACCGCGATCACGGAGTCGCGTCGCCCGGTATCGCGCCCGACCTGCGGCGAGACCTCGCGGGAGAGACGGTGATGACGATGAGCTATTGCCTGCGCCGCGAGCTGGGCGAGTGCCTGCGCGAACGTCCGAGCCTGCGGGGCGACCTCTGCCTCCGCCACGGTCAGCATCTCTATGATCTCCGTTTCGATTGCGGGCGGTGCGAAATGAGCGTTGTTTACCGTGGCCGCGCCGATGAAAAAGAATCTTCCCGACCATGAACCATATCGAACTCCTGACACCCGCCGGCTGGACTGACTACGAACTGATTGACAGCGGCGATTTTGAAAAGCTCGAACGCTTCGGGCGCTATGTTACGGCCCGACCCGAGCCGCAGGCCATCTGGCACAAGAGCCTGCCCGAGGCCGAATGGAGGCGCCTGGCCGATGCTACGTTCCGGCGTGACGCGCGCAGCGAGGAGCGCGGCGAGTGGCAACTGCGGCCCGGTATGCCCGGGCAGTGGTGGGTCGAATACGGCTATAAGAAAATGCGCCTCAGGATGCGGCTCGGGCTCACTTCGTTCAAACACGTGGGCCTCTTTCCCGAGCAGGCCGGGAACTGGAACTACATTTACGACCGGGTGTCGGCGCTGGGGCCGGGAGCCAGTGTGCTCAACCTGTTCGCTTATACGGGCGGCGCGACGCTGGCCGCTGCGGCTGCCGGCGCTGCGGTCACGCATGTCGATTCGGTGAAGCAGGTGGTGAGCTGGGCACGCGGGAACATGGAGGCCAGCGGCCTCGCCGGCGTGCGCTGGATCGTCGACGATGCACTGAAGTTCGTGCGCCGCGAGGTCAAGCGGGGGCGCCGCTATGACGGCATCATTCTCGACCCGCCGGCCTACGGGCGGGGTCCCGACGGCGAGCGGTGGATCCTCGAGCAGCAGATCGGCGAGCTGCTCGAAGCCTGCGCGCAATTGCTCGATCCGGAGCATGGTTTTCTGGTTTTCAATCTCTATTCGATGGGATTCTCTGCTGTGCTGGCCAAGGGGATCGCCAACCAGCTTTTCGGCCCCTGCGACGATGAGCAGATGGGCGAGCTCTACTTCCCCGACCGGGCCGGCAAAGCGTTGCCGCTCGGCATCTATTACCGCTTTTCGCGCTAAACAGGAACGGCTGCCCGTGCGGGAGGCAGCCGGTATTCTTCTAAATCATTGTTCTGATGCGGAAGGATTGCTGCATCTTCGGAACGTCGATCCGTTTCCGTGCCGGACATCCCTTGCTCCAGGCCAGCTGTCGGTTTTTCGGGCTTGGCCGGCGTCAGGATCTTCGGGGTACGGAATTGTCCGTCGACGAACACGCTGTATGTCGTCGCCGGGCTCGTATGGCGCTGTGTCTCCTCGCGGCCTGCGATCCGGCGGATACGTGCCGGTACGGACGACGCCCCGGCCACCGGTTGGATCAGCTTGGCGCAGACCGTCGTAAAAGGGCATTTGCGCAGTACGGAAAATATCGATACCCTGCGTTCCGGCAGGCAGCGCAGTATCCGGAGCCCTATTCCCTATTTATCCGTGCAGCCCCTGAATGAAAAGTATTTCTGCATCAGGTAGCTGTATACGGTCGTGACGATGGTTGCGAGCATCTGCGACGGCGTGGGGTAGATCTTCATCGCCAGTACGAAAAACTGGAGGCAGAGGTAGTTGACCGCCAGCGACCCGAGCGCCGAAAGCAGGTAGCGGATGAGTTGTACCCGGCCGCGAAGCGGCGAGGCTTTGAACGCAATGTTGCGGTTGAGCCAGAACCCGACCAGGAAGATCACCGGGTAGACGACGGCCAGTGCGGCTGTGTGGGCCGAGAATACCATGAAGCCGAGGTCGAGGTCCGTTTTGCGGATCACATAGTGAAAGGCGAGGTAATAGAGTACCCAGCCGAACACCATGTTGGCCGCGCCGCACGCCCCGTAGCGGAACGTCTGGATCGGTAGGATACGCCGGAACGGGGGCAGGTAGAAAATATCGATCACCCGCGTCAGCAACCGGGCCAGCCTGGCCTGGAGCGGCAATGCGTCCGGGTACACAGGCTGTTCAGTTCCGCCGCTTACCGGGGGCTCCTTTTCGGATCGTTTCATTTTTTCTTTTGGTTGAGTTGCTCGGTCAGCGCGTACATCCGGTCGCGGTGGTGCGCCGCAGCCGTGAAGTCGAGGTCGCGCGCGGCCACCTCCATCATCTCGCGGGCCTGGGCGATCGCCGCCTTCAGCTCCTTCTCGGTCGTATATGCGGCCCGGCCTTCGGCCGCCAGGTCGTACGTGCTGCCCTGCGGGTAGAGCGCTCCTTCGAGCGACTCGCCTGTCATTGTCGCGTGCTTGCTGCGGATCGCCTGGCGCGGCGTGTTGTTGTGCTCCATGTTGTAGCGGATCTGTTTCTCGCGGCGGCGGTTCGACTCGGCCATCGCCATGCGCATCGAGTCGGTACGCTTCTCGGCGTACATGATCACGACACCCCGGGCATGGCGCGCGGCACGTCCCGCCGTCTGCGTGAGCGAGCGCTCGCTGCGCAGGAATCCCTCCTTGTCGGCATCCATGATCGCCACGAGCGACACCTCGGGCAGGTCGAGTCCCTCGCGCAGCAGGTTGACGCCGATCAGCACGTCGAACATCCCTTTGCGCAGGTCGTCGAGGATCTGCACGCGCTCGAGCGTGTCGACATCCGAGTGGATATAGCGGTTGCGGATGCCCAGGCGGTCAAAATACTTCGACAGCTCCTCGGCCATACGCTTGGTGAGCGTCGTCACGAGCACGCGCTCGTCGAGCCGTACGCGCTGCTCGATCTCCTCCATCAGGTCGTCGATCTGGTTGTCGGTGATCCGGATCTGGATCGGCGGGTCGATCAGTCCCGTCGGGCGGATCAGTTGCTCGACCACTGCACCTTCCGACTTGATCAGCTCGTAGTCGGCCGGCGTGGCGCTCACGTAGATCGCCTGATTGACCAGCGACTCCCACTCGTCGAACTTGAGCGGCCGGTTGTCGACGGCCGCCGGCAGGCGGTAGCCGTACTCGACCAGGTTGTGCTTGCGTGCCACATCGCCGCCGTACATGGCTCGTATCTGCGGGATCGTCACATGGCTCTCGTCGATAATGAGCAGGTAGTCTTTCGGGAAGTAGTCGATCAGGCAGAACGGGCGGTGGCCCGGCTTGCGGCCGTCGAAGTAGCGCGAATAGTTCTCGATGCCCGGACAGTAGCCGAGCTCTTTGATCATCTCGAGGTCGTACTCGACGCGCTGCTTGATGCGCGCCGCCTCGGCGTCGCGCCCCTGCCGCTTGAAGAACTCGATCTGCTCGCCCAGGTCGAGCTGTATCTGTCGGATAGCCCCCTGTGAGCGTTCCTCGGTCGTCACGAACAGCTTGGCGGCGTAGATCACCGCATGGTCTTCGAGCGAGAGGCGCTGGCCGGTCGTCGGGTCGATCGACGCGATCATCTCGATCTCGTCGTCGTAGAACATCACCCGGTAGCAGGTCTCTCCGAACGGCAGCCGGATGTCGAGCGTGTCGCCGTTGACGCGGAACGTACCGGGCAGCAGCTCGGTCTCGGCACGCACGTAGAGGGCCTGCACGAGCGAGTAGAGCAGCTTCTTGCGGCTGATCACGTCGCCTACGTGCAGCCCGATCGACATCGTGTGGATGTCCTCGGGGTTGCCGATACCGTAGAGGCACGAGACGCTCGACACGACGACGATGTCGTTGCGGTGCGAGAGCAGCGACGAGGTGGTGCTCAGGCGCATCTTCTCAATCTCGTCGTTGATCGACAGGTCTTTCTCGATATAGGTGTCCGAGGCCGGCAGGTAGGCTTCCGGCTGGTAGTAATCGTAGTAGGAGACGAAATACTCGACGGCGTTCTCGGGGAAGAAGTTCTTGAACTCGCCGTAGAGCTGGGCGGCCAGCGTCTTGTTGTGGCTCAGCACCAGCGTCGGGCGGTTGATCTGCGCGATGACGTTGGCCATCGTGAAAGTTTTGCCCGAGCCCGTGACCCCCATCAGCGTGTTGTGTTTGCTGTGGTGGTTGAGCGCGTCGACAAGCTGCGCGATCGCCTCGGGCTGGTCGCCCGTCGGCTGGTATTCCGAGACCAGTTTGAAATCCATAGCGATAGGTTTGAACGGGATCCGTCGGTTTGCCGCCCGCCAAATCCCTGCAAAGATAGTGAAAGCCGAGAGGCAAGCCAAACGTGTTTGAGCTTGTCCGAGGCGCATCCTGTCTTCTACAAAGATAGTGAAAGCCGAGAGGCAAGCCAAACTTGTTTGGGCTTGTCCCAGTGGCAAGCCTGTCTAAGACAGAGTCAAAGATACGAAATATTCGGCACAGCCTCCCGTGCGGGACAGCCCTTTGCGTATATTTCGGCCGGGGCGGTCCTGTCGGGGTTGCCCGCGGCCGGCAGATCCGCATCGGCCTGATCCTGACCGCGGCGCGCCGCGGCAGGGATGCCGTTCGATTATTTCCTCCGCGGGATTAGCTACCCTCCCGGAAAATATGTATTTTTACCTCCTCATTCAAAGAAAGGATAACAATCATATGATCGACCGCTCCACCATAGACCGTATCTACGCCGCAGCGAATATCGTTGAGGTGGTGAGCGATTTCGTCACGCTGAAGAAAAAAGGGGTCAATTATCAGGCCTGCTGCCCTTTCCATAACGAGAAAACGCCCTCGTTTGTTGTCTCTCCGACCAAGGGGCTGTTCAAGTGCTTCGGCTGCGGCAAGGGCGGCAACGCCGTGACCTTCGTGATGGAGCACGAGAATCTCGGCTACGTTGATGCGTTGAAGTACGTGGCCAAGAAGTACAACATCGAGATCCAGGAGCGCGAGCTCTCGCCCGAGGAGGTGCGCCGCAACGACGACCGCGAGAGCATGATGGTCGTCACCTCCTATGCCGCCGACTATTTCGTCGATGCGCTGCACAACACGCAGGAGGGGGTGAGCGTCGGGATCGGCTACTTCCGCGAGCGAGGTTTTTCGGATGCCACGATCCGCAAATTCGGCCTCGGGTTCTGTCCGTCGCCGTCGGATGCCTTCTCGCGCAAGGCCCTTGCCTCGGGCTACAAGGAGGAGTTCCTCGTCGGGACGGGCCTCACGATCAAGCGCGAGACGGGCGGCTACTACGACCGCTTTTCGGGCCGCGTGATCTTCCCGATCCACAGCGTCAGCGGACGCGTGATCGCCTTCGGCGGCCGCACGCTGCGCAAGGATAAGAATGTCGCCAAATACCTCAACTCGCCCGAGTCGGAGATCTACCACAAGAGCGATGTCCTCTACGGCCTCTATCACGCCAAGAAGGCGATCACGCAGGAGGATTACTGCATTCTTGTCGAGGGCTACACCGATGTGATCTCGATGCACCAGAGCGGTGTCGAGAACGTCGTCGCCTCGTCGGGCACCTCGCTCACCGAGGGACAGATCCGGCTCATCAGCCGCTTCACGAAGAACGTCACGGTGATCTACGACGGCGATAGCGCCGGCATCAAGGCGTCGCTGCGCGGTATCGACATGATCCTGCGCGCGGGGCTCAACGTGCGTGTCGTGCTGATGCCCGACGGCGAGGACCCCGACTCGTTCGCCCGTTCGCACAGCGCTTCGGACGTCAAGGCCTATATCCGCGGGCACGAGGAGGACTTCATCTCGTTCAAGACGCGACTGTTGTTGTCTGATGCCGAGAGCGACCCAATCAAGCGGGCGGGGCTGATTACCGACATCGTACAGTCGATCGCCGAGATCCCCGACCCGATCACCCGCTCGGTCTATATCAAAGAGTGCGCAAAGACGACTGACACCGACGCGCAGTTGCTGACGCGCGAGGTGGCCCGTAAGCGGATGTCGCACCACCCCGACAAAGAGGCCGGTGAGTTCATCCGCCGCTATGGGCAGCGCCAGGCTGCCGAAGTTGCCGAAAACGCGGCCCCGGAGTCTCCCGTGTCCCTGAAGCCCTGCACGGCCGGCAGCAGCGGCGAGGAGCTCGAACGCGAGCTGACCAAATACCTGCTCAAGTACGGCGACCAGGATTTCGAATACAAGGAGGGGCGCGAGATGGTCACGCTCAACGTGGCCGAGGTGATCATCAGTGAGCTGACCAGCAACGGGATCGCCTTCCGGAACGCCGCTTACAAGGCGATTTATGACGAGTACGCGGCCGCCTACAATGCGGGCACGCCGATCAGCGTCCATCACTTTATCAACCTGCCCGATCCGGCGCTGAGCAGCGCCGTGGTCGACATTCTCACCTGCGACGACAACTACGTGCCCAGCAAGCTGTGGAAAAAGCACGACATCAGCGTTGACAGCGAGGCCGACCGGCTCTCGGCAGCCGTTCCACGCGCGATCATCCTCTATAAGTCGAAAGCCATCGAGGGAATTATCGCTGATTTGCAGCGCAGGCTGTGCAGCGAGGGTCTCGACGACGAACAGGTCCTCGCGCTCACCACCCAGATCTCGGCACTCAACAAGGAGCGCATGTCGATCGCCAAGAAACTATCTCGCCTGATCCTCTGATTACCGGTCGGTTGCCGTTCTCTCGTCCCGGTTTATTTTTCGGGATCGTAAACGGCTACGCCGACGCGCGAGTCGGCACATCCGTAATAGAGGTACCATTTGCCGCGGTGCCGGACCAGCCCCTCGATAAAGACTGTTCCTGCCGGGTACTGGCCGCTTTTTTCAAAATCCGCGTCGGGTACAAAGAACGGCTTGTCGAGGCGGTCGATCAGCCGGGCGGGATCGCTGCGGTCGAACAAGGCCTGCCCGGCACAATACGTTTGGGGCGTATAGAGCGTGTCGCCGCGTCCGCCTTCGGCATTCTTCCCGTTGTAGAACAGCAGAATGCCCTTTTCGGTCATGATGGCGGGCGGTCCGCATTCGGTCAGTTCGCTGTCGAACCTGCCCGGGCGGGTCTCCATCACCCTGAGCAGCTCTCCGTCCTCGCCGAGCATGGGGGTCCAGTGGATAAGGTCATCCGAAGTGGCGATGTTGACAAACCGTTCGCCCCAATACATCCAGTACTTGCCGTCTATTCTGGCGATTACCTGCCGGTCGCCGTCCATGCGTGTGACGATAGATGCCGATTTGGAGAAATCGCCGGCGAAACGTCCTCCGTATGCCTGGCCGAAAGCCAGGCCGTGCTTCTCCCAGGATTCCAGGTCACGGGAAGTCGCGACACCGAGCCGCGGCATGGTCCGGTTCCATTGCGTATAGAACATGACATACGTGCCGTCCTCGGTCATGGCCACGCGCGGGTCTTCGCATCCTCCCGGCCACTCGTTCGCTTGCTGGCTGTCGTTGTCGGGATACAGGACCGGGGTATCGCGGCGCTGGAAGCGGATACCGTCGTCCGACCATGCATACCCGAGGCGGGAGGTCCGGGTTCCGATGCCCTGCCCTGTTTGATCTTCGGCCCGGTAAAGCAGTACGACCTGCCCGTCTTTGACCGTTACGGCGGGATTGAACGTATCGTTCGACTCCCAGGCTACCGAGTCCCGTGTCACCGGGCAGAAGAATTTCGTGTCGGGGTTGGGCCGTATGATGGGGTTCTCGGCCGGTCGTTCGAACCCGATCCATGCCCATTCCGCGTGGTCCTGCCGGGACTGGCCGGCACACGAAGCCAGCGTTGCAGCCAATATCAGCGAGGTCATCTTCATGTTCGTTCGCATATCGGATTGTATTAGATGGATTTGCGGCGAAAGCCGCAATCCGTTATTGATTGCTATATTCGGATCAAAGATCGAAACCGGCTTAGGCGCGCCACGCAGGACGGCCTGCCGACCATTATCTGCCGGTGCGACAGACGGTTCTCCAAGGTAGTTAATAATTTTCTTTATTGCAATAACGGTGGGGTAAAAGGCCGCGTCTCGGAAGAGGCGCGGCCTTCGCACATCGGGGGTAGGTGTAGGTGTTCGGTTGTGAACTTATGGGTTGGGGGCGGGTTTTCGGATGAGTCGGACATGGATCGTTGGCGGAAACTGGTCGAAGATGGATGCCGGTGTCACCGATCCCGGCTTCGGTTCCGATCCTGGCTCCACATAGCTGTCCCACGATCCCGGTTCGGCTTCGGCCGCCCTTTTGCGGATCAGCTCCATGATAGCTTTTTCTTCTTCAGATTCGGTCTGTTCCATGTCGACGGCCCCGTCTGTTCCCTCCAGTTGCCTGGACATGGCCATCAGCTGCTGCTTGACGTCGGCCAGATACGAGGTAAGGTCGATCGAAATAGCCAGCGTATCGGACGAGACGGAGCGGATTGCCGGACGGATCAACCCTTCGTCTGTTCCCGTCCGGGCAACCCCGCTCTTGTTGTCCGGGAGTGCCGTGCACAGCACGCTGTCGCGGATTTCATACGTTCCTTTTTGTTCCTGCGGATTACGCATGATCAATGTGCCGCCGCGGGTAAAGGCCAGGCTGATCTCCTGGCCGCTCGCGTTGAGGAGGCTGAACATCTGGCCGAACATCTGGTCGAGCGGGCTCTGCCGGTCGCCGCTATTCATGTCGACCAGTACCCATTCGCCGACCAGTTCGCGGGTCAGCTTCCTGTCCGCAGGCTTGGTCCGCGCTCCCGCGCCGCCCGCTATTGCCAGCAGCCCGATCGATACAATGAACCTTTTCAAATACATGGGGGTAAGTTTTAAATCTTTCGCAATATAACTAAATATTTAATTATGCAAGCGGCTTTGAGTAAAAAAGAGCTTTTCCGGCAACAATTTGTGTTTTGCCGGCGTGTTGCCGGTTCCGACGGAATGATCGCCCTGCATGTTGCCGTCCGGGCAGGCGCGGATGGATATCGTAGATTGTGCCGCAAATATTTTTTCGTTCGCCCGCGGTGCGCTACCTTTGCCGTCGTTACAAAACGTCCTGTACCGTGTCCCATTACATCGAAACCCTCAACGACGCGCAGCGCGCCGCCGTCGTCAACTTCAACGCCCCGTCGCTCATCGTGGCCGGCGCCGGCTCGGGCAAGACCCGCGTGCTGACCTGCCGCATCGCCTATATGCTGGAGCAGGGTGTCGCGCCGCGCAATATCCTCGCGCTGACCTTTACCAACAAGGCGGCACGCGAGATGCGCGAGCGTATCGGGACCCTCGTCTCGTCTCAACTGAGCCGCTCCCTGTGGATGGGCACGTTCCACTCGATCTTCGCGCGTATCCTGCGTGCCGAGGCCGAGTTGCTGGGTTATCCGTCGTCGTTCACGATCTACGATACGGCCGACAGTAAGAACGTGATCAAGGGCATTGTCAAGGAGATGAATCTCAGCGACGAGACCTACAAGATCGGCGACCTCGCGTCGCGCATATCGCTAGCCAAGAACAACCTCGTCGTCCCCGAAGCCTACGAAGCCAATGCGTCGTATATCGCCGAGGACCGTGAGCGGCGCCGTCCGCAGTTTGCCGAAGTTTACAAACAATACGTGCGTAAGTGCAAGGAGTTCGGGGCGATGGATTTCGACGATCTGTTGCTCAACATCAACATTCTGTTCCGCGATCATCCCGAGGCGCTGGCCAAGTACCAGGAGCGGTTCCGCTATATCCTGGTCGACGAGTATCAGGACACCAACTACGCGCAGTACATCATCATCCGCCGGCTGGCCCAGCATCACGCCAACGTCTGTGTGGTGGGCGACGACGCGCAGAGCATCTATTCGTTCCGCGGGGCCAAGATCGAGAACATCCTGCGCTTCAAGAACGATTTTCCGACGGCGCAGGTCTTTAAGCTCGAGCAGAACTACCGCTCGACGCAGACGATCGTCAATGCGGCCAACAGCGTGATCGAGAAGAACAAGAAGCAGATCAGGAAAGCCTCGTTCTCGCGCGAGGACAAGGGCGAGCCGATCAAGGTGCTGCGCGCCTACACCGATCAGGAGGAGGCGGCGATCATCGCCTCGGACATGTGGGCGAAGGTGATGGATACGCACACCGAGTACAGCGAATTCGCGATCCTCTATCGCACCAATGCCCAGTCGCGCGTGTTGGAGGAGGCGCTGCGCAAGCGCAATATCCCGTATAAGATCTATGGCGGCATGTCGTTCTACCAGCGCAAGGAGATCAAGGATCTGGTGGCCTATATCCGGCTGGTGGTCAACCCGCGCGACGACGAGGCGTTCCGCCGCATCATCAACTACCCGGCCCGCGGGATTGGCGATGTGACGGTGGGCCGGATCGCCGATGCGGCGGCCCGGGCCGGGCTGAGCCTGTGGGACGCGGTGAGCACGCTCGATCCGGGCGAGATGGACCTGCGCGGCAGCGCGGGTAAGAAGGTGGCCGACTTCACGGCGATGATCCGCTCGCTGGGCGAAATGAAGGACACGGCCGATGCCTACCGGCTCGGGCTCGAGATCGCCACGCGGTCGGGCATCCTCGGCAGTTTCAAGATCCAGCAGACACCCGAGGCGATGAGCGCCGTCGACAATATCGAGGAGCTGCTCAACTCGATCCAGTCGTTCGCCGAGGAGAATGCCGAGCGCGATCCCGAGGCGGGTCCCGTGACGATCGAGGAGTGGTTGCAGAACATCGCGCTGCTGACCGATGCCGACAACGAGAAGCCCGAGGAGCGCAATAAGGTGATCCTGATGACGGTGCATGCCGCCAAGGGGCTGGAATACAAGTATGTGTACATTGCCGGGCTGGAGGAGAACCTTTTTCCGAGCCTGATGAGCATGAACGGCGAGGAGGGATTGGAGGAGGAGCGGCGCCTGTTCTACGTGGCGCTGACGCGCGCCAAGACGGCTGCTGTGCTCTCGTTCGCCCAGCAGCGGTTCAAGTGGGGCGAGATGACCTTCTCGCAGCCGAGCCGCTTCCTCAAGGAGATCGACCCGCAGTACCTCGACGTGGCCTTTGAGCTTGGAGGGGACGAGGGCGGGGAGGAGTCGTCGCTCGGCGGGTCAGGTCGCAGGGAGGGACGGATGCCCTATGGCGGCCAGGGACGATACGAAGGGGGGGCTACCCCTGCGGGTGCTGGCCGTCCGGCCTATGGGCGCCGCGACGGGGAGGATCGCCACTACAATGGCCGTCCGATCTACCGGAAGCGTGAAGAGGGTACCGGTGCGAGCGGCTATGGAGCCGGTTCGCCGTATGCCCGGCGTGAGCCGGCTGCGGGTCAGGTACGGCCTGAAACAGTCCCGCAGGTGGGACTCGGCACGCGGTTCAAGAGCGTGGGGCGCCGTCCGGCTGAGAGCAGGGAGGAGCATGAGAGCGTGCGGCAGGGAGTTCCGGCGGCGGCCGTTGGAAGCGGCAGCGGGGCTGCCGGGGGCGTGAAGGCGGTCGATTCGGGCGGCGAGCTGGTTGTCGGTGCGTTGGTCGAGCACGACAAGTTCGGGCGCGGCCGCGTCGCGGCACTCGAGACGATGGCCGGCGACCAGAAGATCACGGTCGAGTTCGAGGCGGCCGGGCGCAGGACATTGCTGCGCAAGTTTGCCAAGCTGCGGGTGATCGGATAGCGGTGTCGTTTGCGGGGGCGGATAGATCGGGTAGCAGCGCTGCCATACAGAGTGCGGAATATGGCGTGATACGCCGGGCGGAAGCGGAGAATGATCGTTTCATTTCTTGTCTGTTGTCTTGAGGCGAAAGGAGGTCGCTGCGGCGACTCCGCAAAACACTTATCTTCTTTTGCCTTGATACAAAAGAAGCAAAAGATCAAGGCCTGTGGGGCCTATTGTGACCCGCTGTGCCGCTTGCCGTCCTGAGCCGCATGGCTCGTTTCGCTCAAGCAGCGTGCATCTCCGTGCGGACGGCTTCGCGGAGCGGGTGTTCCACGCCGGCCGCAGGGCCGATCGCCTGCCGGCCAAGCGCACACAAACCGATCCGGTGGGCCGATCCCCGGTCTCGCCTGATAAAACCGGCGCCCGGAAACCGGGGAGGATGGACGGAAGCAGCGACAGCTGTTGTCCGACGAACGTTAGGTCGGAGCACGTTGTTGGCGTACGGCCTGTAAGGAGGAGTTAGCCGTCGCCCGGACGGACTGCCCGGTTTCAGCCGGTTTTATGAGCGGTAGACCTTTGGGTTACTTTGCGGCGATGGCAAAAGTAACTTGTCCGGAGGACAAAATAAGAGGATGAAACGATCAATTCATACAGAATGTTAGGCATATTTTACCTTTTGTTGTTCTATCTGCTGGGTAATCTGCTCAGCGCGCTGATGAACGGCTTCGTGCCGGGCAGCGTGCTCGGGATGCTGCTGTTGTTCGCGGCGCTCCTTGCGGGCGTGGTCAATCCGGCGCACCTGCGTAAGCCGGCCCGGTTCCTGCTCGACAATATGATGCTCTTTTTCGTGCCGGTGGCCGTGGGCTTGATGGCTGCCTACGACCTGATCAGGGGGCATCTCGGGGCGATCATCGTTTCGCTGCTGCTGAGCACGCTCGTCGTGCTGGTTGTCGTGGGGATCATGCAACAAAAGCTGGGGAGGAGGCGCCATGATTAGGGGGATCCTGCATTCCGAGATATTCATGCTGACGCTCACCATCGGTATTTACCTGGGGGCACAGTACCTGTACCGCCGTACGCACTGGGCGCTGTTCAACCCGTTGCTCGTGTCGATGGCCGTGATCATCGTCGTTCTCCGCCTGCTCGGGATCGGGTATGAGGAGTACAGCTCGGGCAACGAGATCATCAACTTCATGCTCGGGATGTCGGTCGTCGCGCTCGGATACCTGCTCTATGAGCAGATTGAGAATATTCGGGGCAACGCGCTTTCGATCCTCACGTCGGTCTTGGCCGGGAGCATCGCCGGAGTGGTGAGTGTGGCGCTGATCGCGCGGTGGCTCGGGGCGGGCGACGCGCTGGTGGCCTCGCTTGAGCCCAAGTCGGTGACCACGCCGATCGCCATTTCGGTCTCGGCCAGTTCGGGGGGCATCCCGGCGTTGACGTCGGTGGCGGTGATCGTTGCCGGGGTGTTCGGCGGAATGGTGGGTCCGTGGGTGTTGCGCATGGCCGGCGTACGCGACCGTGTGGCGCAGGGGCTGGCGATGGGCGCCGCCTCGCATGCGCTCGGCACGGCGCGCGCCATGGAGATCGGAGCGATCGAGGGAGCGATCGGGGGGCTGGCGATCGGCCTGATGGGCGTGATGACGGCCCTGCTCATTCCGTTGCTGGATAAACTGATGTAAAAACGATAGTTATGACACGGGAAGAACGTTACAAAGGGGTGATCGGCTGGTTCCGGGCCAATATGCCCGTCGCCGAGTCGGAGCTGCACTACCGCAACCCATACCAGTTGCTGGTAGCGGTGATCCTGTCGGCCCAGTGCACCGATAAGCGGGTCAATATGGTCACGCCGGCGCTGTTCGAGCGGTTTCCGACCCCCGAGGCGATGGCCGAGGTCGAGGCCGACGAGATCTACGAATATATCAAGAGCGTTTCGTATCCGAACAACAAGGCCAAAAACCTTGCGGGGATGGCTCGCAAGCTGGTGTCCGAGTTCGGCAGCGTCGTCCCTTCGGACCTCGACCAGCTGCAGTCGTTGCCCGGCGTGGGGCGCAAGACGGCCAATGTCGTGGGTGCCGTGATCTTCGACAAGCATGTGATGCCGGTCGATACGCACGTGTTCCGCGTGTCGGCCCGCATCGGGCTGAGCGTGGGAGCCAAGACGCCGCTTCAGACCGAGCAGCAGCTGACCAAGTATATACCCGGCGAGCTGCTGCCCACGGCCCATCACTGGCTGATCCTGCATGGCCGGTACGTGTGCGTGGCGCGCAAGCCCAGGTGCGGCGAGTGCGGCATCAGCCCGTGGTGCAAATATTTTAGGTCGGCCGAGCGCGCGAAAGCGGCAAAATAAGCTATCTTTACGGAATCCGGCCCTGTGTCATGCGGGGCCGGCGGTGGCTTACCGGTGGAACGTAAAACGGAAATCTATGGGAAATATCGTGAAATGGCTGTTCGCAGCCTGTCTGCTGGCTGCTTTGGCCGGTTGCGAGAAGACCGGTGGCGGCGAGGACCCTCCCGGCGAGGGTGATGAGAAGATCAACCGGGCCGTATACTCGCTGCTCAGCGAGTGGTATCTCTGGAACGATGAGGTGAAGGCCAAAACGCCTGATTATACGCTTGCGTACAACCGGTTCTTCACTTCGTTGTTGTCAGACAAGGACGGTAAGCCGGGACTGGGCTATTTTTCGAGGATCAGCCGGGAGTCTGTTTCGAAGGCCGGTACCGAGACCTCGCTCGGGTTCGAGTTCACGATCCCGCTGGAGGTGACGGGTTACGGGATGCTGGCCCGTGTGCTGTATGTCTACCCCGGGTCGCCGGCCGACGGGAAGCTTGAGCGCGGCGACTGGATCGGCGAGATCAACGGCGAGCGCATCTCGTATGCCAATTATTATGATTTCTATACGACGGGAACGGCTGTGCTGACCCGCGTGACCGCGACGCCCACGACCGGCAATATGGTGAGCATCGCCCGCCGTGACGAGGTACAGGTGACGGCCGGCCCGACCGATATGAACCCGATCCTGCTCTCGAAGGTGCTGCCGGCGACGGGCGGACCGGTCGCTTACCTGGTTTACAATGCGTTCGAGACGGGGCCGAACAGCTATCGCGACAAGACGTATGACAACCAGCTGAAAGCGATTTTCCGGGACTTTAAGTCGCAGGGCGTCAGTGAGCTGGTGCTCGACCTGCGGTACAACGGGGGAGGCTATGTGACCTCGTCGCAGTTGTTGGCGAGCATGATCGTGCCGTCGAGCCTGCTTGGCAGCGGCGTTTTCGTTAAGCAGGTCTACAACAGGGACAAAAACCGGACGGACGTGATGCAATATCTCGGCAGCGGCGTGGTCGGTGACTGCAACCTGGACCTGAGCCGCGTATTCGTGCTGACCGGCTACCGGACGGCATCGGCCAGCGAGCTGATCATCAATTCGCTGCGCGGACAAGGGGTCGATGTGGTCCTGATCGGCGACCGGACCGTGGGGAAGAATGTCGGCTCGGAAGAGCATACGCTGACCTTCGACGGGTATAAGTATGTGGTCAACCCGATCATGTTCCGCTCATACAATGCACAGGACTGGGGTGCCTATGAGGATGGCTTTGCGCCCGACCATGCTATCGACGAGGAGGACGGCTTTCCGGTGTGGCACGGTTTAGGCGACCCTGCCGAGGCCATGCTGGGCAAGGCATTGGCCCTGATCGCCGGGACGGCGACGGCCGATGCGGCGCGGACCGGTGGCGTCCTGCCTGCCAATGCCCGCAGGACTGGA
>JAFQJK010000022.1 GCA_017415005.1 Rikenellaceae bacterium
CCCCGCTTCCCGCAGCACCTGCCCTGCCGTGTTGGTGGTCAGTGTCGCGATGATGCCGTAACGGCTGGCCGCGTTCTGGTTTCCCGCAGCGTCTTTGCCTTTCCGTTCCGGGGTTCCGTAGCTGGCTTTTCCCGTCGCTGTGCCGGCCTGTTGCCCGGAATGGTCTTTCTTGTCCGGATTTTTCCTGCTGTCGCTGCCTGCTGGCCGGAATGGCAGTCCCCGTGCCGCCCCGGCGGCTGGGGGCAGCGTGTTCGGGGGGCCGTCCCGGATCGTATACAAAAGTATTGCCGGTACCCTCGCAGGGTACCGGCAATACTATACTGTGCCGTGTGCCGCTTACCGGACGAGCCGGTTGGTCAGGCTGTCGGGGAAGATCACCCGGGGTTCGAAGCGCTTGGCCTCCTCGAAGTCCATCAGCGCGTACGAGATGATGATGACCAGGTCGCCGACCATCACCTTGCGTGCGGCCGGGCCGTTCAGGCAGACGCAGCCGCTGCCGCGCTCGCCCTTGATCACGTAGGTCTCGATCCGCTCGCCGTTGTTGATGTTGACGATCTGCACTTTCTCGCCTGCGATGATACCCGCCGCGTCGAGCAGGTCCTCGTCGATCGTGATACTGCCCACGTAGTTGAGGTTCGCCTCGGTGATCGTCACCCGGTGTATCTTCGATTTGAGTACTTCGATTTGCATGGCTCTGATTGTGAAGCGGGTTCTCCCGGCATGGCCGGTGAGGGTCCCCCTGTTATTTAAAACGGATATTGTCGATCAATCGTATCTCGCCGGCGCGGACCGCGACGCATCCCTGGATGGCCGGGGCCTCGTCCCACGCGCCGACGCTGCGCAGCGTCGCGGCATCGACGAGGTTGAAGTACTCGGTCTGCAGCAGCGGATCGCTGTCGATGGCCTCCGCGACCGCCCGGGCCGTTTCTGCCACGCTATGGTCGGGCATCATGGCAACGCCCTTTTGCAGGGCGGCGTAGATCTTCGGCGCGGCTGCCCGGTGGGCGGGCGTGAGCAGCGCGTTGCGCGAGCTGAGCGCCAGGCCGTCGCCGCCGCGGCGGATCGGGCACCCGACGATCTCGACCGGCAGGCCGAGCGTCCGCACCAGATGGCGGATAATAGCCAGCTGCTGGAAGTCCTTCTCGCCGAAGTAGGCCCGCTGCGGCCCGACGATCTCGAACAGCCGGGTCACGACCTGCGCCACGCCGTTGAAATGGCCCGGGCGCAGCGGCCCCTCCATGACGTCGTCGAGGCCGCCGAGGTCGAACACGCGCGTATCGGGGGCGGGGTACATCTCTTTCTCGTCCGGGGCGAAGACCAGGTCGGCGCCTGCCTGCTCGAGCAGCGCGAGGTCGGCCTCGAGCGTGCGCGGGTAGTTCTTCAGGTCGTTCTTATCGTTGAATTGTGTCGGATTGACAAAGATACTGACGGCCACCGTGTCGCACTCGCTGCGGCATCGGCTCACGAGCGACAGGTGCCCCTCGTGGAGCGCCCCCATGGTGGGGACAAAGCCCGTCACGCCTTTTTTTGAGCCTGCTATCTCCTTGACGTCGGAGCTTTTGGCAAAGACCTGCATGAGCAGAATGGTTGGTTTTACATACTAAATTTGACACGGCAAAGTTATAAATTAGATTACAATTCCCAATTATTGTAGGAAAAATAGCTTAACTTTGCGTTTATCCTGCCGGGACTGTCCGGGGCACGCCGCATGGGTGTCCGGACGCCTCCGTCGTCCCGGGTCGTCCGGTGCCGTTCGCGCGCCGGGAATTATAGTTTTGTTATTCGCATGAAAACATTGATTATGTCCATAAGCATTGCGGCGTCGGCGCTCGTTACGTCCGCCTGCCACGAGGAACAGGAGCCGAAAGAGGCCCAGGCCCGCTGGATCGTCGACCGTTTCGACGACATCAAGGTGCTTCGCTACGAAGTCCCCGGGTTCGCGGAGCTTCCGCTCGACCAGAAGATGCTGGTCTATTACCTGAATCAGGCCGCCCTCTGCGGCCGGGATATCCTCTTCGACCAGAACAACAAGTACAACCTTTCGATCCGCCGCGTGCTCGAGGCTGTTTACACCGATTATCCCGGCGACCGCACGACGCCCGAGTGGCAGGCCTTCGAGAAGTATCTCAAGAAGGTGTGGTTCGCCAATGGTATCCATCATCATTATTCGACCGATAAGTTCATGCCGGAGTTCAGCCGCGAGTATTTCGCCTCGCTCGTCGAGGCGACCCCGTCGACGGCGTTCCCGCAGGACCTTCATCCGCTGCCTGAGCTGATGGCCGCGATCACTCCGGTGATGTTCGACTCGACGCTCTATGCCAAGCGGGTCAACCAGCAGGAGGGGATCGATATGATCGCCGGATCGGCCAGTAACTACTACGACGGCGTGACGCAGGCCGAGGCCGAGGCGTTCTACGCGGCGATGGCCGACCCTGCCGACCCCGAGCCGGTCTCGTACGGGCTCAACAGCCAGCTCGCGAAGGACGCGCAGGGGCGGATCGTCGAGCGTGTATGGCGCGTGGGCGGCATGTACTCGCCGGCTATCGAGAAGATCGTTTACTGGCTCGGGAAGGCTTCGGGCGTTGCCGAGGGTCGGCAGAAGGAGACGATCGACGCGCTGATCTCCTACTACCGCACGGGCGACCTGAGGGAGTACGACCGTTATAATATCCTCTGGGTGCAGGATACGCTCTCGCACGTCGACTTCATCAACGGCTTTACCGAGACCTACGGCGATCCGCTGGGCTACAAGGCCTCGTGGGAGGGCCTTGTGAATTTCCGCGACGACGAGGCGACCAAGCGGACCGAAGTGATCAGCGACTCGGCCCAGTGGTTCGAGGACCACTCGCCGGTCGACGACAAGTATAAGAAAGAGGAGGTCAAGGGGGTCTCGGCCAAGGTGATCACGGCGGCCATTCTGGGCGGCGACTGCTATCCGGCCACGCCGATCGGCATCAACCTGCCCAATGCCGACTGGATCCGCAAGGAGTACGGTTCGAAGTCGGTGACGATCCAGAACATCACGCATGCCTATGCCGAGGCGGCCAGGGGCAACGGCTTCATGGAGGAGTTCATGCTGCGTCCCGAGGATCGCGACCGGATCGAGCGTTTCGGCACGATCTGCGACGACCTGCACACCGATCTGCACGAGTGCCTGGGCCACGGTTCGGGCCAGTTGGCCCCGGGTGTTCGCGGCGACGAGCTGAAGAATTACGGCTCGACGCTCGAAGAGGCGCGCGCCGACCTGTTCGCGCTCTACTACCTGGCCGACCCCAAGCTGGTCGAGCTGGGCGTGATCCCCGATCCGGAGGCCTACAAGGCCGAGTACGCCACCTATATGATGAACGGTATGATGACGCAGCTCACGCGCATCCAGCCCGGCAAGGATGTCGAGGAGGCGCATATGCGCAACCGCAAGCTGATCGCCGAGTGGTGCTACGAGCGGGGCCGGACCGACAGCGTGGTCGTCCGGGAGGTGCGCGACGGTAAGACCTACATCGTGGTCAACGACTTCGAGAAGCTGCGCGGGCTGTTCGGCGAGCTGCTGCGCGAGATCCAGCGGATCAAATCGGAGGGAGATTTCAAAGCCGGCAAGGCGCTTGTCGAGACATACGGCGTCAAGGTCGATCCCGAGCTGCACGCCGAAGTGCTCGAACGCTACGGACGGCTCAACCTCGAGCCGTACAGCGGGTTTGTCAACCCCAGATATCGTCCGGTGATGGAGAACGGCCAGATCATCGATGTGCAGATCGAGTATGTGGACGACTATCCGGCCCAGATGCTCGAATACTCGAAGAACTACTCGTTCCTTCCTTCACGCAACTGACCGGTACCGGCGGGAGGCCGGCCGGAGGGGGCGGGCAGCTATCCGCCATAGGGTCCGCTGCCTCTGCCGGATCGCTTGCGGTACGTGATGTCGCTCGTCTGTCGCCCGTTCTTACGCCCACACCGGCGCGAGCTGTCCGGATGAAGGTGTGTGAGGTTTTTGCTGCCAATGTAAAAGGCCCTCCGCGGAGGGCCTTCTCTTTTGTTTGTCATTTCTTTGTCACTGTGTTGTCGGCCTCCTGTCGGTATGGCGCGCTGCGTTGTCTGGGCGGCCTTGCGTGATGTCGGTGCGCTGTCAACACGTTGTCCTGAGGTGTCATGGAGATACCGGCGTTTTCCCGCGTTTGGCCGGGATGCCGTCAACCGGTGTCCGGGGTTTGCTGCATCAGGTCCCGGCATTGCGTTGCGGTCGGTCGGGACGGCCCGGGCTATTTTTTATGGCGAGGTGTTGCCCGGGACGTTCGGGGGAAGGCCCTCCGCCCGTACAGGCTTGCGGGTATCGTGATCGCAGGGCTGCGAGCGGGCCTGCCCGCATGCCGTGCCGGCCGGTACAGGCCCCTGTTGTGAGCATTCCGTGCCGGTCGGTGAAAATGAAGCAGGCGCACCATGCGGTGCGCCTGCTGACTTATTGAGTCTTTTACTGATTTTAGAAGCGGTAAGCGAATGTTGCGCCCAGACGGGTAACACCGAAATACGTTTCTTTCTTGTTCTCGGCCAGTCTGTCGCTCTCCTGATTCTTGTTGTAGATGTCGTTCTTGAGGAACCAGCAACCTACGCCGCCGAACAGGTCGAACGACCAGTGGTGGTTGAACCGCCAGGTGTGACCGTACGTGAGACCTACCGACGAGGCATGGCCGTCGCGGATGTCCTGCTTGTTGTTCCACTTGTACTTGTCATAATTGGCGTAGTTGTAGCTCAGACCGATATAGTGCTTGTTGAACTTCTCGCAGAAGTAGTAACGGAGCTCGGGCGAGATCATCCAACCCTCGGCCTTGAACTTCTTCGTATCCCAGAAAGGCGAGTAGTAACCTTCGGCCACCAACGTAAAGTGGTTCGAAAGACCGAACTCAAAACCGGCGTTGAACACACCGACGCCCCATCCCAATGCGTTCGCCCTGAGAGTCACCTGTGCATTTGCCGAGAGTGACATCAGCAATACCCCAGCAAACAGTAAAATGAGTTTTTTCATAATTCTATTAAATTAAGTTTGATGCAAAAATAGAAACTTATCAGTAAATAACAAACAACCAGCAGATTTTTCCTTGGTAATATTATGCGTTCTCAAATATTATGCCCGCGGAAGCTCAAAGCCGCTGGTTTACACTAAAATTTATTTCTTACCTTTGTTAATGCCGCCCCCGCGTGTCGCGGCATGCCGCGATAGTCCGTTCTAAATATACTTATAAATGATTCGAAAACAAAAAATTATCGCTTTTTCTGCCATCGGATGCCTGGTGGCCGCGGCCGTGACCATCTGGTCGCTGCGTATGCCGGGAACGGATGCGGATGCAGGACAACAGGTTGAAAGTGAGGAGCCTGCATTGCTTTATGGTATTCCGTTCGAAAGTTACTCGATGGACGAAGGCGTTTTTGCGAACGGGGAAACGCTTTCGCAGGTGTTGGCCCGTTACGGGGTAAATATGGCTACGGTCGACCGGATCGACAAAAAGTCGGTCGGCGTGTTCAACCTCCGCAATTTGCGGGCCGGACAGCACTATACGGCCTTCCTTACGCCCGACAGCCTGCGGCGCCTGGCCTATTTCGTCTATGAACAGAATGCGACGCACTATCTGGTGATCGCGTTCGAGGGCGACTCGGTCAGTCTGCGTACCGAGCAGAAAGAGGTGCGTACCGAGCGGCGCCGCGCAACGGGAACGATCACCAGCTCGCTGTGGAACTGCATGACCGAGAACCGGGTCAACCCGGCGCTGGCCTGGGAGTTCTCGCAGATCTATGCCTGGAGCATCGATTTCTACGGGTTGCAGGAGAACGACCGCTTCACGGTGATCTACGATGAGCTTTATGTCGACAGCACGAGTGTCGGCATCGGACAGATATGGGGGGCTATCTTCAACCACGCCGGCAAGGACTACTATGCCATCCCTTTCTACCAGGTTGACGAGGCGACCGGCAAGAACGCGCTGGGTTACTGGGACGAGAACGGCCAGAGCCTGCGCAAGAATATCCTCAAGTCGCCGCTCAGGTTCACGCGGATCAGCTCGCGCTACTCCAACTCGCGGCTGCATCCCGTGCTCAAGATCAGGCGCCCGCACCACGGTGTCGATTATGCCGCGCCGGCCGGTACGCCGGTACATGCCGTGGCGAGCGGCACGGTCGTGGCCAAGGGATACAGCGGCGGCGGAGGCAACACGGTGAAGATCCGTCATGCGGGCAACCTGATGTCGGGATACCTGCACTTGCAGGGATATGCCAAGGGCCTGGCTGTGGGCAAGACGGTCAATCAGGGCGACCTGATCGGCTATGTGGGCCGCACGGGACTGGCTACGGGGCCTCACCTCGATTTCCGGATCTGGCAGGGCGGCAAGCCGATCGACCCGCTCAAGGTGCCCTCGACCCCGGTCGCCCCGATCGCTGAGGGGAACCGTAAGGCGTTCGATGTCGTCAAGGAGCGTATCCTGGGCGAGCTGGCGGGGACGTTGCCCGACAGCCTGCGCGTCATGCGGCTCGATTCGTTACAGGTTTTGTAGGGCAGGATGGAGACGCTGTATAATAATAAAGGTGAGGCGGCGGTCGATCCGCGGATCGTGGCTTTTATCCGGCGCCACCATGTCATGACGGTGGCCACCGTGTCGGACGAGGGTCCGTATTGCGCCAACCTGTTCTATGCGTGGATGGCCGGCGAGGGCCGGTTCGTGGTCACCTCCGATGCGGCGACGCGGCATGGGGCCGAGGCGCTGGCCGACGGCCGGGTGGCCGGGTCGGTGGTGCTCGAGACGCGCGTTGTGGGCCGGGTGCAGGGGCTGCAGTTCCGGGGCAGGATGGAACGGGTGGAGGGCGAGCCGGCCCGCGCAGCCCGGAACGCCTACCTGAAGCGGTTCCCCTATGCCGCGGTGGCAGACCTGCAGTTGTGGACGATCGAGCCTACGTTGCTGAAATACACGGACAATACGCTGGGATTCGGGAAGAAGCTGATCTGGCAACTATAATGTCCGGGGCCGGGCGATCGGGCCGGTCGGATGGAAGAAAGCGCAGTATGGCGCCGGCCGCATATTGTTTTGGCGTCGGTGCGCGTTATTTTGAAAAGGCTTGTTATTATGAATATATCGGTGATCATTGTGGCCGGAGGCCGGGGCAGCCGGATGAAAAGCGAGCTGCCCAAGCAGTTCCTGCCGCTCGCGGGGCGTCCGGTGCTGATGCATACCGTCGAACGGTTCTACGAGGCGTTGCCCGAAGCGCGGCTGATCGTCGTGCTGCCCGGTGACCTGCTCGGGTACTGGCAGCAGTTGTGTGCCGGGCATGGGTTCAGGATCGACCATGAGGTGTGCGCGGGCGGAGAGACCCGTTTCGGGTCGGTGCGTAACGGGCTGGCGCTGGCCGGGCGTGCCGACTACATTGCCGTGCATGACGGGGCACGGCCGCTGGTGAGCCGCGAGGTGATCCTGGGCGCGCTGGACTGTGCGGTTGCCCGGGGGACGGGGGTGCCGGCCATCGTGCCCTGCGACTCGTTCCGGATGATGGGGAGCGGCGCGATGCAGGTGGTCGATCGCGACAAGCTGCGCGCGATACAGACGCCGCAGGTGTTCCGAGCCGGAATTTTGCGCGAAGCCTATGAATTACCCTATCAGCCACGCTATACGGACGATGCGTCGGTGGTCGAGCAGGCGGGCTATACGATCACGCTCTGCGACGGGGAGTCGCGTAACCTGAAGATCACCACGCCCGACGACCTGAAGATGGCCGCCGCTTTGCTTAACATGCAGGACCATGTGGAAAAAAACGAATAAGGAAAATGATGAATGCCAGGTGTTTCCGTATCGTTCGGATCGGAGGTGCCGGAGGCTGACCGTGGCCGTGGCAGTGCTGGTCGTGGCGGTGACGGCCGGGTTCTTCGTTGTGGCCGGTACGGCCTATCTGCCGGCATGGTTCCTGACGTTTGCTGCGGCACTTATCCTGCTCTATATCTTGTCGATACCTCGGTTCGTCAGGGTGACCCGGGATGCTTTCGAGATCCATTGCATTGTCGAGCTGACGACGATCCATATGACCGATATCAAGGCGGTCAGGCGTGTGTGGGTCGAGGATATGCGGGCCGTATGGCCGCTGCTGGGAAGCTATGGATTTGGCGGGTATTTCGGTTATTATCTGGATTTTAAGAGTTGGGAGATCGTTAAGATATATGCCAGGGAGTGGGGGAATTTCGTGTTGGTGGAGGACATTTACGAGGATAAGTACATCGTCAGCTGCGACCATCCGGACGAGTTGATCGAGGCTGTGAGGCAGAACCGGGCGGCCTGGGTGGAGGAGCATCCGCATGAGGCGACCGATCTGCCGCCGGGGAAATAATTCGGGAGTATATTGTGCTGAAGCCGTGCGTATTGCGTGCGGCTTTTTTATGCCTTGTCGGTCGTGTCGGCGACTGACACCGGGTGCCGGCTCGTGTCGCAGGAATGACACCGGATGACACCGGGATGACATCGGGGTGACAGGATCGTGACAGGGCGGGCGGTTGACGGCTGAGGGGGAGGGAGAAAAGGGGGCGTAGCGGTTCAGGATGGGCGTGCGCGGCGGATGGAGAGGCAATGGCAGGGCGGCATTGCCGGTGGTGCGGAGTGGGGAGGGAGAATGGCGGGTACAATGTCGGGAATTAGGGAATGAATGCGGACGTATACCCTATTAAGTTTGTGGAGAGGATCAGACGGAAGGGCGGAGGTGTTTGTAGTTGTTTTGGGAGGGTATGGCCGGAAGGGACGGGTTGCCGGCGGTGTCCCGGGGCTGTCGGGATGTGGAAAGATGGATAATAGGTGCAGACAAAGTACGGAGAGCGGCCGGTCGAGTAGGTTGTAATGGGTGGGATGGCGAAATCCGGTGGGCCTGGGTGCAGGCAGAGGCCGTGGAGAAATGAAGCGATACGTATGGGGAGCGGGGTGATGAGCCGTATTTGCGAGCCTATGACGGCCGGGGGCTGCAGGTTGGAAGGCATGGGAGCAGGGAAGGGCAGTCCCTGGCAGGCCGGCGGTGCGTGTTGGCGTGGGGACAGGTTCGTATTTCGGTTGTCGCTCCTGGCCGGGGCGGGTCGATTCCGGGTCGGGAATTGCTGTAAGACGTGAGGATAGGATGGCGGATGGAGGGCTGGGAATACGGTGGCCGAAAAGGTGTGACTGTCGGTGGCCGTGGACTGGGAACGGGTGCGGGGACGGTGGTGTGGCGGATTGAGGCGGGCGTGCCGGATCGCGATCAAGAGGTAGATGATGGCGTAGGGAGCCGGGCCGGGAGCTATGGGTGGGAGGATATAGCGGGAATGGCCCGCTATCAGGAGGTTTGAGCATGTGGCGATTAGGGAATATGTGGCGGTCGGTGGCTGTGGGCGGTGACGAAGAGTGGGGATGGAGAGGAGACGGGTTGAGGCCGGGCGTGCCGGATCGCGGGCGGGCAGCGGATGATGGCGCGGGGTGCCGGGCAGGCGGGAGGTCGGTTATCGGTCAGGGAGGAAGGTCGAACGGGAGCCGGGCCGGAAGCTATGGGCGGGTGGATGTAGCGGGGATGGCCCGCTATCAGGAGACCGGGTATGCCGGGAGGGGGCGGTGAGCTGGGTGAGCGTGTGGAGATGGAGGCGCGGCGGGTTGGGGCGGTGGGTCAGATCTCGACCAGGCGATGCTTGATGGCGTAGACCACCAGGTTGGCGGTGTTCTTGCTGCCGGTCTTGGCCAGGATGTTGGCCCGGTGCTTGTCGACCGTCCGCTTGGAGATAAAGAGCTGGTCGGCGATCTCGTTGTTGGACAATCCCTTGCAGATCAGTAGCAGGATCTCACGCTCGCGCTCGGAGAGCGTCTCCTCGCCCTCGCCCGGCTGGGGCGTCGACTTGAGGCTGCTGACCAGCGTGCGCAGCAGTTCCTGCGAGAAGTAGCTTCCCCCGTCGCGTACCGTCTCGATGGCAGCGACCACGTCGCGGATGTCGGAGTTCTTGAGCAGGAAGCCCTTGACGCCGAGCGAGACCATCCGGAAGTAATAATCCTCTTCGCCGAACATCGAGAGCGTGACGATCCGCAGGTCGGGGTAGGCGTCGAGCGCACGCGAGGCGGCTTCGATGCCGTTCATGTGCGGCATGTCGATGTCGAGCAGCACGACGTCGGGAAACGGTCCGGCGGCGAGCAGCGCGAGGAACGCGGCCCCGTCGCCCGCCTCGCCGCACACCTCGAAGCCCGGCTGGGCCGAGAGCAGCGTGCGCAGGCCCGTGCGGAAGAGCAGGTGGTCGTCGACAAGCGCTATTTTCGTTTTTTCCATGGCTCTTCGTGCAGGTTGATCTCGATATGTGCCTTCATCCCCTCGCCCGGGGCGCTGGTGATCGTCGAGGTGCCCTTGAGCGACTGGACGCGCGAGGTGATGTTCGAGAGGCCCATGCCCGTGTCGAGCACCGCCTCGGGACGGAAGCCGCGCCCGTTGTCGCTGTAGTCGATCGTGAGGCGGCGGCCGTCGTACTGGAGCGAGATACCGATCCGGCTGCCGCCCGAATGCTTGATGCTGTTGTTGATCAATTCGCAGAGCACACGGTAGAGGATCACTTCGACGTCGGTATTGAAACGCTCGGAGCGAAGGTTGGTCTCGAAGTTGACCTTCATGGCGTCGAGCGTCATTGAGCGGCTGATGAAGTTGCTCACGGCGCGCGCGAGGCCGAAGTCGTTGAGCACGTGCGGGCTCAGGTTGTTGGATATCTCCTTGAGGCTGCGGATCGCCTCGTCGATCACGTAGTCCAGGTTCGAGACGATCTCGCGGTTCTTGTCGTCGGCGCCGTCGAGTGAGAGCGCCGAGAGCGACATCTTGGCCGAAGATAGCAGCGGGCCAAGGCCGTCGTGCAACTCCTTCGAGAAGCGAAGCCGCTCCTTCTCCTCGGTGCGGAGCACGGTGCTCAGGATGCGGCGCTCGGTGAGGCGCCGTTGGATGTCGAGGCGGTTGATGTAGGTGAATATCTTGCGGACGTAGAAGACCCCGACGGCGAAGCAGAGCGACGTGAGAACACCGATCCAGACGAAGAAGTCGGGCGGCAGGCGCAGCTCCTTGGAGCCGACCATCTGGATGTACTCGCCGAAGCGCAGCAGTGACATGGCCGTGAGCGCCACCGTGAACAGAATCCACGAGAAGTTGTACTTGGTTTCGCGCATCAGCTTGATGGCGGTGCCGGCAGCGATGAGCTGCAGGATGATGGAGATGACCAGGAGGATCTGAAGGACCATGCGTTGTCGGATTAAGTCGGGGCGTGGGGCACGGACGCGAAGGTCGGGAGGGCGGCTGCGGGGTCTGTGTTTCCTTTGGGGCCTGGCCGGGGGCCGGACCCTGATCAGGTTGCCGGTCGCTCGGGGGCCGGAGCCGCTCCGGAGCGTGCCGGGGCAGGCGGGGCTGTCCGGGAACAGCGGGCCGGGCTTTGTCGGGCCGGGGTCAGAACAGGGCGAAGAAAGTGACCAGCAGCGGCACGCTGAGATCGATCAGGATACCGTGCACCACAGATACAAATATAAAATCTTTTCCCGAATATCGGGTAATGATCGGTAAAGTTGTGTCGGCCGTCGTGGCGCCCCCGGCCGAGATCGGGGCCAGCGGGCCGAACTGCCGGACGAGCAGAGGGGCGAACAGCAGCGTGAGCAGCTCGCGCAGGATGTTGGATACCAGCGCGATGGTTCCGAGTGTCACGCCGTGGCTGCCGGTGATAAGGATGCTCGAAAGGGAATAGTATCCAAATCCCGAGCCAATCATCAGCGCCTCGGAGGGCCGGATATGGGGAAGTAGCAGTGAGGCGGCCAGCACGCCGGCGAGCGTGCCTATGATAGTAGCGGCCGGGGCGGCGAGAATGCGCAGGCTGGAGCGGCGCAGGCGGTCGAACGTCGCGGTGTCGTTCCCGATGCCGGCGCCCACGAGCAGCATCAGGGCGTAAAGCGTCCAGACCGACCAGTCGGTGGCGGTGAGCCACGCGGGGAGATGTCCGAGGCGGCCGACGGCGACGCCTGCGAGGAAGCAGAGGATGATGGCGAAGCTGCTGCGCATCGTGCCGGGGGCCGGCGGCGTGGCGGTGTGGACGGGGGTGTTGGCCCGGGCAGGGTTGTCCGGGCTTGTGGCGTGCGGGGAGAGGCGGGGGGCGGAGGAGCCGGGAAGGTTGGTGTCGGACGGCGCGTCGGTGCAGGGCTGCGGACTGCCGGCAGATCCCGGAACGTGCGGAGTGGCGGGGGCGTGTTGAAAGTGGGCGCTGCCGCCGGCGGCGCAGGGGGTCGGAGGGACGGGGCCTGCGGCGGATAAGGAGTGGCCGGGAGCGTGCGTAGCTGCCGGGGAGGCTGTGTCGGGAAGGTCGGCGGCAGGTGAGCGGAGGCCGGGAGTGCCGGCACGGGATATCGGGTGGCCGGGGTGGTGCAGGGCTGCGGTTCTCCTTGAAATGCTGGGGGAAGGAGAACTGTCCGGAGTGTTGGACCCATGGCCGGAGCTCCCCCGGAAGTCGTGGCGGAGGAAGAAACGGCGGTAGGCGTAGCGGGCGCAGAGGATGCTCCCGATGAAGGCGCCGAGGGTGAGGACGAGCGCGTCGAGGCCCAGCGTCGGGAGGCGGTCCATGACTCCGGGGTTAGCACCCACGCCGAGGCCCATCAGCAGGAGCAGCAGGCAGACCGTCGGCATCGTCGCCGCATGCACCCAACGGGCGAAACGCGTGCTGCGCCGCAGGGCGTAACCGGCGGCGAGGCCGCAGAGCATGGCGAGCAGGACGAGGAGCATAATGGTGCGGGTTGTGCGTGAGTGGAGTTGCAGATTCGGTCGTGTCGGCGGATGGGCGCCGGAGGTCGCAGGGGCCCCGAGAGGTGGTCGTACGGCGCAGGATGCGGGGCGTTCCGGGCGGGGAGAGCGGGCGTTTGCTGCAAAGGGTCGGGGCGCAGCGTTATGGGAGAGTGCCGCAACGGTCCGGTGACTGCCCTGCCGGGCACAGTGCCGGGCCATGCCGTCGGGGCGGGTCTGCCCGGGGCGCTGAAGGGCGGAACGTGGGCCTCGGGCGGCATTCCGGTCGGCTGGCCTCCGGACGGTGGAGCGGCGGGGCTGACGGATGGCCGGTAGCCAAGCGAAAATCCCGGCGCGGGATGAGCCGTGCCGGGAATCGTCGTATCATGCCTGCCCTCGCAGGGACCGGGCGACAAAAAGGGTATCTCGCGATACCCCGTTTGCTTATTTCTTGGTGGTAAAGCGCTGCTTCTCCTTGATACGCGCTTTCTTGCCGGTCAGGCCACGCAGGTAGTAAATGCGGGCGCGGCGTACGACACCCACCTTGTTGACCTCGATCTTGTCAATGTGGGGCGAGTAGAGCGGGAAAATACGCTCAACGCCGATGCCGTCCGAAATCTTGCGGATGGTGAACATCTTCGTCAGGCCCCGGCCCTTGATCTGGATAACCACGCCGCGGAAGCTCTGAAGGCGCTCCTTGCTGCCCTCGACGATCTTGTAAGTGACGGTGATCGTGTCGCCGCTCTTGAACGAGGGAACCTCTTTGGCCGGCCACATCGCCTCTTCGGCGATCTTGATTAAATTGTCCATTGTTGTGCTCTGTTAATCGTTAACGTGCGGAATATTACGGACTCCTGTGTTCTCATAAGAGATTCCTGCACGGGAGCGCAAAGATAGGACGGATGTTCGTAAAAACCAAATTTTCCGGATGGTTTGTCGAGATTTAAGTCCTGCGTAACCTTTCGCTGGCAGGAAAATGCTATCTTTGTATCCGCCCGGGGAAGCGGGAGTGGCAGCGCGGGTGTCGGGGGGGCGAAGGGGTGCAGTGGATGGCGGCCGGGATGCGGGATGCCGGACGGAAGGCGGAGTGCGGCGGGCGTGCGAACATGGCGAGGAGGCCGGGACGGACGGGGTGGAAGTGAAAGGGCCGGGAGCTGTGAAGGAAGGGCGGTCGAGCGAAGGCTGACCCGGGGAGCGCGAGGGGGTGTGCAGGGAAGCCGGGACAGGTGGCGGCGGAGGCCCGGGGCGATGGCGCCGGCCGGGAGATGCCGGGCAGATGCGGGCGAAGATGAGGGAGAAGAGGCGGAGCAGGTGCGGCGAGACCGGTCCGGGATTGCGCCGGCCGTAGCGGGAAGACTATAAATCAGACAGCATATGAAAAAGAGCGTTCGGGGATTCTGGATGGCGGCAGCCGTGGTGGCGGCCGCGGCCTTGTGCGTGCCGGCCGGGGCGGCGAAGAAAAAGGAGCCGCGGCAGGTCGTCGTGGAGCTGAACGGCGTGCTCGGCGGGCCGGAGGATTATTTCGTGCCGCGATACATGCCGTTCGAGGTGCCGGAGGGAGCCACGAAGATCAGGGTCGAGCAGTCGTACGAAACGGACGACGAGGTGCGGGCCAATGTAGACCTCGGGGTCTTCGACCCGCGGGGGACGGAGCTCAACACGGCCGGGTTCCGCGGATGGTCGGGCGGCGCGCGCCGCGAGTTCGAGATCAGCCGGTCGGATGCCACGCCCGGGTATATGCCCGGGGAGATACAGCCCGGCGAGTGGAACGTCGTGCAGATGCTCACCTCGACATCGTATGATGTCGAATGGAAGCTCAGGATAACGATCACCGTGGGCGGCGACGAGGGCGAGCCGTTCGTGCCGAAATATCCCGCCGCAAAGCTCAACGACCGGCCCGGGTGGTACCGGATCGATCCGCATGTGCATACGTTCCACTCGGACGGGGCCAACTCGCCCGAGGAGATCGTGGCGCTGGCCAAGGCGAAGGGGCTGGACGGGATCGTGTCGGCCGACCACAACACGCTCGCGTCGCTCGGGCGGTGGGGCTACTGCCAGGATTCGGCCCTGCTCGTGATCCCGGGCATGGAGGTGACTTACAATGAGGGGCACTGGAACGTGCCGGGGATCGATCCCGCGGTGTGGGTAGATTTCCGCTACCGGGCCTCGGACCGGGCGAGCTATGAGGCGTGTGTCGAGCGGGCGAAGGAGGCCGGGGCGCTCGTGCAGGCCAACCACCCGTATATGATCGAGTTTCGCTACGACAAGGCGCCGGCCGATATGATCGAGGTGTGGAACGGCGGATGGTGCGAGGCCAACGAGCGGGCGGTGGCGGCGTGGGACGCGCTGCTGCGGGCCGGGGTGTGGAAGGCGGCCACCTGCGGGTCGGACTATCACCGGCCGTCGGATATTCCGGAAGGGGTGCCGCTGGCGCCGCAGACGGTCGTGCGGGCCCGGTCGCTCTCGGCCGACGACGTGCTGGCCGGGATGGCCGCCGGGCGGTCGTACCTGACCGAGTGGAGCGACGTGGAGCTGGAGATGGAGGCATTCGTCGGCGGGGAAGATTCGGTGCGGGCCGGGATCGGGGAGACGTTGAGGGTCGATGGCTTGAAAGTGCCGGTACCGCAGGTGCGGTTTGTGGCTAACCGGTCCGGCGAGCTGAGGCTGCTGAACGAAACCGGGACCGTGTACCGCGGAGAGGTCTCGCCGGGCGACGAGGTGGTGATGGGGCTGCCCCGTGACAGCCGCTGGGTGCGGGCCGAGCTGCGCACGCCCGAGGGACGGATGGTGGCGATGACCAATCCGATCTTTTTCGAGTATGGCGTGGACGGATGGGGACGGTTTTCTGACGAGTGATTGTCCGCCGAGAGATTCTGATGAACGGGACGTTGTTCAGAGGAATGGAGGGAGCTGTAGGCCGGCGTATGGCGTTGGGGCGCGAGGCAGGGACTTGGGGTTTTGGCCTGGTGTCTGGTGTCCGGGGCTTGCAGGGGATATGCGGAAGGCGGAATATTTATCAGGGGTGAGTGGGGATCGGGTCGGGCCGGCACAGAAAAAACAGGCCGTGGGCGAACCGGTAGGTGTCGCGTGGAGGGTAAGAAGGCCGGGAATGTGATACCGGGCAGCGCATGAATAGCGGACAGGCTGGCTGTGGCTGATGGTTGTCAGGAGGGCGGGATATCGGTGTGGGAGTTGTGTGTGGATGGTCGGAGCAGGTTGGTGTGCGGCAGGCAATAGACGTGGCGGCGGAGCGAGGCTTGAAGTGGGGGTGGAGTGGAGAGGCTGTGCGATGGATAGCCGGTAGAGAAAATGTTGGACAGTATTTGTTTGACTGGCGCCGGCCCGTGCGGAGGCGAAAGTGGCCGGGGCGGTGCGGCCGGGTGACGAGGCGGCGCGAAAACGGAGCGGGCGAACGGACCCGCGTGCGGTGCGCGCTGTCGTAAACAGGAAGGAAACCGGGGTAGTGTCCCCGGAGAAAGATTGATATTTGAAGCGAACGAATGGAAAGACCTTTGATTTTTGTAACGAACGATGACGGAGTGGGGGCCAGCGGGCTCCGGACAATGATAGATGTGGCCCGGAAGGTGGGGCGCGTGATCGTCGTGGCGCCAGAGGATGCCCAGTCGGGCATGTCGCACGCCATCACGATGACGCGTCCCCTCTACCTGCGCCGGGTGCGCGAGGAGGAGGGCCTCGAGGTGTATGCCTGTGCCGGGACGCCGGTAGACTGCGTGAAACTGGCGTTCGACTACCTGCTCAAGGAGGAGCCGGCGCTGATCCTCTCGGGCGTGAATCACGGGTCGAACTCGGCCGTCAGCGTGTTGTATTCGGGTACGATGGCTGCGGCCATCGAGGGCAGCTCGTACGGTATCCCGTCGATCGGCTTCTCGGTGACGGACCATGATCCGACGGCCGATTTCGGGGATTACCGGGATTATATCGGGCGCATCGTAGACCAGGTGATGGCGGCGACGATCACGCTGCCTTTCTGCCTGAACGTCAACATTCCGAACGTGTCTCCTGCCGAGATCGCCGGGATCAGGGCCTGCCGGCAGGCCCGCGGGTTCTGGCGCGAGGAGTTCGAGAAGCGGTGCGATCCGCGCGGGCGCGACTATTTCTGGCTCACGGGCAGTTTCCAGAACATGGAGCCCGATGCGCAGGACACCGACGAGTGGGCGTTGCAGCACAACTACATCTCGGTGGTGCCGATCCAGGTCGACCTGACGAGCTATCCGCAGCTCGAGCGGATCGGGGACTGGCGGTTCTGAGCATTGTCGTGCGGCGGCTGTCCGTCCGGGCAGCATGCGCAGGGATGGTGTGAGGACCCGGCGGTGCAGGCAGTATGGCCGGCCGGCGGTGCGGGCGGTGGGTGGCGGTGAGCCTGTGCGCGCACAGGCAATGCCGGCCGCGGGTCGGGGGGAAGGAGAGGGTGAGCAGGCGGAGTGCCGGAACGGGGCTGTGCGGCCGGGCTGCCGTGCGGCGGCATGAACGGGCTGCGGGTGAGGAGGCATGGCGCGGACGGCAGGCTGCGGGGCGGCGGCAGGGACCGCATGAGCCGGTGGGCAGGGGAAACGGCCGGGCCGAGCGGGCCGGGCGGAAGCGGAACTTGCGGTGCGGCGTGCAGCGGGGACGGTGCGTACAGGGGGTGAGGGCTGCCGGAGGAGGAAAGTTTGCGGGGGACGGCATGAAAAAATGGACGGGACGGGCAATAAACCGGGACCGGGAGGGGTTATATCTCTGTGCCGGGCAACGAAGGACAGGCGAAAGGCGGTCCGGGGGGCCGGCAGGTGAGCGATCGACCGTTCAACGGTTATAAAACGAAAAAGAGCTGAGACGATGAAGAAGTTTCTGTTGGGCTGCACGATGGTGGCCGCAATGTTCATGGCGTCGGTGGCCGTAGCTGCCGGGGATGAGAAAAAAGAGGTGAAGACCGAGTGTTGCTGCACCGACTGCAAGTGCGTGGACTGCAAGTGCGCGACCGAGTGCAAGGATTGCAGCAAGGATGGCAAATGCACCGCCGGGTGCAAGGGCTGCGCCTGCGAGGGAAAGAGTGCCTGCGAGGGAAAGAGTGCCTGCGCGGAGGCGTGTGCCCGGGAGGCAAGGCCGTGCGGCAAGGATGGACAGGCTTGCGACAAGCCCTGTGCCAAGGAAAAGGGCAAATGCCACAAGGGGGATGCCCCGAAAGGGAAGTCCGGAAAGTGCCATAAGGGCGGGGACCGGAAGTAGTCCCGGACAAGGCATGCCGGCGGCGGGATGGTCCGCAACGGGCGGTCGACTGCGCCGGACATAGCGATCATTACTGTAATAATTGGTTTGGGGGGGAGCTCTTTCGGGAGTTTCTCCCTTTTTTGTGTCCGGGGGTGGCGGGGTAGGTCGGATTTGGGTGAGCGGTTCCGGGTAGTTCGGGCGGCCCGGGGTTCAGGTGACACGGTCGGGGGGGGAGCTTGCAGTAAGGTACGGGGACGCCGGGCCGGTGCGTGGCGGTGTTGGGCGTGGTAGTACGGGTGCCCGGGAGTGAAGGGGTGCAGGAGCGGGGCAAGGGTGTCGGGCTGGCAGTTGCAGGGCGGGGCGGCCGGAAGGTTGGCGCTATCCGCGGCTTCGGAAGCGTGCGGGGAACTCGGAACCGGTCGGGAGCGTGGAGAGGGCGGGTGGTTTGGCTGGTCCGGGTGCCCGTGGGCGTGGAGCGTCGCGAGTGCGGTTGGTCCCGTGCGGATGATGCGGAGGTGCGGGGATCGGGTGCGGGAGCGAACGGCGGCATCTGTCCGGGGAGTGGAAACCGTGTGCCGGAGGGTGCGCGCCGCGGCGGATGCGGCGTGTCCGGATAAAGGAGTGCCGGCCCCGGGAAGGGGCCGGCACTCCTGTTTGGCGTTGGCGCCGGTCGGTGCCGGCTTATTTCCTGCCTTTGCGCGAGGAGGAGCGCTTGCGGCTCTTCTCCTTGTTGCCTGACTTGCTGTCCGACCCGGACTTGCGGGCCTTGCGCTCGCCCTCCTTGGCCACCTTGCGGGGGCGGCCCGATGCACCGCCGTGGCCGCGCGAGGCGCCGGGCTGCGACGAGGCGATCGGGCGGAGCTCCCGGGTCTCGAAATCGTAGGAGCCCGTGAGCTGGAAGTCGAGCTGCTTGCGGGCCAGGTCGGCGCGCAGCACGCGGATGCGCACCTCGTCGCCCAGCGAGAAGGTGCGCCCGTGGGTGATACCCCGCACACAGTAGGCCTCGGCGTCGAACTCGTAATAGTCGTCGTCGAGGTCGCGCAGCGAGACCATACCCTCGATGTGCGTCTCCTTGAGCTCGACGTAGATGCCCCACTCCGTCACGCCTGAGATCGAGCCGTCGAACTCCTCGCCCAGCTTGTCGAGCATGAACTCGACCATCTTGTACTTGATCGACGCGCGCTCGGCCTCGGCGGCGCGCACCTCCATGTCGGAGCTGTGCTCGCAGAGGGCCTCGTAGACCGTCTTGTCGGCCGACTTGCCCCCCGCGAGGTAGTGCGCCAGCAGGCGGTGTACCATCATGTCGGGGTAGCGGCGGATCGGCGAAGTGAAGTGCGTGTAATAGTCGAACGCCAGGCCGTAGTGGCCGATGTTGTCGGTCGTGTAGACCGCTTTGGCCATTGAGCGGATCGCGAGCGTCGAGACGATGTTCTCCTCTTTCTTGCCGCGGATCCGGGTCATCAGCTTGTTCATCTCCCTGGCCACGGCCTTGCCCTGGTCGGCCTTGAACGTGTAGCCGAAGCGCAGGATGAAGCTCCGGAACGAGCTGAGCTTGTCGGCATTGGGCTCGTCGTGGACACGGTAGACGAACGTGCGCTCGGCATTGGCACCGCGGCCCCGCTTGCGGCCCACGAACTCGGCCACGCGCCGGTTGGCCAGCAGCATGAACTCCTCGATCAGCTTGTTGGCATCCTTCGACTCCTTGAAGATAACGCCCAGCGGCTTGCCGTTCTCGTCGAGCCTGAACTTGACCTCCTCGCGCTCGAAGCCGATCGAGCCGTTGCGGAAGCGCTCGGCACGCAGCTTCTTGGCCAGCGAGTCGAGCGTCAGCACCTCGTCCCTGAGCTCGCCATCGGCCCCCTCGATCAGTGCCTGCGCCTCGTCGTAGGTGAAACGCCGGTCGGAGAGGATCACCGTGCGGCCGATCCACTGGTCGTGGATGTGCGCGTCGGCGTCGAGCTCGAAAATGGCCGAGAAACAGAGCTTCTCCTCGCCGGGACGCAGCGAGCAGAGGTCGTTGGACAGGCGCTCGGGGAGCATCGGCACCGTACGATCGACCAGGTAGACCGATGTGGCGCGGCTCTCGGCCTCGGTGTCGACGATCGTGCCCGGCGTGACGTAGTGCGTCACGTCGGCGATGTGCACGCCCACCTCCCAGCGGTCGTCCGACAGGCGGCGGATCGAGAGCGCGTCGTCGAAGTCCTTGGCGTCGGCCGGGTCGATCGTGAAGGTCGTCA
>JAFQJK010000023.1 GCA_017415005.1 Rikenellaceae bacterium
CGGCCCCCCGCTTCATGTTTCCGGGGCACAGGTCGCTTATCTGAAATAGATCACCTTTTCGCGGTCCTCGTCGCGCGGAACGTGCGGCTTGTGCGTTGCCGCGGGATGGCCCACGGCGACCAGGCAGAGGATGCGGTAGTCGGCAGGAGTGCCGAGCAGTCCGCGGACATACTCCTCGGCTGTCCCGTCGGCCGGATCGTCGGTGTGCGGGCGCCCGTGGACATGGACCCAGCACGAGGCGAGCTCTTCCGATTCGGCGGCGAGCTGGAGCACGGTAGCCGAGATGGCGCAGTTGTCGAGCCAGAGATCGGCTGCCGTCTGGTCGCCCATCACGACGAAGGCCATCGGGGCGTCCTTGACGAAACCCGCACCCGAGGGGCGCATCGTCGAGAGCTTGCCGAGCAGCTCGCGGTCGGTAATGACGGCCAGCCGCGTCGATCGCGTATTCTTGGACGACGGGGCCATGAACGTGGCGTCGATCAGCGTCCGGATCGTATCGGCCCCGACCGGTTCGTCGGTAAACTGGCGTGTGCTGCGGCGCTTGCGCAGCAGTTCGAGGAAAGCGTTCATAGGATCATGTTTTTGTGGCGTGGCACATGGCGCGGGCCGCGCGGCCCGTAAGGAACGAAGATAGCGGTTTGCGCGGACAATTCCAAGGCCCGGCTGCCGGGTGTCTGGGTGCGGCCCCGTCAGAATACCTCGCGCAGGATGTTGATCGAGCGGACCTCGTGGATCGAGTCGAAGTGGTAGCCGAAGTAGGCGAGCATGCCGCTCATAAAGTCCGAACGCTGGTGCCGTCCGAGCGGGATCGAGGCGAGGGAGTCGATCGGGACCTCCATCAGCGCGGCGAGCGTGGCTGCCTGCTCGGGCGCGAGGATCATCCTGTGGTCGGGGATCGAGGGGCGGAACACGCCTTCGCGGATGTCGAAGCAGTCGCCGGGCATGTACTCGTTGCCGGGATAGAAGCCGAGGAAGGCCGAGAGGCGGACGAGGAACCAGAGGTGGAAATTGGCCGTTCCCGTCTCCATCCGGTCGAGGGCGACGATGGCCTGGCAGACGAAGTCGAAGAGCGGGCTGTTGGGCTCGACCTCGCGGATCAGCCGGTAGAGCACTTCGGCCATAAAGAGTGCGACCGTGCTCTTGCGTACGTCGAACGGCACCGACATGAGCGGGATCAGGTTGGAGACCTCCTTCATGCGGTGCAGCTCGGCGCGCGACGACTCGATCCCTTCGAACTCGAGCACGAACATCGGCTGGAAGAGCGCTCCCTTGTTGCCGCGTCCCCGCGTGCTGCGCACGCCCTGGATCATGTAGGTCTGCCGGCCCCCGATGTCGGTGAGCAGGTAGGCGATCAGCGACGAGTCGCCGTACTTGACGGTGTGCAGCACGATGCCGCGGGCTTTGTAGGTTTTCATGCAAATGTTCGGAAGGCGATCCGCGCCGGGATCGCGGAGTGGTGAAATGGGTTCGGGGGGCGTGGCCCTGCCGGTTGCGCGGGTGGTGCCGGTCCGGGGCGGTTCCGGTGGTTCCGGGGTGTGGGCCGGGCTGTCGTCCGTCCGGTCCGGAGGGTTTCTGGGACGGCCGGCTATTCCGATGGAGTGTCGGTGTAGGCGGCCAGGAAAGCGGCCAGCTCGGCCACGGCCCTGCCGCGGTGGCTGATCCGGTTCTTCTCGTCCATCGGCATCTGCGCGAAGGTCTCGGCATATCCCGCGGGGCGGAACACCGGGTCGTAGCCGAATCCTTCGGCTCCCGCGCTGCGTGCGGGCATGATCTCGCCGTCGACGCGTCCCTCGAACTGGTACTCGCGCCCGTCGATCAGCAGCGCGATCACCGTGCGGAAGCGGGCGCTGCGGTCCTCCTTGCCTTCGAGCCGTGCGAGCAGCAGGTCGATATTGTCTTCGGGGCTGCATGCCGGCCCGGCATAGCGTGCCGAGTAGACGCCCGGTTCGCCGCCGAGCGCGGCGACCTCGAGGCCCGTGTCGTCGGCAAAGCAGTTGAGTCCCGTGCGGTCGTGAATGAAGTGCGCCTTTTGTGCGGCGTTGCCTTCGAGCGTGGCCTGGTCCTCGGGAATTTCTTCGGTAAGCCCGCAATCGGCCGGGGTGAGCAGCTCGAACCCGGGTCCGAGGGCTGCGCGGACCTCGTCGAGCTTATGCCGGTTGTGGGTGGCAAAAACGAGTTTCATGGGAGTGACGGTTATTTATCGAAATGGGTGAGCAGGTAGTCGGCTTCGATCTTGTCGATCATCCGGCGGACGAGGCGGTCGATCTCCGAGCCCTCGCTGTAGTCGGCCGGGCATACGTAATTGACGCGGCCGTCGCGGATCAGCTCGTGCATTGCGCGCCGGGCCGCATCTGACCCGGGCCGGTAGACGGCGACCGAGTGGCCGCCCTGCTGCTTGACGAGTTTCATGCAGGGGATGTCGGTGGTCCCGTCGCCGAAGTAGATCATGCGGCTGAACGGCACAGGCCGCTTGTCGAGCTCGACGAAGCGGTTGATCTGCGTACTGTCGTAGACCGTGTCGATCCCCTTGTTGATCTTGAAGATGAACTGTGTCTTGTTGGTGTAGTTGACCGCCACGGCAGGCCAGTAGGCGATCCCGTCGACGTTGTAGAGGAACGAGCAGGCGTAGATCTTATGGAACTCGTGGGCGATCGGCGTTCCCTCGATCATCTCCTTGAGACCCGACGAGTTGATGTAGTGATGGACCCGGAAGCCGCGCCCGGCAGCGTAACGGTTGATCCGGCCGAACCATTCGGCCACTCCGTCGTAGAGCGTGATCCGGCGCCCGCTCTCGCGGAAAGCCTCCTTGCGCAGCGAGAGGCCCGAGCCCTGCGCTTCGTGGATCATCTTGTACATATAGGCGAGGATCGGGTCGCCGTCCTGCTCCTCTGCGATACGGTTGCTCTCCCGCCAGAACTCCTTGCTGCGCTTGCCGATGGCAGGTATGAAGTCGTACTCCTGCATGTTTCCGGGCGAGAGCGTGCCGTCGAAGTCGTAGATCAGGGCAATGATAGGTTGGTCGCTCATGGTGGTGTCGGTTCGGTTGCGAGAGCCAAGGTACGGTTTTTTGCCCGATTTCGGAAGGGCTGCGGCAGAAAGAAATGTTTTGCCCGGCTTTCGTTCCGGGTAGGAGCTGCTTGTTCGGGTCGGGGACAGAGGCGCGTCTTTCGGGCCGGGGCGGAGGATGAAGGGCGGTTTCCGGCGAAGGGGTGAAAAAAGCCGGGTCCGGAACAGATGTTCCGGACCCGGCTTTTTTTGTCGGAATGTTCCGTCAGATCACGATGTTGATAATCTTGCCCGGGACGACGATCACCTTCTTCGGGGCCTTGCCGTCGAGGTACCTGGCGGCGGCGGGGTCGGCCAGCACGGCGGCCTCGACCTCCCCCGGCGTGAGGCCCAGCGGGAGCTCTTTCTTGAACCGCATCTTGCCGTTGAACGAGACCGGGTACTCGAAGCTGTTCTCGATCAGGTGGCTCGCGTCGAACGTGGGGAACGCGGCGTCGAACACCGTGGTATCGTGGCCCAGCGCCGATGTCCAGAGCTCCTCGGCGATATGCGGCGCGAAGGGGGCCAGCAGGATCGTGAGCGGCTCGAGGATGGCGCGCTTGTGGCAGTCGCCCAGCTCGTTGAGGCAGATCATAAAGGCGCTCACCGAGGTGTTGAACGAGAAGTTCTCGATGTCGTCGCCCACTTTTTTGATCGTCTTGTGGAGCGTCTTGAGCTCGGCCGGCGCGGGCAGCTCGTCGGTCACTGCCGCGTTGCCGTCCTTGTCGAAGAACAGGCGCCAGAAGCGGCGCAGGAACTTGTGCACGCCGTCGATGCCGTTCGTGTCCCAGGGCTTCGACTGTTCGAGCGGGCCGAGGAACATCTCGTACATGCGCAGCGTGTCGGCGCCGTAGTTCTCGACGATGTAGTCGGGGTTGACGACATTGTACATCGACTTGCTCATCTTCTCGATCGCCCAGCCGCAGACGTACTTGCCGTCCTCGAGGATGAACTCGGCGTCGGCGAACTCGGGGCGCCACTTCCTGAACGCTTCGAGGTCGAGGATGTCGTTCTTTACAATATTCACGTCGACGTGGATCTCCTGCGTCTCGTACCGGTCGCGAAGGCCCAGCGAGACGAACTTATTGGTGCCCACCACGCGGTAAACGAAGTTCGAGCGGCCCTGGATCATGCCCTGGTTGACCAGTTTGCGGAACGGCTCGTCCTCGCAGACGTAGCCCAGGTCGTACAGGAACTTGTTCCAGAAGCGAGAGTACATCAGGTGGCCGGTGGCGTGCTCGATACCGCCCACGTAGAGGTCGACGCTGCGCCAGTATTCGTTGGCCTCGCGCGAGACGAGGGCCCGGTCGTTGTGCGGGTCCATGTAGCGCAGGTAGTAGGCCGACGAGCCGGCGAAGCCGGGCATCGTGCTCAGCTCGTATGGGTAGCCTTCGGCCGTCTTCCAGTCGGTGGCGCGGGCCAGCGGCGGCTCGCCCTCGGCCGTGGGGCCGAAGTCCTGCATCGGGGGCAGCGTGAGCGGGAGCCGGTCGTCGCCGAGCGGGTAGGCGACATCGTCCTTGTAGTAGATCGGGAACGGCTCGCCCCAGTAGCGCTGGCGGCTGAAGATGGCGTCGCGCAGGCGGTAGTTGACGAGGCGACGGCCCAGTCCGCGTTTCTCGACCTCGGCGAACATCGCAGGGATCGCCTCTTTGACGTCCATGCCGGTGATAAAGCCCGAGTTGATCATCTTGCCCGACTTGGCGTCGTACGACTCGACGCTCAGATCTCCCCCCTCGACCACCGGGATGATCGGCAGGTCGAAGTGGCGTGCGAAGGCGTAGTCGCGGCTGTCGTGCGCCGGGACGGCCATGATGGCTCCGGTGCCGTAACCGGCCAGCACATAGTCGCTGATGTAGACCGGTATCTCGGCGCCGGTGAACGGGTTGATCGCATAGCTGCCCGTGAACTGGCCGCTCACGCGCTTCGTGTCGGCGATGCGCTCGCGCTCCGAGCGCTTCTTGGTCTGGGCGATATAGTCGTCGACGGCCTCCTGGTATTCGGGGGTCGTCAGGCGGCTGACATACTCATGTTCGGGAGCGATCACCATGAACGTGACGCCGAAGATCGTGTCGGGGCGCGTGGTGAAGATCTCGAGCTTCTCGTCGCGGCCCTTGAGGTCGAAGAAGACCTGGGCGCCTTCGCTGCGGCCGATCCAGTTGCGCTGGATCTCCTTGAGCGAGTCGCTCCACTCGAGCGTGTCGAGGCCGTCGAGCAGGCGCTGGGCGTAGGCCGTCACGCGCAGCAGCCACTGTTTCATTCGCTTCTGCTCGACCGGGAAGCCGCCGCGCTCGGAGAGGCCGTCCTTGACCTCGTCGTTGGCCAGTACGGTTCCCAGACCTGGGCACCAGTTGACCATCGTGTCGGCGCGGTATGCGAGGCGGTAGTTCTGGAGCGTCTGCTCGCGGGCGGCTTCGTCCATGACATTCCACTCGGCGGCGGTGAAGCTCATCGACGCGGTGCAGGCTGCATCGAGCCCCTCGGTGCCCTGCTTACTGAACCGGGCGACGAGCTCGGCGATCGGCCGGGCCCGGCCTGCGGCGTTGTCGTAGTAGCTGTCGAACATCTTGAGGAACGCCCACTGGGTCCAGCGGTAGTAGTCCGGATCGCAGGTGCGTACCTCGCGGTCCCAGTCGAAGCTGACTCCGATCTTGTCGAGCTGTTCACGGTAGCGGGCGATGTTCTGCTCGGTGGTGACGGCCGGGTGCTGGCCGGTCTGTATGGCGTACTGCTCGGCCGGGAGGCCGAAGGCGTCGTAGCCCATCGGGTGCAGGACGTTGAACCCTTTGAGCCGCTTATAGCGCGTGTAGATGTCCGAGGCGATGTAGCCCAACGGGTGACCGACGTGCAGGCCGGCGCCCGAAGGGTAGGGGAACATGTCGAGCACGTAGAACTTTGGACGCGTCGGGTCGGGCTCGACCCGGTAGGTCTTGCGCTCGGCCCAGCGACGTTGCCAGCGGGGCTCTATCTCTTTGAAATTGTATTCCATAGTGCGTGTATATTTTTTAATACCCGCAAAAATAGCGCTTTATTTCGAGATTCGCGAACGGGTGTCGGTTTTTTGTCGTTCCCGGGGGCGTGATTGTGCTTGTATTGTTTTGATATATAGGTTATTATTGTTATCTTTGCGGAGTCTTTGAGGATGGATGCTATAAGTGTTGCTTATGTGTTTTTAAATTCCATTCGAAAATACGATAGCTTGTCGTGGTGGAAAAGGCGGAAAAGGCTTGAAATCATGGAGAATTGACGAAAAAAAGATGCCCGAAGTATTGCGGTTCAAAATATTTCGGTATCTTTGCAGTCCATTTTGTGTGGAAAAATCAAGTTTTTAACCAATAAGTAAAGGACAAAAAGTAAGTTAAGATGCCAACTATTCAACAGTTAGTACGTAAAGGAAGGGTGCAGATGAACTTCAAGAGCAAGTCGCCTGCATTGGATGCGTGTCCGCAGCGTCGTGGCGTGTGTGTGCGTGTTTACACCACCACTCCCAAGAAGCCGAACTCGGCTATGCGTAAGGTTGCCCGTGTGCGACTGACCAACGGCAAGGAGGTCAACGCTTACATTCCGGGCGAAGGCCACAATCTGCAGGAGCACTCGATCGTGCTGGTGCGCGGCGGTCGTGTGAAGGACCTCCCCGGTGTGCGTTACCACCTCGTGCGCGGCGCGCTCGACGCAGCCGGCGTGGATGGCCGCAAGCAGCGCCGCTCGAAGTACGGAGCCAAGCGTCCCAAGGCAGGTGCGGCAGCTCCTGCAAAGAAGAAGTAAATCAACGACAACAAACCAACACAACACAAAGATTTTTTAAACAATGAGAAAAGCGAAGCCTAAAAAGCGAATTCTACTTCCAGATCCCAAGTTCGGTGACGTGCTTGTGACAAGGTTCGTGAACAACCTTATGCTGGATGGTAAGAAGAGTATTGCCTACTCAATTTTCTATGATGCCATGGATATTGTAGGCGAGAAGATGAAGGATGCAGACAAGGCTCCTCTGGATATCTGGAAGCAGGCCCTCGAGAACATCACCCCCCAGGTGGAGGTGAAGTCTCGCCGCGTGGGCGGTGCAACGTTCCAGGTTCCGACCGAGGTGAGACCTGAGCGTAAAGTTTCCTTATCGATGAAAAACTTAGTCCTTTACTCTCGCAAGCGCGCAGGTCGCACCATCGCCGAAAAGCTGGCCGGTGAAGTTATGGCTGCCTACAACCAGGAAGGCGCTGCTTACAAGCGTAAGGAAGAGATGCACCGTATGGCCGAGGCCAACAAGGCATTTGCACACTTTAGATTTTAATAAGGAGTAAAAGAGCTATATGGCAACTAGAGATTTAAGATACACGCGTAACATCGGCATCATGGCTCACATCGATGCCGGTAAGACCACGACTTCTGAGCGTATCCTCTTTTACACCGGAAAAACGCACAAGATCGGTGAGGTGCACGAAGGTGCCGCCACGATGGACTGGATGGTGCAGGAGCAGGAGCGAGGCATCACTATCACCTCGGCTGCTACCACCGCTTTCTGGAACTACCAGGGACACAACTACCAGATCAATATCATCGACACCCCGGGCCACGTTGACTTCACGGTCGAGGTGGAGCGCTCGTTGCGCGTGCTCGACGGTGCGGTGGCAACGTTCTGCGCCGTGGGTGGCGTGGAGCCGCAGTCCGAGACCGTATGGCGCCAGGCTGACAAGTACCACGTTCCCCGTATCGGTTATGTGAACAAGATGGACCGCACCGGTGCCGACTTCCTGAGCGTTTGCGCCCAGATCAAGGAGCGCCTCGGCGCCACTGCGCTGCCGGTCGTTCTGCCTATCGGCGCTGAGGACAAGTTCCAGGGCCTGGTAGACCTTATATATAATAGGGCGATGATCTACGACGATGCGAAGAAGGCCGAGCTGGTCAACTACACGTTCGAGGAGATCCCCGAGAACATGAAGGCTGAGGCTGCCGAGTGGCGCAACAAGCTCATCGAAGAGGTCGCTACCGTCGATGATGCCCTGATGGAGAAGTATTTCGAGGACCCTGACTCGATCACGCCCGACGAGTTGATCGCCGCCATCCGCAAGGCAACCTGCGAGATGGTGATCGTCCCGATGCTCTGCGGCTCATCGTTCAAGAACAAGGGCGTACAGCTGCTGCTCGACTACGTGATGGCCTTCCTGCCTTCGCCGGTCGATATCGAGGCCGTGACGGGTACCGACCCGCGTACCGGCAACGAAGTTGCGCGTAAGCCGTCGGAGAGCGATCCGTTCTGCGGCCTTGCGTTCAAGATCGCGACCGACCCGTTCGTAGGCCGCCTGGCTTTCGTCCGTGTTTACTCGGGCAAGCTGGATGCCGGCTCGTACGTGCACAACAGCCGCTCGGGCAAGAAGGAGCGTATCAGCCGCATCTACCAGATGCACGCCAACAAGCAGAACCCGATGGAGACCGTAGGTGCCGGCGATATCTGCGCAGCCGTAGGTTTCAAGGATATCCGCACGGGCGACACGCTCTGTGACGAGAACGCTCCGATCGTACTCGAGTCGATGACCTTCCCCGAACCGGTGATCGGCCTTGCCGTCGAGCCCAAGACGCAGAAGGACCTCGATAAGCTGGGTATCGCGCTGGGCAAGTTGTCGGAGGAGGACCCCACGTTCACCGTGAAGACCGACGAGGACAGCGGCCAGACCGTGATCAGCGGTATGGGTGAGCTCCACCTGGAGATCATCGTGGACCGTCTGCGCCGTGAGTTCGGCGTGGAGATCAGCCAGGGCGCTCCGCAGGTGAACTACAAAGAGGCGCTGACCGCTTCGGCCGAGCACCGCGAGGTGTTCAAGAAGCAGACCGGCGGTCGTGGTAAGTTTGCTGATATTATCTTCGAGATCGGTCCTGCCGAGGAAGGCAAGACGGGCCTTGAGTTCGTTGACGTCGTGAAGGGCGGTAACATTCCGAAAGAGTTTATCCCGGCCGTTCAGAAAGGTTTCGAGTCGGCGATGGCCAACGGCGCGCTGGCGGGTTACCCGATCGACAGCATGAAGGTGACCCTCAAGGACGGTTCGTTCCACCCGGTCGACTCGGATGCTCTCTCGTTCGAGATCTGCGCACGCAACGGTTTCCGCCATGCAGCCGTGAAGGCACGTCCGGTGATCAAGGAGCCGGTGATGGCTGTCGAGGTTGTGACGCCCGAGGAGAACATGGGCGACATCATCGGCGACCTGAACAAGCGCCGCGGCCAGATCACGGGTATGGAGTCGAAAGGTACCGCCCGTGTGGTGAAGGCCAAGGTTCCCCTGTCGGAGATGTTCGGTTATGTGACCGTTCTGCGTACCATTTCATCGGGACGCGCCACTTCGTCGATGGAGTTCTCGCACTTCGAGGAGGTTCCGGCAGGTCTTGCTAAGGAGATCATCGAAAAGTCCAGTGGTAAGTTAAAAGATTTAGAATACTACAGCTATGAGCCAAAAAATAAGAATCAAGCTTAACTCGTACGATCACAATCTGGTCGACAAGTCGGCCGAGAAGATCGTGAAGACCGTGAAAAGCACGGGTGCAGTAGTCAGCGGACCGATTCCGCTGCCTACCCAGAAGAAGATCTTCACCGTGAACCGCTCGACCTTCGTCAACAAGAAGGCCCGCGAGCAGTTCCAGCTGAGCACCTTCAAGCGCATTCTCGACATCTACAGCTCGACGCCCAAGACGATCGACGCGCTGATGAAGCTCGAACTGCCCAGCGGTGTGGAAGTGGAGATCAAGGTCTGATACGCCGATCCGAACGTATCCCAGATAACAAACACAAAGTAGCAAAGCAAGTAATTAGACAAACATGTCAGGACTAATTGGAAAAAAAATCGGAATGACTTCCGTTTTCAGTGCCGAGGGTAAGAACATACCATGCACTGTTATTGAGGCTGGTCCCTGTGTAGTTACGCAAATCAAGACGGTTGAAACCGACGGTTACAACGCAGTTCAGGTTGCCTATGACGATAAAAGCGAAAAGCACACCAGCAATAGTTTGTTAGGCCACTTCAAGAAGGCCGGTACGACACCCAAACGCAAGATGGCCGAGTTCAAGGACATCGAGAAAGAGGTAACCCTGGGTGAGGTGCTCACCGTGGGCGACTTCGTCGAAGGCGACTGGGTGGACGTGACCGGAATCTCGAAGGGTAAGGGTTTCCAGGGCGTTGTAAAGCGTCACGGCTTCGGCGGTGTAGGCGGCCAGACGCACGGCCAGCACAACCGTCAGCGCAAGCCGGGTTCGCTGGGTGCCTCTTCTTACCCCTCTCGCGTGTTCAAAGGCAAGCGTCTGCCGGGACGTACCGGCGGCGAGCAGGTTAAGGTGCTTAACCTGAAGGTTCTGAAAGTAATGCCCGAAAACAACCTCATCCTCGTGAAGGGGTCGATCCCGGGTGCAAAAGGTTCGTATTTATTAATCGAGGACTAACGATGGAATTAGCAATTTATAATACTTCAGGCAAAGAGACCGGTAAGAAGGTCGTCTTGAGCGACGAGATCTTCGGGATCACCCCGAACGATCACGCGATTTACCTCGATGTGAAGCAGTACCTGGCCAACCAGCGTCAGGGTACGCACAAGTCGAAGCAGCGCAACGAGGTGGCCGGCTCGACCCGCAAGCTCAAAAAGCAGAAGGGTACCGGCGGCGCCCGTGCAGGTAGCATCCTCTCTCCGCTCTTCCCGGGCGGCGGCCGTGTATTCGGTCCCGTTCCGCGCGACTACAGCTTCAAGCTCAACAAGAAGCTCAAGCAGCTTGCCCGCAAGAGCGCGCTGAGCTACAAGGCTTCGGAAGAGAAGATCAAGGTGGTGGACGCTTTCTCGATGGAGGCTCCCAAGACCAAGGAATTCATCGCGATCACCAAGAATCTGGGCCTCGAGGGCAAGAAGATGCTGGTGGTTCTGCCCGACACGGATGCCAACGTGGTCCTCTCGTCGCGCAACCTGCAGAACGTGAAGGTCGTTCTCGCGTCGAACCTGAACACCTACGACGTGATGAACGCCGCGACGCTCGTGCTGGCCGAGGGCTCGGTGAATGTAATTAACGAAATGTTTGCGTAAATAACTCGAAGCAATGGATATCATAATTAAGCCAATTTTGACCGAGAAAATGACGATTCAGGGCGAGAAGCTGGACCGTTACGGTTTTATCGTAGATCCAAGGGCTAACAAATTGCAGATCAAGTCAGCCGTCGAGCAGATGTACAACGTGGTGGTGACCGATGTCAACACGATCAAGTACATGGGCAAGGTGAAGAGCCGCTACACGAAGGCCGGTATGATGGTCGGTCGTACGAACAACTTCAAGAAGGCAATTGTTACGCTGAAGAAGGGTGACAAGATCGATTTTTACAGTAATATCTAGAAGAGATGGCAGTAAGAAAGTTTAATCCCATGACTCCGGGTACCCGGCATAAGATTGCCGTTAAGTTTGACGATGTTACCGCAGCAAAGCCCGAAAAATCCTTGCTCAGCCCGCTGAAAAGCACGGGTGGACGCAACAGTGACGGTAAGATGACCATCCGCTACATCGGCGGCGGTCACAAGAAGATGTACCGTAACATCGACTTCAAGCGGTCGAAGGACGGTATGCCTGCCGTTGTAAAGACGATCGAGTACGACCCGAACCGTTCGGCGCGCATCGCGCTGATCTGCTACGGCGACGGAGAGAAGAGCTATATCCTGGCTCCCAACGGGCTCCAGGTCGGCCAGACCGTGGTAAGCGGCCAGGGTGCTGCTCCCGAGGTCGGTAATACGCTCTTCCTGTCGGAGATTCCGCTCGGTACGGTGATCCACAACATTGAACTCTACCCCGGCCAGGGAGCCGTGATGGCCCGCAGCGCCGGTACCTACGCACAGCTTTTGGCTCGTGAAGGTAAATACGCTATTATTAAACTTCCTTCGGGCGAGACCCGTATGGTGCTGGTTACGTGCCGCGCTACGGTGGGTGTCGTGTCGAATCCCGACCACAGCCTCGAGCAGCATGGCAAGGCCGGTCGCAGACGCTGGCTGGGCCGCCGTCCTCGCAACCGCGGTGTGTCTATGAACCCGGTCGATCACCCGATGGGTGGTGGCGAAGGCCGTTCGTCGGGAGGTCATCCCCGCTCGCGCAAGGGTCTGCTCGCCAAGGGCTACAAGACCCGTACGCCGAAGAAGGCCTCTTCCAAGTTTATCATTTCGAAAAGGAAAAAATAATTAAAATAGTAGCGTAATGAGCCGTTCATTAAAAAAAGGACCATTCATTGAACCTAAGCTCGAGTCGCGGGTGATCGCCCAGAACGAGAGCGGCAAGAAGTCGGTTATCAAGACATGGTCGCGTGCAAGCATGATTTCACCCGACTTCGTGGGGCAGACCATCGCCGTCCACAACGGGAATAAATTCATCCCTGTATATGTGACAGAGAACATGGTGGGTCACAAGCTCGGAGAGTTCGCTCCGACGCGCACCTTCCGCGGTCACTCAGGTAATAAGAAAAAATAGTAGGTAAATATTATGGGTGCAAGAAAAAGCATAAGAGCCGAGAAACTCAAGGCAGAGAAGAAGCAGAAAGCCATTGCTGTGCTTCGCAATTGCCCGACTTCGCCGCTGAAGATGCGCATCGTGGCCGACACGATCCGCGGCGTCGAGATCAACCGGGCGCTGGGTATCCTTCGCTACAGCAAGAAGGACGCCTCGATCAAACTGGAAAAGCTGCTGCGTTCGGCCATCGCCAACTGGGAGGCCAAGAACGAGGGACAGCGCCTCGAAGATAGCAAGCTGTGCGTCAAAGAGGTGTTCGTAGACGGCGGCCGGATGCTCAAACGGATCCAGCCCGCACCGCAGGGTCGCGCTCACCGGATCCGCAAGCGTTCGAACCACGTGACGATCGTGGTGGACAAAATGGTGGTTAAAGAAGCAAAAAACTAACGACAGATGGGACAGAAAGTTAATCCAATAGCAAACAGACTTGGTATCGTACGCGGCTGGGAATCCAACTGGTACGGCGGTAAGGACTTCTCCAGCAAGCTGGTGGAGGACGCCAAGATTCGCGAGTATCTGAATGCCCGTCTGGCCAAGGCAAGCATCTCGAAGATCATCATCGAGCGTACGCTCAAACTCGTTACGGTGACCATCTCGACGGCCCGCCCGGGTATCATCATCGGCAAGGGCGGCCAGGAGGTCGACAAGCTGAAGGAAGAGCTCAAGAAGCTCACCGGCAAGGAGGTTCAGATCAATATCTTCGAAGTGAAGCGTCCGGAGATCGATGCGGTGATCGTTGCCAACAACATTGCCCGCCAGCTCGAAGGCCGCATTTCGTACCGTCGTGCCGTGAAGACCACGATCGCTTCGACGATGCGTATGGGCGCCGAGGGTATCAAGATCCAGATCTCGGGCCGCGTGGGCGGTGCCGAAATGGCCCGCAGCGAGACCTACAAGGAAGGTCGTATTCCGCTGCATACGTTCCGTGCCGATGTGGACTACGCACTGGCCGAAGCACTGACCAAGGTCGGCCTGCTCGGTATCAAGGTGTGGATCTGCAACGGCGAGGTGTACGGCAAGCGCGACCTGTTCGAGATCGCGGGCGTGAGCGCCAATGCAGCCGGCTCACAGAGCGGCCATGGCGGCGGACGTCCCCGTGGCGATCGCGGTGACCGCCGTGATCGCGGCGATCGCGGAGGCCGTGGCGGCGACAGAAGAAGAAACAATAAGTAATGGACTCTTTAAAGCGATAAGATAAGATGTTACAGCCAAAAAAGACCAAGTTTAGAAGAATGCAGAAAGGCCGCATGAAGGGTCTCGCTCAAAGAGGTAACCAGCTTGCATTCGGTTCGTTCGGCATCAAGGCAATGGATTCGACCTGGATCACTGGTCGCCAGATCGAAGCCGCCCGTCAGGCGATCGTGCGCTATATGAAGCGTGAGGGACAGATATGGATCCGTATCTTCCCCGATAAGCCGATCACCAAGAAGCCGGCCGAGGTGCGTATGGGTAAAGGTAAGGGTTCTCCGGAAGGGTTCGTGGCTCCCGTTACTCCGGGCCGCATCCTGATCGAGGCCGAAGGTGTGTCGCTGGAAGTGGCCAAGGAAGCGCTCCGTCTGGGTGCCCAGAAGCTGCCGATCACCACCAAGTTCATCGTCCGCAGGGACTACACTGAAAATTCAATCTAAGCCGACATGAAAACTTCAGAAATAAGAGAACTCACCGCAGCCGAGATCATCGAGCGCGTTGACGCCGAGAAGGCCGAGCTTGCCAAGCTCAAGGTCAACCACGCCATTTCTCCGGTGGAGAATCCGACCACAATCAAGAAAGCCCGTAGAAATATTGCGCGTATGCTCACTATTCTGGGACAGAAACAAAACGCATAAAGTACATTACCCATGGAAAGAAATCTCAGAAAAGAAAGAATCGGGGTGGTTGTCAGCAATAAAATGGAGAAATCCATTACCGTCGCTGTGAAAAGAAAGGTAAAACACGGAATTTATGGTAAATTTGTAAATAAAACCACTAAATTTGTGGCCCACGACGACACGAACACCTGCAACCCGGGCGATACCGTGAAGATCATGGAGACCAGGCCCCTGAGCAAAACCAAGCGTTGGAGATTAGTAGAAATCATTGAAAGAGCTAAATAGTCATGATACAGCAAGAAAGCAGAATGGTAGTCGCTGACAACAGCGGTGCAAAGGAAGTGCTGTGCATCCGCGTTCTCGGTGGTACCGGTAAGCGCTATGCATCGATCGGCGACAAAGTGGTGGTCACCGTGAAAAGCGCCACCCCTTCGGGCGACATGAAGAAGGGTACTGTTTCGAAGGCCGTGGTAGTGAGGACGAAGAAGGAGATCAGACGTTCCAACGGATCGTACATCCGCTTCGACGACAATGCCGTGGTACTGCTCAACAACCAGGGCGAGATGAGGGGTACGCGTATCTTCGGCCCTGTGGCCCGCGAGCTGCGCGATCAATACATGAAGATCATCTCGCTTGCACCCGAAGTATTGTAATCGTTTAAACAAGAGTTAAGATGTCAGTGAAATTACATATCAAAAAAGGGGACATGGTCCAGGTGATGGCCGGCGACAGCAAGGGCCAGCAGGGCAAGGTGCTCGAGGTCCAGGTTGCGAAGAGCCGGGCGATCGTCGAGGGCGTCAACCTGGTGTCGAAGCACACCAAGCCCGATGCCAAGAATCCCCAGGGTGGTATCGTGAAGAAGGAAGCTCCGATCCACATCTCGAATTTGCTGCTCCTCGACCCCAAGGGGGGGAAACCTACCCGTGTCGGCCGCAAGGAGAATGACAAAGGAAAATTAGTTCGTTACGCTAAAAAATCCGGGGAGGAAATCAAATAATGGCTTACGTACCTACACTCAAAAATGCGTACAAGGAGCAGGTAGTTCCTGCACTTGTGAAGGAATTCGGCTACAAGAGCGTCATGCAGGTACCCAAACTCGAGAAGATCGTGATCAACCAGGGTATGGGTCAGGCCGTTGCCGACAAGAAGCTGATCGAGGTCGCCCAGCAGGAGCTGAGCGTGATCACCGGCCAGAAGGCTGTGCAGACCAAGTCGAAGAAGGATATTTCGAACTTCAAGCTCCGCAAGGGAATGCCGATCGGCGTTCGTGTAACGCTCCGTGCCGAGCGCATGTACGAGTTCCTCGAGCGACTGATCGCCGTTGCCCTGCCGCGTATCCGCGACTTCAAGGGGATCAACGAGAAATTCGACGGCCGCGGCAACTACACGCTGGGTATTACCGAGCAGATCATCTTCCCGGAGATCGACATCGATAAGATCACCAAGATCCTGGGTATGGAGATCACGTTCGTGACCACCGCCAAGACCGACGAGGAGGCTTACGCCCTGCTCAAGCAGTTCGGCCTGCCGTTCAAGAATGCTAACAAAAAGAACTAAACGAAGAGATGGCAAAAGAATCAATGAAGGCACGTGAGGTGAAACGCCTCAAGCTGGTTGAACGCTATGCAGCCAAGCGCGCAGCACTCAAGGAAGCCGGCGACCAGGCCGGTCTGGCCAAGCTGCCGCGCAACTCGAACCCGATCCGCCTGCACAACCGATGCAAGCTCACGGGTCGTCCCAAAGGCTACATGCGCCTGTTCGGCATCAGCCGTATCCAGTTCCGTGAGATGGCCTCGCAGGGTCTGATCCCGGGCGTGAAGAAAGCAAGCTGGTAGACAACTTTTTTATTTAATTCATACTTTACAATGACTGATCCCATATCAGATTTTCTAACTCGTGTTAGAAACGCGGTGAAAGCCAACCACAAAGTGGTTGAAGCTCCCGGCTCAAAGATGAAGCAGGAGATCACAAAGATCCTGCACGAGCAAGGCTATATCCTTGCTTACAAGGTGGATACAGACGAGAAGGGTCGCTCGACGATCAAGATCGCCCTCAAGTACCACCCCGAAACCAAGACCAATGCGATCAAGGGGCTTAAGCGCGTCAGCCGTCCCGGCCTGCGCCGTTATGCCAGCGTCGACGAGATGCCGCGCGTACTCAACGGCCTCGGTATCGCCATCCTTTCGACCTCCAAGGGCGTGATGACCGACAAGAAGGCTCGCCAGGAGAACGTGGGCGGTGAAGTAATTTGCTATGTTTACTAATTAAAAAACGCATCCATAATGTCAAGAATTGGAAAAATGCCTGTAAACCTGCCCGCCGGGGTGACCGTTACGGTCGGCTCGGATAACGTGGTCAGTGTGAAAGGACCTCTGGGTACGCTGAGTCAGAAAGTTGATCCTGACATCACCGTCAAAGTAGAGGGTAACGTTTTGACAGTAGAACGTCCCACCAACCAGCCCCGCCACCGTTCGATGCACGGTCTGTACCGCGCGTTGATCAACAACATGGTGGTCGGCGTGTCGGAAGGCTACACCATCAAGCAGGAACTCGTCGGCGTCGGTTTCAAGGCCGAGGCCAAAGGCCAGGTGCTGGAACTCAGCCTGGGCTACTCGCACGATATTTTCATCCAGCTCCCCGCCGAAGTGAAGGCAGAGGCGCTGACCGAGAAGAAAGGTAATCCGATCGTAACGCTCAAGAGCATGGACAAGCAGCTCATCGGACAGGTGGCCGCCAAGATCCGCTCGCTGCGCAAGCCTGAGCCGTACAAGGGCAAGGGTATCAAGTTCGTTGGCGAACAGCTTCGTCGCAAGGCCGGTAAGTCAGCTAACGCTAAATAGTTAAACCGCACAAGTTATGTCATTGAATAAGATAGAAAGAAGAGAGAGGATCAAGATGCGTATCCGCAAGATCGTGAGCGGTACGTCGGAACGTCCCCGCATGTCTGTGTTCAGAAGCAACAAGCAGATTTACGTGCAGCTGATCGACGACGTCAACGGTGCTACGCTGGTGGCGGCTTCGTCGAAAGACAAGGAAGTAGCCGAAAAGGTGGCCGGCCTGAACAAGTCGCAGGTTGCCGCGCTGGTGGGCAAGCTCGCTGCCGAGCGTTCGATCCAGAAGGGTATCTCGGAAGTGGCTTTCGACCGCAACGGTTACCTGTATCACGGTAGAGTAAAAATGTTAGCTGACGCTGCCCGTGAAGGTGGCCTTAAATTCTAAGCGACTATGTCAAACACGAACATAAAAAAGGTAAGAACAAGCGACCTCGAGCTGAAGGACCGTCTGGTGAGCATTCAGCGCGTTACGAAGGTAACCAAGGGTGGTCGTACATTCAGCTTTTCGGCCATCGTGGTGGTAGGTAACGAGAACGGCGTTGTGGGCTACGGCCTGGGCAAGGCCAATGAGGGTACCTCGGCCATCGCCAAGGGTGTGGAGGATGCCAAGAAGAACCTGGTGAAGATCCCGGTGCTGAAGGGTACCATTCCGCACAAGCAGGAGGCCCGCTTCAGCGGCTCGCTGGTGATGATCCGCCCGGCCGCTCCCGGTACCGGTGTGATCGCCGGCGGTGCCATGCGCGCCGTGCTTGAGAGCGTCGGGATCAAGAACGTGCTGGCCAAGAGCAAGGGCTCGTCGAACCCGCACAACCTGGTCAAGGCTACCGTGGCCGCTCTGCTCGAGCTCCGCGACGCGTACAGCGTGGCCCAGGTCCGCGGCATCTCCATGGACAAAGTGTTTAACGGATAATTCATACAGTGATGGCAAAACTGAAAATCACACAGACCAAAAGCCGTATCGGGGCGTCTGCACAGCAGAAGAAGAACCTCGACGCACTGGGGCTCCGGAAGATGAACCAGACCGTCGAACACGAGGACTCGGCTATCATCCTGGGCATGCTTGACAAGGTTAGGCACCTGGTGAAGATCGAGAAGTAAAAGAGTTGTTAAATTCATATAGTATATAAGACGATGAATCTTAGTAATTTAAAGCCCGCTGAAGGGTCTACGAAGAACGAGAAGCGGATCGGCCGTGGCCAGGGTTCGGGTTATGGCGGTACCTCTACGCGCGGCCATAAGGGTGCTCAGTCACGCTCGGGCTACTCGTCGAAGATCGGCTTCGAGGGAGGCCAGATGCCGCTGCAGCGCCGTCTGCCCAAGTTCGGTTTCAAGAACCTGAAGCGTGTCGAGTACAAGGGGATCAACCTGTCGGTGCTTGAGGACATGGCAGCCAAGAACGCGCTGACCGCCATCTCGGTGGATACGCTGATCGAGGCCGGCTTCGTGTCGAAGAACGACCGCGTGAAGATCCTGGGCAACGGTACGCTGACCAAGGCGCTCGAGGTGACTGCCCATGCCTTCTCGAAGTCGGCGGCTGCAGCCATCGAGGCCCAGCAGGGTAAAGCCATCAAACTCTAATTTGCCCCAGCAATGAAGAAACTGATAGAAACCATTAAGAATATATTTAAGATCGAAGAACTAAGGAATAGAATTCTCTATACCTTAGGGCTTCTTCTTATATATAGACTGGGATGCTTTGTGGTGATTCCCGGCCTGAATCCCGAAGCCCTCGGCCAGCTGGAGCAGCAGGTGAGCGGTAACGGTCTTCTCGGTCTGCTGAACATCTTCTCCGGGGGTGCGTTCAGTAACGCGTCGATCTTCGCGCTGGGTATCATGCCTTACATCTCGGCCTCGATCGTGATCCAGCTGCTGGGTATCGTGGTTCCCTACTTCCAGAAGCTGCAGAAAGAGGGCGAGAGCGGCCGCCGCAAGATCAACCAGTGGACCCGCTACCTGACCATCGTGGTCCTGTTGCTGCAGGCGCCGGCCTATCTGACCAACCTGTACCATCAGCTTCCCGAAGCTGCCTATGTCCTCGGACAGAACAGCTTCCTGTTCACCGTCACCGCGACGGTAGTCCTGATTGCCGGGACTATGTTTGTGATGTGGCTGGGTGAGAAGATCACCGACAAGGGGATCGGCAACGGTGTGTCGCTGATCATCATGGTCGGTATCGTAGCCCGTCTGCCGCATGCGCTGATCGCCGAGTTCAACTCGCGTTTCACCGATCAGGTCGGAGGGCCGGTGATGCTCGTGGTCGAGCTGGTTATGTTGTTCCTCGTGTTTGCCGCTACGATCGCTCTCGTGCAGGCTGTCCGCAAGATTCCGGTGCAGTATGCCAAGCGTATCGTGGGTAACAAGCAGTACGGCGGTGTGCGCCAGTACATCCCGTTGAAGATCAACGCCGCCGGCGTGATGCCGATCATCTTCGCCCAGGCGCTGATGTTCTTCCCGATGCTGTTCAGCAAGTTCGAGGTGACGCAGGGGCTGGCAGCCACGTTCAGCAACACGAACGGTTTCTGGTACAACCTCGTTTTCGGATTGCTGGTGGTCGCCTTCACCTATTTCTACACGGCGATTACCGTTAACCCCAACATGATGGCCGACGACATGAAGCGTAACGGCGGTTTTATTCCCGGTATCAAGCCCGGTAAGAAGACGGTCGACTACCTCGACACCATCATGACAAGAATCACCCTTCCTGGCTCCATCTTCCTGGCGATCGTGGCTATTCTGCCGTCGTTCGCTTCAATCCTCGGAGTCAATCAGCAGTTTGCCCTCTTCTACGGAGGTACCTCGTTGCTGATCCTCGTCGGTGTGATCCTTGACACTCTCAAGCAGATAGAGAGCTATCTACTCCTCAGGCACTACGACGGGCTGATGAAGACCGGCCGGATCACGGGTAGATCGTAACTAATTTGCGAACCGCGAGTTTTTACACGAAATGATATATCTGAAGACACAGGAAGAGATCGAGTTGCTGCGCGAGAATAACATCCTCGTTTCGCAGACGCTCGCCGAGCTGGCAAAATACATGAAGCCCGGGATCACGACCCTTGAACTGGATCGGATCGCCGAGGATTTCATCCGCTCGCACGGGGCTCTTCCGGGGTTCCTCGGGTACAACGGCTTTCCCAATACGCTTTGCATATCGGTCAACGAGCAGGTTGTGCACGGAATACCTTCGGATTATGTCCTTAAGGACGGCGACGTCGTATCGGTGGATTGCGGCACGTTTATGAAGGGGTTTTATGGTGATACCGCGTATACGTTCGCGGTGGGGACGGTGGCCGACAAGACGGCCGAGCTCCTGCGCGTCACCAAGGAAGCTCTTTATAAAGGGGTCGCACAGGCCAAGGCCGGGAATCGCGTAGGCGATATCGCGGCGGCTGTGCAGGAGCATGCCGAGCGGCATGGTTTCGGAGTGGTCAGAGAGTTGGTCGGACACGGTCTCGGGCGCAGGATGCACGAGGAGCCCGAGGTTCCGAACTACGGTGCGCGGGGCAGGGGCCCGCTCCTCAAGGAGGGGATGGTGATCTGCATCGAGCCGATGATCAACATGGGAACCAAGCAGGTGGTTTTCGAGCGCGACGGCTGGACCGTACGCACGAAGGACCGCAAACCGTCGGCCCACTTCGAGAACGCGGTAGCGATCACGAAGAACGGTCCGGATGTCCTGTCGGATTACGCTATCATTGAACAGGCAATTAAACAACAGCAACAGTAAAAGACTCTATGGCCAAGCAAACTGCTATTGAAAAGGACGGTACGATCATCGAAGCCCTGTCGAACGCGATGTTCCGCGTTGAGCTCGACAACGGCCATGTGATCACCGCCCATATTTCGGGAAAGATGCGGATGCACTACATCAAGATCCTACCCGGAGACAAAGTAAAGGTAGAAATGTCGCCTTACGATCTGAGTAAGGGACGTATCTCGTTTAGGTACAAATAATAAGACTTGAAACATGAAAGTTAAAGCCTCCATTAAGAAGAGAAGCGAGGATTGCAAGATCGTCAAGCGCAAAGGCAGACTGTATGTGATCTGCAAGAAGAATCCTAAACTCAAAATGCGCCAGGGGTAGTTAAATTTTAAAAGAGACAAGAATTTATGGCACGTATAGTTGGTGTAGATTTACCAAAGAACAAACGCGGTGAGATCGGTCTGACCTATATTTACGGTATCGGCCGGAGCACTGCCCGCAAGATCCTCGAAGCTGCCGGCGTCGACTATGACACCAAGGTTAAGGATTGGAATGATGACCAGATTGCCGCCATCCGTGGCGCCATCGCCGACAACGGATACAAGGTTGAAGGCGAGCTCCGCTCGGTGGTACAGCTCAATATCAAGCGCCTGATGGATATCGGTTGCTACCGGGGTATCCGCCATCGTCTTGGCCTGCCCGTTCGCGGCCAGAGCACCAAGAACAACGCACGCACCCGCAAGGGACGCAAGAAAACCGTAGCTAACAAGAAAAAAGCAACTAAGTAATTGTAGAGAGTTATGGCAAAAAAGACTGGAACAGTTAAAAAGAAAGTTGTTAAGGTGGATGCGCAGGGTATGGCTTTCGTGCACTCGACCTTCAACAATGTAATTATAACCCTGACCAACGGCGTAGGTGAGGTGATCAGCTGGAGCTCGGCAGGTAAGATGGGCTTCCGCGGATCGAAGAAGAACACTCCGTATGCCGCTCAGACTGCCGCCCAGGATTGTGCAAAAGTTGCCTACGATCTGGGGTTGCGCAAGGTGAAAGTGTATGTCAAGGGTCCCGGCTCGGGTCGTGAATCAGCTATCCGCACCATCCATGGTGCAGGTATCGAGGTCATGGAGATCATCGACGTGACTCCGCTGCCGCATAACGGATGCCGTCCGCCCAACCGCCGTCGCGTCTAATTCCGGCGGGCACATCAGTTATTAATTCACAATCAAAAGCTAATAAGTTTTAACAATGGGAAGATATATAGGACCTAAAACCAAAATCGCCAGGAAGTTCGGTGAAGCCATCTTCGGTGCGGATAAGTCTCTTGAGAAGAAGAACTATCCTCCGGGACAGCATGGTATCGCCCGCAAGCGCAAGAAGGTATCGGAGTATGGTACCCAGCTGAGCGAGAAACAGAAGGCAAAGGCTATCTACGGTGTTCAGGAGAAGCAGTTCCGCAAGACGTTCGAGGAGGCTGCCCGCGTGGGGGGTATCACGGGCGAGAACCTGCTCAAGCTGCTCGAGTGCCGTCTGGACAACGTCGTGTACCGTATGGGCATTGCCCCGACGCGCGCCGCAGCCCGTCAGCTTGTGTCGCACCGCCATATCACCGTCAACGGCAATGTGGTGAACATCGCGTCGTACTCGCTCAAGGTGGGTGACACGGTAGGTGTACGCGAGAAGTCGAAGTCTCTCGAAGTGATCCAGGATGCCCTGTCGGGTGCGAGCCGCAGCCGTTACGGCTGGATCGAATGGGACGGTGCCTCGATGAGCGGCCGTTTCATGCAGAAGCCCGATCGTGCCGACATTCCGGAAAACATCAACGAGCAGCTTATCGTCGAGTTGTACTCTAAGTAGTAACTAATTGAGAGACCAAATATTATGGCAATATTAGCATTCCAGAAACCTGAAAAGGTCATTATGCTCGAATCGTCGTCCAACTTCGGGAAGTTCGAATTCCGTCCGTTGGAGCCGGGATTCGGCATGACCGTGGGCAACGCTCTTCGCCGCATACTCCTTTCGTCGTTGGAAGGCTATGCCATCACGACGGTGAAAGTGGCCGGTGTCGATCATGAGTTTGCTGCTATTCCCGGTGTTATGGAAGGGATGATTGATATTATCCTGAACCTCAAGCAGGTGCGCTTTATTCGCACCGTCGACAACGTCGACAGCGAGAAGGTGACCGTCAACGTTGCGGGACAGACCGAGCTTACGGCCGGGTACATCTCTAACTTCCTGACCAACTTCAAGGTGCTCAATCCCGATCTGGTCATCTGCCGCCTGTCTCCGGACGTGAAGCTGCAGGTGGAGCTGACGATCGGCAAGGGTCGCGGCTATGTGCCTGCCGAGGAGAACAAGCCGGCTGACGCCGAGTTCGGCCTGTTGGCGATCGACTCGATCCACACGCCGATCAAGAACGTGAAGTATTCGATCGAGAACTACCGTGTCGAGCAGAAGACCGACTACGAGAAGCTCAACCTCGAGATCACGACGGACGGCTCGATCCACCCTAAGGATGCGCTGAAGGAGGCTGCCAAGATCCTGATCCAGCATTTCATGCTCTTCTCGGACGAGAAGATCACGCTGAACATGGAGGAGAGCAGCACGGCCGAGGAGTTTGACGAGGATGTGCTGCACATGCGCCAGCTGCTCAAGACCAAGCTTTCGGACCAGGACCTGTCGGTACGTGCTCTCAACTGCCTGAAGGCAGCCGAGGTGGAGACGATCGGCGACCTCGTGCGGTTCAACCGCAACGACCTGCTGAAGTTCCGTAACTTCGGCAAGAAGTCGCTCACCGAGCTCGACGACCTGCTCACCTCGCTCAACCTCCATTTCGGAATGGACGTATCAATCTACAAACTTGACAAGGATTAATCATGAGACATAACAAATCAATCAACCACCTCGGTAGAACGAGCTCGCATCGGAAGGCGCTGATGTCGAACCTGGCCAGCTCGCTGATCATCCACAAACGGATCAACACTACCGTCGCCAAGGCGAAGGCTCTGCGCACGTATGTCGAGCCGCTGATCACCAAATCGAAAGAGGACACGACGCACTCGCGCCGCGTGGTCTTCAGCTACCTGAAGGATAAGAACGCCGTTACGGAGCTGTTCCGCGAGGTGGCTCCGAAGATCGCCGACCGTCCGGGGGGATATACCCGTATCCTGAAGACCGGCTTCCGTCAGGGCGATGCTGCCGACATGTGCTTCATCGAGCTGGTTGACTTCAACGAGGCTTATACGCAGGCTGCCGGCTCGAAGGCCGCCGAGAAGCCGAAGACGCGCCGTAGCCGTGCAGCGAAGAAACCCGCTGCCGCGAAGCCCGCAGCCGAAGCTGTTGCTGCCGAGGCAGGAGCTGAGGTAGCCGCTGCCGAGACCGTTGTTGAAGCTGCTGCTGCCGAGGAGAAGAAGCCCGCTGCAAAGAAGCCTGCCGCCAAGAAGGCTCCGGCCAAGAAGGAAGAGGCTGCCGAATAAGGTTATCCCTATTTTGCATCATAAGCAAGAGAGCTCCGTCTGGGGCTCTCTTTTTGTTGGCGGCTGCGGCCGGCCACGCCGGCCGCACCCTGTTGCCTGTCCCGCTGCGGCAATTATACGTCAGGGCCCCCGCCTCCCGATGTCCGTGTCTGTGCTCCCGGATCCCCTGCTTTTATCCCCTTATGCTTCCATCACCGCCCCGCACCGGCCGCGTGTGAAAATCATAACGGAGGGATGCCGACTTATTTATTATTGTACGGATAGATTGGATAATCGGCGGGTTTTTATTACATTTGTGCGCTGATTACGCGTGCTTTCGACCCGGGCCCCGAAGTGGGGCGGAGCGGGAGCGCAGAGCTGCAACAGAGGAATTATCAGGTTTCTAAATATCAATTAACACGGAAAAAATTAAAATCATGGGACAGATTATCAGTGTTCATGCCAGAGAGATTCTGGATTCAAGAGGTAACCCGACTATCGAGGTTGAAGTAACCACGGCCAGCGGCGCTTTCGGTCGCGCAGCCGTCCCGTCGGGTGCATCGACCGGCGAGAACGAGGCACTCGAGCTGCGTGACGGCGACAAGGGCCGTTACTCGGGCAAGGGCGTGCTGAAGGCCGTTCAGAATGTGAATGAGATCATCGCCAAGGAGGTGATCGGCATGAACGTTACCGACCAGGTGGGCATCGACAAGCTGATGATCGCGCTGGACGGGACCCCGACCAAGAGCAACCTGGGTGCCAATGCCATCCTGGGCGTATCGCTGGCCTGCGCACGCGCAGCCGCCAACCTGCTGGGCATGCCGCTCTACCGCTACATCGGCGGTACGAACGCCAAGACGCTGCCTGTTCCGATGATGAACATCATCAACGGCGGCTCGCACTCGGATGCCCCGATCGCGTTCCAGGAGTTCATGATCCGTCCGGTGGGCGCTACCTCGTTCAAGGAGGGTCTGCGTATGGGTGCCGAGGTGTTCCACGCGCTGAAGAAGGTGCTGCACGACCGCGGCCTGAGCACGGCCGTCGGTGACGAGGGCGGTTTCGCTCCCGCGCTGAAGGGTACCGAGGATGCTCTGGAGTCGATCATCGAGGCGATCAAGAAGGCCGGTTACAAGCCGGGCCGCAAGTGCGAGGGTGGCGACGTTGCCATCGGCCTCGACTGCGCTTCGTCGGAGTTCTACAAAGACGGTATCTACGACTACACCAAGTTCGAAGGCCCGCAGGGTGCCAAGCGTACCTCTGCTCAGCAGGCCGACTATATGGCCGAGCTCGTTTCGAAGTACCCGATCGACTCGATCGAGGACGGTATGAGCGAGAACGACTGGGACGGCTGGAAGGTGCTGACCGAGAAGATCGGCGACAAGTGCCAGCTGGTGGGCGACGACCTGTTCGTGACCAACGTAGACTTCCTGAAGAAGGGTATCGAGATGGGTTGCGGTAACTCGATCCTGATCAAGGTGAACCAGATCGGTTCGCTGACCGAGACGCTCGATGCGATCGAGATGGCACACCGTGCCGGCTACACTTCGGTAACGTCGCACCGTTCGGGCGAGACCGAGGACTCGACGATCGCCGACATCGCCGTAGCTACCAACTCGGGCCAGATCAAGACCGGTTCGCTGAGCCGCTCTGACCGTATGGCCAAGTACAACCAGCTGCTCCGCATCGAGGAGGAACTGGGAGACGAGGCTATCTATGGCTACACCAAGATCTACAAGAAGTAATTCAGTAGCGTTATATTTGTGTGCAGGGCGCCTCCGGATGGAGGCGCCCTGCCTGCGTTTGGAGGTACAAGGTTCGCCTGGTCGGGACGAAACGGATACCTGCATGGTTATGATGACCGGGAGGTGGCGGGTGCAACGCGTTTCCGGCAGGAATGTCCGGGGTTGGGTTCGTCCGGGATGCAGGATGTTTTTTCCGCCGGGGCCAGGACCGGAACCCAAGGGACGCTGCGCGCGGGGCGGGTATTCTGCGGGCGACGAGGTTCGAGGGCATGGCCGAAGCGAGGAGTCCGCTGTGCCCGCAGTGCGTGGCGGCCTTTTTGCATGAGGGAGTCTCGTGAAGTTTTTGTACTTTTGTCTCATTAACGCGATTTACCATGAGCACATCGCTTTTCGATCAGGTGATATTCGGTCCGGTGCATAGCCGGAGGTTGGGCCTTTCGCTGGGTGTCAACCTGCTACCGGTGGACAATAAGCTGTGTAACTTCAACTGCATCTATTGCGAGTGCGGCTGGGGTGCGAAGGGCGTGAGGCCCCGCTTCAATCCGCGCGACGAGGTGCGCCGGCTGCTCGGGGCCAAGCTGCGCGAGATGGTGGCCGAGGGGACGCCGCCCGATGTGATCACGTTCGCGGGCAATGGCGAGCCGACGATGCACCCCGAGTTCCCGGCCATTATCGACGATACGATCGCGCTGCGCGACGAGATCTGCCCGTCGGCCAGGGTGTCGGTCCTGAGCAATGCGACGATGATCGGCCGCAAGGAGGTCCGCGAGGCGTTGCTGAAGGTGGACAATAACATCCTCAAGCTCGACTCGGCCTTCGATGAGACGGTGCGCCTCATCGACGGGCCGAACGGCGATTATTCGGTGGCCCGGACGGTAGAGCGTATGAAGCTGTTCGACGGACACCTTATCGTGCAGACGATGTTCCTGCGCGGCTGGTTCGAGGGCCGGCGCGTGGACAATACCACGGAGCGCGAGGTGGAGGCATGGCTGCGGCTGATCGCCGGGATCGCGCCGCGCCAGGTGATGATCTATACGATCGACCGCGACACGCCGGCCGAGGAGCTGGAGAAGGTGCCGGTCGACGAGTTGCGCGCGATCGCTGCGCGCGTCGAGGCGCTCGGTGTCCCGTGCTCGGTGGCCGGATAGGGACCGGGAAACACATGTAAACTATTATAAACCCGATGATATGGTAACGACCGATCAGATTAGAGAGCTTATAAGGCGCCAGGATGCGCTGGGGAGGCATCTTTGACATCGACAGCCGACGAATAGAGCTGGACGAGGAGGAGGGGCGCACGCAGGCGCCCGATTTCTGGGACGACCCCGCCAAGGCGGAGGCCCAGCTGAAGAAAGTGGCCGGGATCAAATCGTGGGTCGAGGCCTATGACCGCATCAGGGGGCTGGCCGACGACCTGGAGCTGATGCCCGATTTTGTCAGGGAGGGCGTCTCGACGCCCGGGGAGCTCGATGTGCTTTACGGCGAGATGCTGGCCCGGGTCGAGGAGCTTGAGATGCGCAATATGCTGCAAACGAAGGAAGACCCGCTCGGCGCGATCCTCGAGATCAATTCGGGGGCGGGCGGTACCGAGAGCCTTGACTGGGCGTCGATGCTGCTGCGTATGTACATGCGCTGGGGCGAGCGCAACGGCTATAAGGTCAAGGTGCAGAACATCCAGGACGGCGATGAGGTCGGGGTCAAGTCGGCCACGATCGAGTTCGAGGGCGAGTACGCCTACGGCTTCCTCAAGAGCGAGAGCGGCGTCCACCGGCTGGTGCGCCTCTCGCCGTTCAATGCCAACAACAAGCGGCAGACGACCTTCGCGTCGGTCTTCGTCTCGCCGGCCGTCGACGACACGATCGAGATCGTGATCAATCCCGGCGATCTCGAGTGGGATACCTACCGGAGCAGCGGCGCGGGCGGACAGAACGTCAACAAGGTCGAGACGGGTGTGCGCGTGCGCCACATCCCTTCGGGTATCGTGGTCGAGAACACCGAGACGCGCTCGCAGATCATGAACAAGGAGAACGCGCTACGTATCCTGCGCTCACGCCTCTACCAGCAGGAGCTTGACAAGCGGATGGCGCTGCAGAACGAATTGGAGGGCTCGAAAAAACGGATCGAGTGGGGTTCGCAGATACGCAGCTATACGCTCCACCCCTACAAGCTGGTCAAGGACCACCGGACGGGCTATGAAAGCTCGGATACGGGGGCGGTGCTCGACGGCGACCTCGGCGGGTTTATGAAGAGTTACCTGATGGAGTTCGGAAGCGGGAAGTGATTCCCGCTTTTTTTATGGTGTGCCGGCCCCGGCCCGGCCGCCGTGCCGGTTTCCTCGCCGACGCGTGGCTACGGTTATACTGCCCTGAAGCGTGCGGGGCGTTTACGGGCATCCCGTCATGCCCTGCCGGTTATGCGGAAAAATGATATTGTTTGTGTCGAGTCGCATAAAATGTTGCCGATCTTGAATTTAAATTATATCTTTATTGATATAAAACTTTTGGACGTTTTTGTGCTATGATCAGACTGTGTGCCGTATCTCTTGCTTTATTGGGTTGCCTCGCCTCTACCGCCCGAGCCCAGCAGGCGGTCCGGGTCTATATGTCGTGGGCGGATATCGCGCATGAGCGCTATACGGTGGCGGACTCGCTGTGCCGCGAGTCGATCGAGAGCAAGGCGGAGTTGATGGGCGCTGGCGGCTATTTCCGCTTTTCGGCGCCAGGCGATCGCACGCTTGATAAGCAGTTGCGCAGGAAGGCCGTTGCCGTGGCTCTGCATGACTCGCTCTTTGTGAACAGCTCTCTTTGGAATATGGAGCGGCGGTATACCTATGCCGAGCGTATGGGCGACCGGATATTTTTCGCTTCGCGCTACCGGGTCGGTAATGACGGACGGCATTTGGAGCCGTTCCCCGATGAGGCAGAAGAACCGGATGTGCGACTTATGACTGAAAAAGAAAAAGCGCTGGCGATCGTAGCCGGTGTTGTCGGAAGTGTGGTAGGCGGTGTTGCAGGTAGTGCGGCCGTGGGCGGTTCGCTGGCGGCAGGTGCGCAGGCCGGAGTTATGCAGTGGACGCTAAACGGAATGAGCGCTGGCGGTTTTCTCAAAGTGACGCAGCCGGCCAATGCTTATTATTATATGGTGGATTTGCAGGCCGGAACGTTACATCCCCTGTTCCGTCCGGACGAAATGGGGGCGTTGCTTGAATCTTACCCGGTGTTGAAAAGACGCTATGATCTGGAGAAAAATTATCGCCGAGGTTCGGTCGTCGCCGTTTATCTTTCGGAGTGGTTCGAGCTTGAGAAGCGTCGGTTGGCTGAGACGGAGTGAGTGCTCCCGCGAACGGGGCGGTTGTGGCGGGGCGTGCGATAGGTGGCCGGGAGCGGCGATCCGGGTCGGATCGCGGTTTGGGGGAGCGGCTCATGCAGCGGCCGGGCAAAGAGATATGTCCCCGTAAATGACAAAGACTATGATACGAAAACGGATCGGTGTAGTGATCGTGTGCTGCATGCTTAATGTCTCGGCGGCCCGGGCGCAGGAGACGGTCTGTGTTTTTCGGTCGGCCGACAGTCTGGCGGGTAGGGAGTGCGAGGCGTGGGACGATGTCGGGGCCAGGCTGATCGAGTATGAGGGATGCGGTTCCAGGTACGGTAATCAGTATCGGTTTACCGGTCGCCAGTCCGAGCACAGAAGGTTGTTGCGCGGGGTGGTGCCGGCCGTCGAGTTCCGGGATTCGCTCTATGTGAGCGGTTCGATCTTCGGGATGAAAACGACCTACCTGTATGCCGAGCGGCTCGGAGACCGGCTGCTTGTCGTGTCATCGCGACCGATCCAAAATGTCTGGGAGGAGACGAATGAGGTCGAATGGCTCGGAGAGACGTTCCGGGTGATCGGAGGGATGGTCCCGTGGATCGTGGCATCGTTCGACGGGTGGTATCGCTATTATTTCTGTGTCGATCTGACCGGCCGGGAGATCCGGGCATTGAACAACCGCGGGCAGATGGTCCGTTTGCTCGCTCCGTATCCGGACCTGGTGACCCGCTATCGCCTGGAGGGAGGTTTGCAGACCAGCCGGGCGGTCGCCCCTTTTATCGACGAGTATCTGCGGCGCGAACGGGGTCGCAGGTGATTGCGGCAGCGGATTTGCAATCCATAAGTTTGTGCGCGCGGTACGGCGGTTTGCCGGACGGCGCGGCCGGGTGCTACGGACGCCGGGATGGGCGTGGCGGACTTTTTTAATATCAGGCTTATGGAAACGGTACGAACGATCGACCTTACCCGCTATATGGGGCGGTGGTATGAAATTGCGCGGCTCGAACAGTGGTACGAGCGCGGTCTGGTGGGTGTCACGGCCACCTATACGCTCCGGCCCGACGGCACGGTGTCCGTGCTCAACGAAGGTTGCGAGGGTTCGCTGTCCGGCAGGCGGAAGATGGCCGCAGGCCGGGCGTATGTGGTCGATCCGGCCGAGCCCGGACACCTGCGCGTTGCATTTTTTCTGTGGTTCTATGCCGATTACTGGATCTTGGAGCTCGATACGGTCAACTATGGCTATGCACTGGTCGGGGGTGGCAGGAAGCGCGACGCGCTCTGGGTCCTGTCGCGTACTCCCACGCTTCCACAGGAGACGGTCCGGTGCTGACCCGCGCAGCTTCCCTTGGGTACGATATCGACCGGCTGATCTTCACGCCGCAGTCCGCGGACGGGGCCTGTGGCGTGAACTCCTGAGAGGGCGGCCTGACGATCGCTTCGGGGCGCGGGATGACGGGCGGGGGTATTCGCCGGAGCTGCCCGGCCGGGCTATGGTAAATGCGCCGCATGATTGCGGCGCTTGGCTTTCCGGGCCATTCGTTGTGCCCGCACCGCCTGACCTCGCGGGCCTCCTCGCTGTCGCGCTGGCGGATGAGCGGGGCTTTCCGCCTCGGCCGGTGGGCCGGGACCGCGACAGAGTGCGTGTTCGCAGGGCGGAACGGTATTCCTGAATGTGTTGGCAAGGTGTGCCGGGGCGGAGGACCGCCCGGCGTGCAGCTCCGCAGATCGGGGCCGGGGCCGCAGCAGCCGGGTATCCCGTTATTGGCTGTCCGCGACCAGCTTGTAGAGCTTGTCGCCGCGGCGCACCAGTCCGGGCGTGCGGATCGAGCAGGTCGAGCCCTGGAGCGCCGTCCCGACCGGCTGCTCGGCTACGCGGATTTCGTCGGCCGTTGTCTCCAGTACGCCGGTCGTCTCGCCCAGGAAGAGCAGTTCGCAGCCCGTTTCGAGCGGCGCGGCCTCGACCTGTACCTCGGCCACCGACAGCTTTTTGAAGAAGTTGGTCACCTTGCCCACATAGACCTTGCGGCGGGTGGCCGACGACCCGTACTCCGAGGTCAGCTCGGGTACCGGGCGTCCGGCGTAGTAGCCTTCCCAGAATCCCCGGTTGAAGACGGTCGCGAGGCGCTCCTTCCACGCGGCCGCGCGCTCGGGCGTGTAGGTCCCGTCGGCGATGGCTCGCAGCGCGCTGTCGTAACATTCGCATACCCGCTTGACGTATTCGGCTCCGCGGGCGCGGCCCTCGATCTTGAGCACGCGCACGCCGGCATCGACGAACCGGTCGAGGAAGTCGATCGTGCAGAGGTCGCGCGGCGAGAGGATATACTTGTTGCCGAGCAGCAGCTCGTCGCCCGTCTCGGCGTCGCGGACGATGTACGAGCGGCGGCAGATCTGGCGGCAGGCGCCCCGGTTGGCCGAGCATCCCTCGGTCATCAGGCTCAGGTAGCACTTGCCCGAGACGGCCATGCAGAGCGCCCCGTGGGCGAACATCTCGATGCGGATGCGCTCACCGCGCGGGCCGCGGATGTCGCGCGCCTCGATCTGTTCGCTGATGTGTTTGATCTGGGGGAGCGAGAGCTCGCGAGCCAGCACGACCACGTCGGCATAGGCGGCGTAGAATTGCAGCGTCTCGATGTTCGAGACGTTGAGCTGGGTCGAGATGTGGACCTCGACGCCGATGCTGCGGGCGTACGCGATGGCGGCCTGGTCCGATGCGATGATGGCGCTGACGCCCTCGGTCTTGGCCCGGTCGATGATCGCGCGCATGGCCGGCAGGTCGTCGTCGTAGAGCACGGTGTTGACCGTAAGGTAGGTTTTGAGGCCGTGCTCGCGGGCCGTGGCGACGATGCGCGCGAGGTCGTCGAGCGTGAAGTTGGCCGACGAGCGCGAGCGCATGTTGAGCTCGCCGACCCCGAAGTAGACCGAGTCGGCGCCGCCCTGTATGGCGGCCATCAGCGACTCGTACGAGCCGGCGGGGGCCATGATCTCTATCTGGTCGCGGGTCATGCTGTGCGAGGTTATTTCTGGCGGTTCATCAATCCGAGGGCCAGCTCGCGGAGCGGAGCCTTGCGTGCGGCGTCGAGCGGCAGGCTGTCGAGGGCCTCGAGCGAGCGGTCGAAGTATGCGGTCACCTGCCGCTCGGTCAGCTCGCGGACGCCGAGTGCGTCGTAGATCGCGCGCACGCGGACGAACTTGTCGTCCGGGTCGATCCGCCGGTCGGCCATGATCAGCGCCAGGTCCTTTTTCGTTTTGGTCGGGGCGAGGGCCAGCGTCGAGGCCAGCAGGTAGGTCTTTTTGTTGCAGGCGATGTCGCCGCCCACGGCCTTGCCGAGCACCGCCGGGTCGCCGTAGGTGTCGAGCAGGTCGTCCTGGAGCTGGAAGGCGATGCCGAGGTCCGTGCCGAAGCGGGCCAGCGTCGCGGCCTCGCTCTCCGATGCCCCTCCGATGAGGGCTCCGATGCGGAGCGCGCCGGCGATGAGCGCGCCGGTCTTGAGGGCGATCATGCGCAGGTACTCGTCGGTGGTGACGTCGTTACGCGATTCGAAGTCCATGTCGTATTGCTGCCCTTCGCACACCTCGAGCGCCATTGTGTTGAACACCCCGGTCACGGCCGGCAATGTCGCGGCCGGCGACTGCATGAGCAGCCGGTAGGCCTGGATCAGCATGGCATCGCCCGAGAGGATGGCCGTACTTGGGCTCCAGCGAACGTGCACGGTGGGCTTGCCGCGGCGCGTGGGCGCGTTGTCCATGATGTCGTCGTGGAGCAGCGTGAAGTTGTGGAATACCTCCGTGGCGGTCGCTGCGGGGAGTGCCGCGCGCGGATCGCCTCCCAGCAGGTCGCAGGCCATGAGCAACATGAGCGGCCGGATACGCTTGCCGCCCTCCTCGAGCGTATAGACGATCGGGGCGTAAAGTCCTTCGGGCTGGGCCGGCAGGGCCATATGTCGCAGGGCGTGCTCGATCATCGCGCCCAGTTCTTCTCGTGTGTGCATAGGCAGGTCGTAAAGATTGTCCGGCAAAGATAACAAGAAAGCCCGGATTTGCCAATCCGGCCGACGGACAGCGCCGATGGCCCGGGGCGTGCGGTCGCAGGCACTTTTGGAGAGGACTTTGCTTGTGAAAATCCGGAGAGCGGTGCCCGTAATCCGATAAAATGTATAAATTTGTTACAGCGTGTGCCGCGGGTGCTTCCCGCAGTATGGGCACACCGGTTAAAACAGTATCTGCCATGAAGAAAAAAATAGCCGTCGGGATCGACATCGGCGGGACCAACAGCGCGTTCGGGCTGGTCGACCAGGAGGGGAATATGTACGGCGAGTCGGTGATGTCGACGCGTAACTATCCCGATCCCGACCAGTTCGTCGAGGAGATGTATATCGGGATACAGACGCTGCTCAAGGCGCTCGATTTTGCGTATGAGCTTGTAGGTGTCGGGATCGGCGCGCCGAACGCCAACCATTTCCGCGGGACGATCGAGAACGCCGCCAATATCGTATGGCGTGGGGTCGTGCCGATCGTCGAGAAGTTCAGGCGGTTCTTCCCGAACATGCCGGTCATCATAACCAACGACGCCAAGGCGGCGGCCGTGGGCGAGATGGTCTTCGGCGGTGCGCGCGGCATGAAGGACTTTATCGTGATCACGCTCGGCACGGGTTTGGGCAGCGGGTTCGTGGTGGGCGGCCAGATCGTTTACGGGCACGACAGCTTTGCCGGCGAGCTGGGCCACGTGATCGTCAACCGTACTGGGCGCGTTTGCGGCTGCGGGCGTAAGGGGTGCCTCGAGACCTACGTTTCGGCCACGGGGATCAAGCGTACGGTCTTCAAGCTGATCGCCGACCATACCGACGACAGCGAGTTCCGGCGCATCAGCTACAACGAGCTGACGGCCGAGATGATCACCAAGGCGGCCCTGAACGGCGACCCGATCGCCATCGAGGCCTACGAGTATACGGGCATGCTGCTGGGGCAGGCGCTGGCCGATGCGGTGGCGATCACCTCTCCCGAGGCGATCTTCCTGTTCGGCGGTCTGGCCAAGGCGGGCAAGTACCTGTTCGAGCCGACCAAGAAGTATATGGAGATGCATATGCTGACGGCCTTCCGCAACAAGGTGAAGCTGCTGCCCTCGGGTATCGCGGGCAAGAACGCGGCGATCCTCGGCGCCTCGGCGCTGATCTGGCAGGCGCATAACGCGTAGGCGGCCGGAGTGGGCCCGGTCCCCGGGCATAGGCTTTTTGCGGGCTGTGGCGGATCGTTCGCCACAGCCCGTTTTGGCTTGTGTGCCGTGGCGCGCGTGTCCTGCGGCGTATGGCCGTCCCTGCCGCCTTTTGCGGGACGATGTATAATTTCAGGATTTCCTGTGGCGAGGGTGAAAATATATGGAAAAAATGATTACATTTGTCTCAATTGGAAAAATAATAAAACCTCAATGCCTAAAGTCTATGATGAGGTAACCACGCATACAAAACCCGAATGGCTCAAGATCAGGCTCCACAGTAGCGAAGGCTACGGGGAGGTCGCCCGCATCGTGGGGGAGCACCGGCTGCATACGATATGCAGCAGCGGCATGTGTCCCAACAAGGCGGAATGCTGGAGCAGGCGTACGGCGACATTGATGATCCTGGGCGAGGTTTGTACCCGCGCATGCCGGTTCTGTGCCACAGTCACAGGCCGACCGTTACCGCCGGACCCCGCCGAGCCGCGGCAGGTGGCCGAGTCTATCCGTCTGATGGGCCTGCGCCATGCCGTGATCACGTCTGTCACGAGGGACGACCTCGCTGACAGAGGGGTTGCGCATTGGGCCGACGTGATCCGTCGTGTCCGAGAGGTGAATCCCGATACGACCATAGAGGTACTGGTCCCCGATTTCGACGGCCGGGCCGATCTGCTGGACGCTGTCCTTGCGGCCGGGCCCGACATCGTGGGGCACAACATCGAGACCGTGCGGCGGCTCACCCCCCGGGTGCGCAGCCGGGCGCGCTACGACGTGTCGCTGGGTGTGCTGCGCTACCTTGCGGCGCGGGGCGCTGTGGTCAAAAGCGGATTGATGGCGGGTCTGGGCGAGACGCAGGACGAGGTGCTGGAGGCGTTCGACGACTTGCGTGCGGCCGGCTGCCGTATCGTAACGGTCGGGCAGTATCTGCAGCCGACGCGGGCGCATATGCCGGTGGCGGCCTATGTGACGCCCGGGGGCTTCGCATGGTACCGCGAGCAGGCACTGGCCCGGGGGTTCGATTATGCCGAGTGCGGGCCGCTGGTCCGTTCGTCCTATATGGCCGAACGGGCGCTGGACGCCTGCCGGGGCCCAAAATAACGCGGCTATGGAACGCGTTGTACTGGAAGATGCCGGTCTTGTCGGCTATGCCGCGTGCTTTGCCAGGCAGCGGGAGCTGTTCGATCGGTTGGTGAGCGGTAAAGTCCGGGAGTCCGGCTGCGAGGCGGGCGATGGGTGCCCCGATGCCGGGTACGGACAGGAGGACAGGCCGTGCGATAGCGGAGCCTGTCCGGCCGGATCGCCGGACCGGGGCGTGGCCCCGGCGACGCAGGTGCTGATCCTGTGCGAGCATCCGGCGGTCTATACGCTGGGCAAGAGCGGCCATGAGGGTAACCTGCTGGTCGATGAAACGTTCTTACGTAAGATAAACGCCTCCTACTACCGGACCGACCGTGGCGGTGATATCACGTTCCACGGTCCGGGTCAGCTCGTCGGCTATCCGATCCTCGACCTGGAGCGGCTCGGTCTCGGACTGAGGGAGTACGTCGATCTCCTCGAGGAGGCGGTGATCGCCACGGCGGCCGATTACGGCATCGGGGCCGGAAGGCTCGCCGGCGCAACGGGCGTCTGGGTCGGGGCCGGCGGCGCGAGGCCGCGCAAGCTTTGCGCGATCGGAGTGCGGAGTTCGCGCTACGTGACGATGCACGGGTTCGCGCTCAACGTCACGACGGATCTCGGCTATTTCGGGTATATCAACCCGTGCGGGTTCACCGACAAGGGGGTGACCTCGCTCGCGGCCGAGCTGGGGCGGGCGGTGATGATGGATGAGGTGAAGGTGCGATACGGCCGGCATTTCGCCCGGCTGTTCGGCGTGGAGTTGGAGTAGGCCCCCAGGCCGTTATGGTGGCGCGGGGCTGTGGAGCGACGACGGGCGGGATGCCTGCCCGGAGGCCGGAGCGAAGGAGACGGAGCGCGGGCGGCCGCATGAGATTGATAAAAATATTTAAAAAATAATAAATCAATAAAGTTATGCCAGCAGACAAAAGATGGGTAATCAAACCGCAGGGTGATCCGCAGAAGGTGGCCGCGCTGGCCGCCTCGCTGGGCATCGCTCCCGCGCTTGCCAATCTGCTTGTCCAGCGGGGCATCGAAACGGAAGAGGAGGCGACGCGGTTTTTCAACCCCCGGTTGGAGGACCTGCACGATCCGTTCCTGATGACGGACATGGACCGTGCCGACAGCCGAATCGAGGAGGCGGTAAGCCGTAATGAGCGCATTATGGTTTACGGCGATTATGACGTGGACGGGACGACGGCCGTCGCGCTGGTCTATTCGTTCCTGAGGCGGATGGGCCACAAGGAGCTGTCGTTCTACATCCCCGACCGCTATACCGAGGGGTACGGGGTGTCGCTCAAGGGCATCGACTATGCCGCTGAGCACAATGTGGGCCTCATCATAACGCTCGATTGCGGGATCAAGGCGGTCGAGAAGATCGCGTATGCCAAATCGAAGGGAATCGATTTCATCATCTGTGACCACCACCTGCCCGGCGACGAGATCCCGGCGGCCGTGGCGGTGCTCGACCCCAAGCGGGCCGACTGCCGCTACCCGTTCAGGGAGCTCTCGGGCTGCGGGGTCGGTTTCAAGATGCTGCAGGGCTACTGCCAGTACAAGAACATTCCTTTCTCCGAAGTCGAGCGCCTGTTGGATCTCGTAGTGGTGAGCATCGCATCCGACATTGTGCCCCTGGTGGGCGAAAACCGCATTCTGGCCTATTACGGGCTGCAGCGGCTCAATGAGAAGCCCGGCAAGGGCCTCCAGTCGATCATCAAGATATGCGGACTGGAGAAGCACAACATCACCATCGACGATATCGTCTTCAAGATCGGGCCGCGTATCAACGCTGCGGGCCGCATGGAGGTCGATTCGGAGGGGGCGACGGCGGCCCACTCGGGCGGCCACACGGCCGTCTACCTGATGGTGGCGCGCGACGAGGAGGTGGCCGAGCAGTACGGCAACTTCATCGACACCTGCAACCAGGATCGCAAGAGCATCGACCGTTCGATCACGCTCGAGGCGCACCAGTTCATCGAGAGCCGTCCCGACCTCAAGAAGCTCAAGAGCACGGTGATCTATAATCCGAGCTGGATGAAGGGCATCGTGGGTATCGTCGCCTCGCGGCTGATCGAGACCTACTACCGCCCGACCGTGGTGCTGACCAAGAGCAACGGGCTGGCTACGGGCTCGGCCCGCAGCGTGCCGGGCTTCGATCTCTACCAGGCGGTCGAGTCGTGCGCCGACCTGCTCGAGAATTTCGGCGGCCACACCTATGCGGCGGGCCTGACGATGAAGCCCGAGAACGTCGACGAGTTTACGCGCCGTTTCCACGCCTATGTCGAACAGCATATCGATCCGGCGATGCTCGTGCCCCAGGTCGACATCGATTCGACGCTGCTGTTCAGCGACATTACCCCGGCGTTCCGTGCTACGCTCTGCCGCTTCCAGCCGTTCGGGCCGGGCAACAACGCGCCGGTCTTCGTGACGCGCGGGGTGAGCAACCGGGGCGATGCCCGGCTGGTCGGCGCCGAGCAGGAGCACCTCAAGATGGACCTGATGCAGAACGAGAAGCCCAACACGACGATCGCAGCCATCGCGTTCCAGCAGCCGACCCTCTATGAGTACGTGCGTGCGGGGCGTCCGATCGACGTTTGCTATACGGTGGTCGAGAACCACTACCGCGGGACGGTGACCCCGCAGCTCCGCATCAAGGACATCAAGAAGTCGCGTCCGCAGTAGCGGACCCGCCCGGGTCTCGGGGTGCCGCTGCATTGCGGGCGGAGTTGCGCGGGCAGGTTTCTGTGCGGAATACGGCTTGAGCCGATGAGGCGACCTGTGACGAGGCAGGGTATAACCAAACAGGGGGGGGCGGCCATTCGGCCGTTCCCCTCTTGTTTGGTACAGTATGCGTGATTGCGCGTCCGTGTCCGGTAGCTCATGGATTTTCCGCTCGATCTCGTCGGCGATCACTGGCTCGTCGGCTCCTGCGCATGGCATGCGACATGTAGCAGCAGACAGCCGGGCAGGCTGGGAATAGGTCTCACCGGAATACGGGTTTTAGGGGTCATATTAGTTCAAGGATGGATATTCCGGATTCGGGGCAGGATCGGCGGTGGCTTTTCGTTGCCTTTATGTGTTATTGTTGTGCCGTGAATAACGTATTTTAGTGACGTAATATCGCATTTTGGCTAAATTCTATTAATTTTGCTTGTGAGGAACTGATAATCCGAGGTCTGTTATGGAGAATCCCGTGGATGCCGACCTGCTCGCCCTCGTCTGGCGTGAGCGTATGTTTGCCGCAGACGCGCTGGAGACGGTCGACGGCCGCCCGGTCACGATCGTCGGCCGGGGCGAGTGTGCCGGTTCGCCGGATGTGTTCACCGGCTGCGAGGTGGTCATCGACGGGACGTCGTGCCGCGGCGACGTGCTGCTCAGTTGCGGCGAGCTGCCGGCGCTCCGGTATGGACGCAGTGGCTGTGCGGACAGCGCCGTGCTTCAGGTGGTGCCCGAGCGGACCGGCTTTGTCTGCCGCAGCGACGGGTCGTTCGTGCCCCAGCTCGTGGTCGAATGCCCTGTCGAGGCAGCTTGTACCTATGAGCGGCTGAGGAGGGAGAGCCGGTCGTTCCGCTGCTCTTACCATATCGGCTCGCTCGACGGCTTCCGCCGCGAGACGCTGTTCACGCGCCTGTCGCTCGAGCGGCTCGAACGCAAGTACGGCGATGTGATGGCGATCCATGCCGCTGTCGACCGCAACTGGAACGAGACGTTCTATATCCTGCTGCTGCGCTCGATGGGGGCCAATACCCATAAAGAGATGTTCACGCGGCTGGCCTATGCCGTACCCTATGTATATGTCACGCGTGAGCGGACCTCGCTCCGGTCGGTCGAGGCGATGCTGCTCGGTGGCGCGGGCTTGCTCGAGGGGCCTGCCGACGACGAGTATACGCGTATGCTGCGCGAGGAGTTCGATTACCTTCGGCGCAAGTACGATATCCGGCCGTTGCGCCATATGGGCTGGCGGGAGGGGCACGCCAACCCGGGAGGCCTCCCGGTGTTGCGCATTGCGCAGCTCGCCGCATTCCTGTCGACGCAGGAGTTCGTCTTTTCGAACATCGTGGCCTGCCGGACGCCCGACGACGTGCACCGCCTGTTTCGGGCCGAGGCCTCGGCATACTGGACCGACCATTTCGTGATGGGGCAGCCGGCCGGCAGGCCCACGCCCAAGCGGATGGGCGAGATGATCGTCGATATCCTGGGGATCAACCTGGTTGTGCCGCTGTTGTTCGCTTACGGTTCGGAGACGGGCGAAGAGGCCCTGCGCGAGGCGGCTGTCGACCTGCTCGGGCAGATCGCGCCCGAGCGCAACCGGATCATCAAAGGCTGGGCGCACGAGGGCGTGTCGCCGGCCACGGCTTTTGAGTCACAGGCCCTGATCCAGCTTTACCGCACCTATTGCGAGCCCCGCCGCTGCGCCGCCTGCCCTGTCGGGCGCCCCGTGCTCCGCCAGTCGGTAGGGCTCTGAGCGACCGGTGTTTTCCGGATAAAGAAAATCTGCACAAAATCGTACCGGGCGGCGGTTTCTCGCCAAAATTTCGTATTTTTACCCGTCCTTCCGGCAGTGTGAGCCAGGCTGCCGCGGAGGGGTATTTTTTATTCATTGAAAAACAATCTGTTATGGATATTATAGGCGGTTTGCTGAAGATGATGTTCGGGACCAAGAGCGACAAGGACCGGAAAGAGATCCAGCCCTATGTCGACAAGATCAAGGCGGTTTATCCCGAGATCGAAAAACTGAGCGACGATGAGTTGCGTGCCCGCAGCGCGGCCATCCGGGCTGCCATTGCGGCCTGCATCAAGGGCGACGAGGACCGGATCGTCGAGCTGAAAGCCCAGCTCGAGGCTCCCGAGACCACGCTGGCCGATAAGGAGCGTATCTCGAAGGAGATCGACACGCTGACCAAGGGGATCGACGACAAGATCGAGGAGAAGCTCGACGAGGTCCTTCCCGAGGCGTTCGCTATTATGAAGGATACGGCGCGCCGCTTCAAGGAGAACGCCGAGATCACGGTGACGGCCACCGATTTCGACCGCGAGCTGGCCGCTACGAAGGATTTCGTGCGGATCGACGGCGACAAGGCCGTGTACAGCAACACCTGGACGGCGGGCGGCAACAAGGTGACGTGGGATATGGTGCACTACGACGTGCAGCTTTTCGGCGGCGTGGTGCTGCACAAGGGTAAGATCGCCGAGATGGCCACGGGTGAGGGTAAGACGCTGGTGGCGACGCTTCCCGTCTTCCTCAATGCGCTGGCCGGTAAGGGTGTCCACCTGGTGACGGTCAACGACTACCTGGCCCGCCGCGACTCTGAGTGGATGGGGCCGATGTACGAGTTCCACGGCCTGTCGGTCGACTGTATCGACAAGCATCAGCCTAACTCCGACGCTCGCCGCAAGGCCTACCTGGCCGACATCACGTTCGGAACGAACAACGAGTACGGCTTCGACTACCTGCGCGACAATATGGCCATTTCGAGCACCGACCTCGTGCAGCGCAAGCATCACTATGCGATCGTCGACGAGGTCGATTCGGTGCTGATCGACGATGCGCGGACGCCGCTCATCATCTCGGGCCCGGTGCCCAAGGGCGACGACCAGATGTTCGAGACATACCGCGGCTCGATCGAGCAGTTGCACGCGTTGCAGCGTAACCTGGTGACGCAGTTGCTGGCCGATGCCCGCAAGCTCATCAACGAGGGTAAGACCGACGAGGGCGGCATCCTGCTCTATCGTGCCCACAAGGGTCTCCCGAAGTACAAGCCGTTGATCAAGTACCTCAGCGAGCAGGGCGTCAAGACGCTGATGCAGAAGACCGAGAACATCTATATGCAGGATAACAACCGCCGCATGCCCGAGATCGTCGACGACCTGTTCTTCGTGATCGACGAGAAGCTCAACTCGGTCGAGCTGACCGACAAGGGGCAGGACGTGCTCTCGAAGAGCGTCGGCGAGGAGGGTTTCTTCGTGCTTCCCGACATCGGGAGCGCGGTGGCCGAGCTCGAGAAGTCGACGCTGAGTGCCGAGGAGAAGGCAGCCAGGAAGGACGAGGTGGTCAACGACTACGCCGTCAAGGCCGAGCGCCTGCACACGGTCAACCAGCTCCTCAAGGCGTACAGCATGTTCGAGAAGGATGTCGAGTATGTGGTGATGGACAATCAGGTGAAGATCGTCGACGAGCAGACGGGCCGTATTCTTGAGGGGCGGCGCTACTCCGACGGCCTGCACCAGGCCATCGAGGCCAAGGAGCGCGTGAAGATCGAGGCGGCGACGCAGACCTTCGCGACGATCACGCTCCAGAACTACTTCCGTATGTACCACAAGCTCGCCGGTATGACCGGTACGGCCGAGACCGAGGCGAGCGAGTTCTGGAATATCTATAAGCTCGACGTGGTGGTGATCCCCACGAACCGTCCGGTGATCCGCGACGACCGCGAGGACCTGATCTACAAGACCAAGCGTGAGAAGTACAGCGCCGTGATCGACGAGATCGAGCGTCTGGTGGGCGAGGGACGCCCGGTGCTGGTGGGTACCACGTCGGTCGAGATCTCCGAGCTGCTCAGCCGCATGCTCAAGCTCAAGGGGGTCAAGCACAATGTGCTGAATGCCAAGCAGCACCAGCTTGAGGCGCAGATCGTCGCCGAGGCGGGCCGCACGGGCCAGGTGACGATCGCCACCAACATGGCCGGTCGTGGTACCGACATCAAGCTCTCGCCCGAGGTCAAGGCTGCGGGCGGTCTGGCGATCATCGGTACCGAGCGGCACGAGTCGCGGCGCGTCGACCGCCAGTTGCGCGGCCGTTCGGGTCGCCAGGGCGACCCGGGCTCGTCGCAGTTCTTCGTCTCGCTCGAGGACGAGCTGATGCGCCTGTTCGGCTCGGAGCGCATTGCCGGCCTGATGGACCGCATGGGCCTCAAGGAGGGCGAGGTGATCCAGGCCCGCATGATGTCTAAGGCGATCGAGCGCGCGCAGCGCAAGGTCGAGGAGAACAACTTCGGTATCCGTAAGCGTCTGCTCGAGTACGACGACGTGATGAACTCGCAGCGCGAGGTGATCTACACGCGCCGCCGCCATGCGCTCTACGGCGAGCGGGTCGAGATCGACCTGAACAATATCATGCTCGACTTCGCCGAGTCGTTCGTCGAGAATTTCGGATCGGACAACTTCGAGGACTTCTCGTTCGAGCTGATCCGTCAGGTGGCCGTACAGCCTTCATTCGATGAGGAGACGTTTAAGGCCGGCAACAAGCGCGATCTGGTCGACCTGCTCGTCAAGGACCTGCAGGACACTTATGCGCGCCGCGCCCAGAGCGTGGCGATGACCGCCGCGCCGGTGATCCGCAAGGTGTACGAGGAGCAGGGGACGCAGTATGAGAACATCTACGTGCCGATCACCAACGGCGTGAACGGCTACAACGTACCGGTCAATCTCCGGAAGGCTTACGATACCGGCTGCACCGAGATCTACAAGGTGTTCAGCAAGATCGTGATGCTGACCACGATCGACGACAACTGGCGCGAGCACCTGCGCGAGATGGACGACCTGCGGCAGAGCGTGCAGAACGCCAGCTACGAGCAGAAGGACCCGCTGCTGATCTATAAGTTCGAGTCGTTCGAGCTGTTCCGCAAGATGCTCGACAAGGTCAACCGCGAGGTGCTGGCTGTGCTCAACAAAGGCTATATCCACACGCGCGACAATGCGCCGGAGCAGATGCAGCAGCAGGCCCAGCCCCAGCGTCCGAAGACCGATATGAGCCGCCTGCAAACCTCCCGCATGGAGGCTGCGATGAACGCCGGAGCTGCCGACCGGGGCAAGCCCGCGCCGGTGCATGTCGAGAAGAAGGTGGGCCGCAATGAGCCGTGTCCCTGCGGCAGCGGCAAGAAGTACAAGAACTGCCACGGCCGCGGACAGGCTTAGCGCGCTGTCGCAGCAGCGACCTGTGGAGTCGACGATAAGGCCGCCCCGAAAGGGGCGGCCTTTAACGTGGGATAGCGATATTGTGAGGGATAGCCGGCCGTTTTTTCTGTGATTTAGCGGTATTGCCGGAGTGGGGCGTTAAGACCGTATGAAAAAGCATCGTCCGGAAAGCGTTACGTCGCTGAATCGTTGCCGCAGTCTCTTTCCGGATTCTGTTTTAACGTATTGGTTTTTTGCTTCCTGGGCTGGATTTCATCGCTCCGGGTCATGCTAAGCCATGAGGCTGTTTTTGTATGGCGCGGAATCGGAGGAATACAGTGACGCAATCCGCAATGGCCGGGGCTTATTTGTCTGCCTTAGCGGCCAGATACGCGTCGTACATGTCCAGCATCCAGGCATCGTTCTCCTTGGACTCTTTTTTATGCACCTTGCCTTCGGGGCCTTTGAACCAGTTCTTGCAGAAATCTTTCAAGCCCGGATATTGCTTGTCCATCAGCACGGAGCTGACCAACATATACGGATAGACGATCTTGTCAGGGTCATTGTGGAAACGGATGCCGTACATGGTTTTCAGTACCCGGCGGTCGGTGTTGCCGATCCGCTCGGTCGTCCATATTTTCCACCAGTAGGTCGTGGCATTCGCACCGGCCTTGTTCAGGCAGACCATACGACGGATCGTGTGGTAGCGGTCTGCGAGGCCGGGCGACGCCAGCTCGCGCGCTTCCCAGCGGATACCGTCCGGATTGGACTCGGTCTTTTCGACGTATTCGACACTCTCCACATCCTCCACCGTGTATTTGACCGGTTCTTTGTCGTCGGGGGTCTTGGCGAGCTTGAACGAGTAGTTCTCTTTTTTCAAAAATGACGATTCGGCGTGCCAACCGCGGTGCAGGTAGCCGTCTGCTTTCTCTCCGGATCGCAGGGTTACTACTACCCGGCGGAACTCCTGATCCTCCGGTTTCTTGGCTTCCGTCCGGCTGATCGTGCCTGACGCGACGAGCACGACGGCAGCGAAAAGTAAAAACTGTTTCATGCGTATTTTATTTGGGTTAGTGTTCGGTCGGATCGTAGTCCCGCAGCATGAGGACGGTCTTGTCCCGGTAAGCGTTCGACCGGCGTATGCGTTCGGCCAGTACGGGGTCGTCGTCGATATAACGGGCGATGCGCTCACGGAAAACGTCTTTCGACCGGCGGGAAGTGCTGCCTACACATTGATATTCGCTATCGCCACGTTTCTGTAGAAAATAGGCCGTCCTCGACCGGCTGAACCATCTGCGCCGCTGCCAGATTTGTATGCCGCCGTTCGTATCGATGCTGTAGCCCTTCCGCGAATAGACGCACGCCTTGATATACGGAGTCTCGACATATATCCACATCCAACCCGGCTCAGAGGCCCAAACCAGCTTGCGGGCGTGTTCAGGGGTCTTGGCATGCCAGCAAACCACCGAGTCGATCTGATCTCCGGGGAGGAATTCTTTGGTCTTCGTTTTCCGGAAAGCATCGCGGAAGATCTTCAGTCTCCCGGATCGTTTAGGCATCATCAGCCGGTCGTCGCCCACACATTCGACAACAGCCCCGCTTTTCAGGTAAATGCGTCCTTCGACCAGCGACGCCGCATGTGCCGATCCCGCTGCGGCGAGCAGGGACAGAAGCAGTAAAAAACGTTTCACGGAGTCTATTGATTTGATGTCGTTCAGTGAATTGAATTATACAAATATATAATCTAACCTTAATTTTTACAATGGCAAATGCTTTCGTCGGGAGAAAAAGACACACGGATTGCAAGTGGCATGGGCGGCCGGACCGGCACAACAAAATGGATGTCGGTTCTGGACCGGAGGCGGCCGATGCCGTGCCGTCCGATGTCGGGTGAGGGTCGGGCAAGGACATGGATGCGTCCGGACGCATCCCGTTCGGTGCCCTGAGCCGGAGCCGTCGGGCCCGGGGTGTTTCTGCGGGGCCGTGCGATACTGCCGCTGTGTGGATACCGTGCCGGTATGGGGCGGGACATGGCTGCCGGACCTGCGCGATCTCTTTCCGCCACGGCAGCCCTGCCTTCCGTCTCCCCGTGTGCCCGAATGCCCTTACGGCATCGGTACGGGCGCTTCCTCCGGCTCTTCGCACCATTCGTCGGATGCGCTGAACTCCTTGTCGGCGAAAAGCGCGGCCAGCCCCGAGATCTGTTTGAGGCGCAGCAGCTCGTCCTTGTCCATGCCGATGTGGCGCATGATCCAGCGGTCGGACATACCCGATGCGACCAGCTCGGCCACGATGCCCGTCATCAGCTCGACGGAGTGGGTGCCGCGCGCCCGGTTGTGGCGAATGGTGGAGGCCATGCGGTTGGAGAGGTCCTTGTCGATGACCACCACCGGCAGTAATCCGTGTTCGCGCTCATAGATGCGGCGCGAGGTCTTCATAACCAGGTAGCGGTGGTAACCGTCGACGATTTCGTAGAGGTCTTGTTCCTGGAGGTGATAGCAGACGCAGGGCATCGTGTAGCCGTCCTCCCATATCGAGAGTTCCAGCAGGGCCATTTCCGGCGGGGCGACCACGTTCGGGTTATAGCTGTTGGCCACCACTTTCTCCACCGGAACGGCTTTCACCGCGTATACCGGACTTGCGGATTTATTTTTCATGGTCGAGGATTTTGTACTTGCGTATCGCGTTCTCCCGTCTCTGGCGTTCCTGCTTGGTCGGGGAGAACCCCATGTATTTGCAGGCATGGTCGTTTTTTAGGATGCAGATGCACATCCGCTTATAGGTGGGCAGTTCCCGGAACTCCGCGATGTCCAGGTCGTCGAGGTACTCCATCCGCACCGGTCTTTTGTCGGTCCGGTAGCCCGATGGGCCTTCCACGCGGATGGGGATGCCGGCCGTCCGCAGCTTTGCGATGGTCTCTTCGGAGAGGCATCCTCCCTTTTCGCGCCAGAAACGGACGCTGACCTGCAGTTTCTCCAGGTAATTCTGCCGAGCCTGCCGGGGTAGCGTGTCCAGCAGGAAATACATATACTCTTTCCATGAGAAACCCTCCGGACAGGTGATCCCCCGCCACCCCATGGCCGAAGTGCTGCCGTACATGGCGGCGCATCCGACACCGTTGACGCGTCCCACCATCCGTCCCCAGGTGTCGGGATCGACAGCCTTGTAGACGGCCAGGGTCGAGAGGGCCTGTGAGATGAAAGGACTGGCCACCCGCTGTTTGGCAACCGGGATTCCCGCCTGGTAGTAGAGGTCGTACAACGCGTTGTATGCCCATCCGAACCGGCTGTTGGCGATCCAGATATCCTCCGTTTTCCAATCGTATATGGGGTAGGCGTTGTACTCGTGCCATCCGATCCTGCGGGTCCATTTGTAGCTGTGGAGGTGCTGGCAGTTCCGGTCGCTGTGTATGGCCCGCCACCGGTTGATGCTCTCCTGGGTCCGGATCCCGACCATGCAGCATATTTTCCGGCAACGCTTTTTGCGCCTGAGCCATCCGGCGAACAGGCGCTGGAAGTCATAGTCCCACATTTCCGGCCGGAAGAAACCGAAGTCTTTCTGCGTAAGGCATCCTTCGGGCCTCTTCCTCACCCAGATGTCCCGGAAACGCTCTTCCCAGGGGCGCCAGTGGGCCTGATACATGGACGTGCAGGTCTCGACCCGGAAAGGGACGCAGCAATGGAACACTTCCAGGATATCCCGGTTTTCCGACAGGGTGCGTTCGACATAGGCCGTCGTTTGCCGGTACTGGGCCTCGTAATCCATATGGAATACGCCCAGTTTGCGTCCCGGAGCGTTCTTGCGGATATAGTCGATGCACAGGTTCAGCAGCACGCCGCTGTCTTTCCCCCCGGAAAAGGAGACGTACACATAGTCGAAATAGTCGAAAACGATCTTCAGTCGCTTCTGTGCCGCATCATATACGTTCAGCCTGTACATGCGTGTGGTGCGGATCATACCGCATTTTTTCGTAGTTTTTCCATTGGAGACATGGGCTGAAGCCCTGCCGGGCGAAGCGCTCCACATGTCTTTTATGTACCGTGGCCTGAAGTCCGGCCCGGTTTTCCCCGTCGGCGATGACCGTAGCGAGCAGGCGTTCCAGCAGGTCCGCGTCGTCTCCCCGCACATAGTAGTTGTCGAGGATGCACTCTCCGGATGAGTTCCGCCTGAGCGGCATGAAACCGACCGCCGCGTCGTTCTCCACGGCGACATACCACGTGTACCTCACGCCCGTTTTGAACGGGTAGTTGTTGTTGTATCTCACGATGGGCGGGCTCATGACCAGCGGAGCCACCAGTTCGTAAAGTTTTCTGTCCGTTCCTTGCAGTTTGACGATCTTCATGGCGGTGGTGTTGAATTGCTTTCCACAGCGAAACGCGGTCTGGCCGGGTGTCACGGCGCGTCATACCGCCTTCGGGATATGGGCAAATAAAGAACGTTCCGTGACCCCGGACGCGGAATCCGTGTACGCTCCTCCGGTTCCCTGAACGCGAGGGTCCGGGACAGGGACCCGGGCCTGCGGGGGCGCGGCGTATCCCGGGCAGGACACCGCCGCATCCCGGTCCGGAGACGCTTGCAGAGCGGTCCGTTGCCGGAAACAGCGAATGGGCCCGTGCAGGCGCCGCTTCGATACATGCGGCCGGACGGAGGCAGAACGAATACTTTGTCGGGTAAAATTACAATTTTTTTTTTAACGTCAGAGGCTTGACCGACATGCCGTTCGTTGGCCCATAGCCATAATTTACTGTCTTGGAGGGGGATGTTTCAGGGGCCTTTTACCGGAGGGGCGGATGCGGCTTCGGGCCGATGCCCTGCGGGCATGCAGGCATCGACCCGATCTTTGCGGTGAGGATAGGGGCGTCAGGTATCTGCCGTTAGACCAGTGTAAAGTTGCGGTCGAGCATGGTGCGGATCTCGGCCCCCAGCTTGGTCGGGTTGATCGGTTTGGCGACATAGCCGTTGAAGCCGTTTTTGATGATCCTTTCCTTGTCGGATGCGAATGCATAGGCCGTTACGGCGATGATGGGAACCGTTTGGGAGAATTTACGGATCTCCTTTGTGGCCTCGTATCCGTCCATGTTCGGCATATTGATGTCCATAATGACCAGTTGGGGGTCGTGTTCCCGGCAGAGCGCCACCGCCTCGCGTCCGTCCCAGGCATGGACGAGCTTGTATTCCTGCTTCAGGATCGACTGGAACAGCAGGAAGTTGCTCTCATTGTCCTCGGCCACGAGGATCGTGATCTCCTTCCGGCCCAGCGGGATCTTCGGCGTCTGCCCGGCAGGCTGTTGCGCCTTGTCGATCGCTGCCGGCAGGTACGGGATCGTGAACCAGAACGTACTGCCGCGGCCCTCGCCCGCAGATTCGACGCCGATCGTTCCGCCCATTTTTTCGACGATCCCCTTACAGATGGATAGTCCGAGACCGTTGCCCGGCATAAAATCGTTCAGCTTGACGAAACGTTGGAAAAGGCGCGCCTGTCCCTCGGGGGCGATCCCCATTCCGGTGTCTTTCACGAAAAAGTAGATCTCGCCTCCGCGCAGTTCGTACCCGAAGGTGATATTTCCTTTCGAAGTGAATTTGCGGGCGTTGGAGAGCAGGTTGATCAGCACCTGCGACAACCGGTTGGGCTCGGTGCGGACGACGCAGTCGGTCGCGCCGAGCGTGAAGTTGAGCACGACGCCCGGTTGCAGGCGGAGGCGCTCGGTGCTGTCGATCGTATGGATCAGCTCATTGAGGTCGACGGCCCTGTAAATGAAGTCGAGCGTGTTGGACTCGACCTTGGCCAGGTCGAGCACGTCGCCGATCAGTTGCAGCAGCAATTGGTTGTTATTCTCGATGATGTTGACGAACTGCTGTTTCTCCTGCTCGTCATCGGTGGTGAGCAGCAGGCTCGAGAACCCGACGATGGCGTTGAGCGGCGTGCGGATCTCGTGGCTCATGTTGGCCAGGAACGCCGATTTCAGCCGGTCGGACTCCTTGGCCTGCTCCCTGGCCGCGATGAGGGCCTGCTCCTGTTTCTTGCGTTCGGTGATCAGCAGCAGCGAGCCGATGAGCGCCGTCGCCCGGCCCCGGTCGTCGCTTTCGACCACCGCGGCATGGACTTCCAGCCAGTCGGTGCGCGATTGTCCGTTCTTGTCGGTGACCACCCGGAACTCGGTCTTGACGTACTGGAGCTTCCCGTCCAGAAAATCGCGGTAAGCCTGCTTTACGTGCGCCGCATCGTCGGGATGGATGCGCTCGAAGTACTCGGCATCCTCGATAATGTGGACCAGGTGGGTCGAGCCGCGCTGCGCGGTGAAGTTCATGTGCCTCAGGATACGCTGGGCCTCGCAGGCGATCTTGTGGCTCTCCAGGTCCCAGCGCCACGGAATGATGTGGGCCACGCTCAGGGTGATGTCCAGTTTCTCGGCAAACTCCCTCAGCTCGTTGGTCGCCTTGCTTTTGGCCGTAATGTCGATGGCGAAAATGTCCAGTTCCTTTCCCTGCTCGGACAGGTACATCAGGAACTCGTAATACGTGTCGGTCTGTTTGAAGTAGTGCGGGAAGGTGATGGGGAGGCGCTTTTTCAGGACGGTCTCGGTCAGGTTCGAGATGTATTCGGGGGCGAACAGTTTGCCGGGAGTGTCCGGGAGGGCGTTTTGCCGGACCAGATTGGCGAAAGCCTCGTTGCCCGAGTGGTAATCGATGTCGGCGACGCGTCCGCCGGCTCCGTAGCGCACGGTCGCCTGCGTATAGGCGATCGGCATGCGTTCGACCAGTTTGGTGTGCGTCCGGAAAAGGGCTATCTTCTTGCGTTGGAATATCGCGTTGAGGATGGCGATGACGATTATTGCCGCCAGAATGACGAGTCCAATGATGATATACCAGCTGTACTGCTGCCAGAATGTCTTGGGCTTATCGAGAAATATCGTTCCTTCGGGGCATCTGTCCGCCGGGATCCCGTCCTGGACGAGCTTGGGGTAATTGACGATGGGGAACGTCTCGGTGGCATAGGCGAACGGGATCTCGCGCATGGGCATGCCTGCCAGCATCTGCGTGACCGCATGCATGACGGACGTTTGGGTCTGCTGCGGATCGGGGAAATAGCCGCCGTCGATGCCGTTGCCCAGATAAGCGCTTCGCAGGGCGAAGACGGGACGCTTGGCCGCCGGGATCATCCGGGCGTCGCCCGAGATCAGCATCGGGAACCCGTGTACGCTGGTGCGCTCGTAGAACCAGGTTGAGAGCAGCAGCCCGACCGAGGGGTCCCGGTCGTTCAGATACTGCTGCATAAGATCGCCGTTGCGCTCGTTACCCACGAGCCATTCGTATCCGAAGTCGGGATAAGCCTCCTTCATATACCGGCGGATATGTTCGCTCAGGTAACGGTTCAGGTAGAACTCGTCGGCCATGAACACCAGCTTGCGCATCCGGGGGAGCATCCCCACCATCATGTCGATCGTCTGCCGGAACAGGTCCGGGACTTCGATCATCGTAAAGTTGTATTCTCCCTGCAGGTTGGCCAGCGGCGCCAGCGCATCGTCCGGCACATCGGAGGTCTCTCCGGTCATATAGAATTCCTGCGGTCCGTAAATGCCCATTTTAGAGATCAGTATCATCGGAATGTCGCCCCATTCCCGTACGATGCGCTCCCGCAGGGTAAAGGCCATGTTCCCGATCAGCACCAGATAATCGGGCCTGCGTTCCTCGAAACGATGGAATATGCCGTTCGCCACCTGGTGGTACATCGAACTGTTGCGGATGACCGTGCCGTTCATATGGATGATGTCGGCACGTACGCCATCCGTCCGGGCGATCCGCACTGCGATCGGGGTGATCAGCTCCTGGCTCCACGGAGCGGCCTCGTTATAGGAGTTGATGATAAGCAACTGGCGCTCCCTGGCATCGGCCACCGGCGGCATGAAGGCCCAGAGACCCAGGCACGTGAGCATGAGAACCGTACGCCTGATCGACAAGTTTCGTCTTTTATGTGTTATTACGATCACTTTTTTCAGTTGTATGATCCGTATCCCTCAGTCTGTCGTATACGATCATTTTTTTGAAGTACAAATATAAGCATATCATCCGGCGTGTCAAAACTATCGCCTTCGTTTTAGTGTGGTGAACAAGGGGGTGTTTCCTGTGGCCTTTCCGCCGAGCTCTCCGCGGACCAACCGGTGTCCAACGAAAGGGAACCTCGTTTTCACCCCGGTTTCGTCGATCTTTGGTGCGATGGGAGGGCCCCGTTTCGAATAGACGCAACGCAAAACGGTAGACAGGCGATGCTCCGCACCTTTATTGTCTAAAGGGAGCCGGTACGGCATGTGAAAGAAACACTGGAAGCCGGGGGAGGCTCCTTGCAGGCTATGTCTGTCAAATGCCTGGAGATGGCTGTCCGAGGGGGAGCCTGCACGAGAATATTTGCCCCGGGTTGAACGACGGCGGATACGCTTGCCCGGCAGACTCCATCCGCGTACGATCCGTAGAGCAATCCGTTAAAGATTCTTTTGCGGGGGCTCGATCCAGAGACAGATCGTCTTCCATCCGTCTTGAAGGCGATCCCGCCCTCTTGTCGTAACGCGGGGACGCAGCCGCGTGGGGAATCGGATTTTGTGCCAATGCCATTGCCGCGAGCGTCATTGTCCGATGGGGTGCGTAGGTCCGTCGATCGCGTTCAACAGCTGCCAAAACACGTTGTAGGGCATGAAGCCGTACTTTGATTTTGACAGGTGTTTTGGTTATCTTTGTGTCAGTTGCTTGTGGTCGTTGGCATTCATGCGCAGGGCGAAAATGGCACGGTTGCCTTTTCGTTGCCCCGCCCCTGCCTGAAGAAATGCAATGGCCCGATTTCTACGTCTGTTGCCATTTTTTAGAGGCGTTTCCGCGGGGACGGCCCTGTTTTTGTCCGGATATCCGGATGCGCCCGGTGCCGCGGCGCCGGGAGAGGCGGGCAGGGCTCAAATCAAAATGGATGATGCTGATGAGCGAAACATGGAGTGTTGAACGGGCGGTGCCCGGCGATGCAGCCGATATCCTCGGGCTGATCCGCCGCCGTATTGCCTGGATGGACGAGCGGGGTATCCACCAGTGGAACGAGGATGCCTATCTGGAGGTGTTCCCCCATGCCTATTTTGTCCGGGCGGCCGATGAGGGCCGGCTCTATGTGGTCCGGCAGGGGGGCGAGCTGGCCGGTGCCTTTACGCTGTTCGAGACCGATGCCCGGTGGGAGGACCGGATGCCTGCCCTGTATGTCCATAACCTCGTTTCGCATCCCGGGCGGCGGGGTGCGGGTCGCGCTGCGCTGCGTTTCTGTGAGGAGGAGGCCCGGCGGCGGGGTGTCGGCAGGCTCAGGCTCGATTGCATCGCCTCGAATCGCGAGCTGAACGCCTTTTATGATACCTTGGGTTTCCGTTTTGCCGGGACCTGTGCCGTGGGCTGGTACCGCGGCACGCTCCGCGAAAAACGGTTGTGACGGGCCCCTGCCCGCATGCGCATGGCCCGGGGATACTCCTGCCGCTCGCGCCGATCTGCCGCTCCGTGCCGTAGCGCCGGGTGCGTGGAGCTTTCGCTCCGGTTTTTCCCTGAGGCGCTCCTTCCGGGTCCCGACCGCCGCTTCCGGCTCCAGCGGCGCCTTGCTCCTTCCGTCCTGCCGCTCGCGCCGATCTCTGTCGGCTCCTTCGCCGGCGAAGGATAAGCCGCGGTCATATCGTAAAGCAGGCTGCCGATTGGCAGCCTGCTTCCCGTCCGTCCTTATGTTGTGAATATTTCGACTTAACCTAACCTTCGATCATGTCCGGACAGACGGTGTCTCGTCCGTCGTCCGGCCGTGCCCGTTTGCGGTCCGGCACGACCGGTGCCGGGTCAGACGATCGTAACGCCCCGCTCTTCGAGCATCTCGACGCCGAGGTCGCGCAGGCGGTACTTCTGTATCTTGCCGCTGGCCGTCATCGGGAACTCGTCGATGAAGAAGATGTATTTCGGGATCTTGTAGCGTGCGATCTGTCCGCGGCAGTATAGCTTCACGTCCTCTTCGCTCAGCGTCTCGCCGGCCTTGAGCTTGATGAACGCGCCGACCTCCTCGCCGTACTTGGGGCTTGGGATACCGACCACCTCGACGCCCTGGATCTGCGGCATCTTGAACAGGAAGTTCTCGATCTCGCGCGGGTAGATGTTCTCTCCCCCGCGGATGATCATCTCCTTGATGCGGCCCGTGATGCGGTAATTACCCTCCTCGTCCTTGACTCCGAGGTCGCCCGAGTGTAGGAATCCGTCGGCATCGATCACTTCGGCCGTGGCTTCGGGATTCTTGTAATAGCCCTTCATGATGTTGTAGCCGCGGCAGCACATCTCGCCCTGCACGCCAGCCGGGCACTCCTCGCCGGTCTCGGGGTCGATCACGCGGACCTCGACGAATGGGAACTCGCGGCCGACGGTCGTTGCGCGCACCTCGGTCGAGTCGGTGATGCGCGTGGCGGTCATGCCGGGCGAGCTCTCGGTGAGGCCGTACACGCTGATCACTTTGCAGTGCATGCGGTCCATCACCTGGTTCATCGTGTCGATCGGGCAGACGGCGCCGGCCATGATGCCGGTGCGCAGCGACGTGAGGTCGAACATGTCGAACATCGGGTGGTTGAGCTCGGCGATGAACATCGTCGGCACGCCGTAGAGGATCGTGCAGCGCTCCTTGTGGATCGAGGCCAGCACCTTGAGCGGGTCGAAGTCCTCGACCATGACCATCGTCGAGCCGTGCGTAATGACGGCGCAGAGCGCCAGCACGCAGCCGAAGCAGTGGAACAGCGGCACGCAGGTGAGCAGCTTGTCCTCGGGCGTGAAGCTCATGAACTCGCCGGTGGCGTTGCCGTTGTTGAGGATATTGTGGTGCGAGAGCATGACGCCCTTGGGGAATCCGGTCGTCCCCGAGGTGTACTGCATGTTGACCTCGTCGTGCGGCGAGACCTTTGCCTCAGCCTCGCGCAGCGCCTTGTCGTCCAAGTATGTCCCGGCCGTGATCAGCTCGGCGATACTGTACATGCCGCGCTGCTTCTCCTGTCCGATGTAGACCACGTTGCGCAGCTCGGGGAACTTCTCCGAACGGAGATGGCTGCGGTCGCCGCTTTTCAGTTCGGGCACGCTCTCGTACATCATCTGCACGTAGTCGCTGTCGCGGTATCCGTTGACCATGCACATCGTGTGGATGTCGGCGTTCTTCATGATGTATTCGAGCTCGGCGGTCTTGTAGTTGGTGTTGACCGTTACGAGCACGGCGCCGATCTTGGCCGCCGCGAACATAATGGTCAGCCAGTCGGGGACGTTCTTGCCCCATACGCCCACCTTGCTGCCCTTCGTGACCCCGATCTCGAGGAAGGCTTTGGCCAGTTTGTCGACGCGGTCGTTGAACTCGGCGTACGTAAGGCGCAGCGCCCGGTCCGAGTAGACCAGGAAGTCGTGGTCGGGTCGCTCGGCGGCGTGTTTTTCGAGCAGTTGCCCGAAGGTATAGTCGATCAGTTCCATGAAGTCGTTGTTCTGTCAGAGTTTGTGGTTTGGTGCTTCTGGCCGTTGGCCGGCCGGGGTTCTGTCCGTCGGCGGAGGCCGGCCGTGCTTCCGGGGAGCTTCGGTGCCGTTTCCGTGCTTGTGGATGGCAGAAATCTTCCGCCCGATTTTACGATGTCCACCCGGAAAGTCGCTCCGCTCCGCGATGCTGTGCCCGGCCCCGGCCGGTTAGCAGGGCGTGTACGTAACGGCCAGTACGCGGGCCGTTTCGCCCTCGGCCGCGGTCGACAGGCAGTGCGGTACGATCGAGTCGTAATAGATGCTGTCCCCCGTGCGGAGCGTGTAGGTCTGGTTGCCGTAGCGGAGCTCTGCGGTCCCGTCGACCACATAGAGGAACTCCTCGCCCTCGTGGCTCGACCGCTGGTCGTCGCTGCATTTGCGGTAGGCGACGTTGACCATGTAAGGCTCCATGTTACGGTCGGTCTTGTCCTTGGCCAGCGAGAAGAAGTCGAGGTGTGTGCGTGCCGCGGCGTTCTCGCTGGAGATGCTGACCGTGGGGATCGCATTTCCCGACGAGACGACGGGTCCGGGATGTTCTTCGCCGTCGAGGATGGTTCCGAGGCGTACGCCCAGCGCGCGGGCGATCTTGATCAGGGTCGATATCGACGGCACGAGGTCGCCGCTTTCGATCAGTTCCAACTGCGAGACCGGCAGGTGGGCCGCTTCGGCGGCCGTGTCCGGGGTGATCTGTGAAGCTTCGCGCAGCTGTTTGATTTTCTGTCCGATATGTTCAGCCATGGTGGTGGATTTTGCTTTTTTAGTGATCTAAAAGTAAATTGCACCATCCGGATGCGGAGGAAAACTTTCCGGGAAAATACGAAGTCCAACCGGCTGTTTCCGTATGCGGCGGCCGATGTCCTGCCCTTGCCGGCGCGCGATATGCAATATTTTGCTACCTTTGCGGGGTAGGACCTATTTATATTGAATGGAGATGAAGATTACGATCATTGGTGGCGGCAATATGGGCGGTTCGATCGCCCGCGGTGTCGTGGCGGCCGGCGTGCTGGCAGCCGAAGACGTGACGGTGTCCGACCTGTCGGATGCCGTGCACGATGGATTTAAGGCTTTCAACCCGGCGATCCGGTTGTCGAAAGACAATGCCGAGGCTGTGCTCGGCGCCGACATTGTGTTCGTAGCGGTCAAGCCGTGGCTGGTCGAGACGGTGATGAGCCAGATCCGCGATGTGCTCGACGCGACGCGGCAGATGGTCGTTTCGATCGCTGCCGGCGTGTCGTTCGAGGCGCTCGAAGGCTACCTGATGACGCCCTCGCAGCCGGCCCCGGTGCTGTTCCGCGTGATCCGCAATACGGCCATTTCGCTGGGCGAGAGCGTGACCTTCGTTGCGCAGCACGGCGCATCGGACGACCAGGTGCGTACGGTCGGGGGCATCCTGTCCAGGCTGGGCGAGGTGATCCTCGTGCCCGAGGAGAAGATGATGGCCGGGACGGCGCTCGCCTCGTGCGGGATCGCCTATGCGCTTCAGTATATCAACGCCTCGATGCAGGGCGGCGAGGAGCTGGGTTTCACGCAGGACGAGTCGCTGCGTATCGTGATGCAGACCGTTCGCGGCGCTCTGGCCATGCTGGCTGCCAACCACACGCTGCCGCAGGCCGAGATCGACAAGGTGACCACGCCGGGCGGCATTACGCTCAAGGGGCTGGCAGCCATGAAGGAGGCCGGCTTCGCCGAGGCGGTGATCGCCGGGCTCAAGGCCAGCCGGTAGCGGCTTGTCCGGCCGGTCCGCGGTACTCCGCGGCGGCCGTCGGGCGCTGTCCCCGGGCCGTGCTGTCCGTGGCGGCCGGCCGTGCCCGACACCTCTGCGCCGTTGTGCGGGCAGGGCGCTGTCTATTTCCCATATCAGTTTTCAAGTGAGATGACAAAGTATAAATATAAGAGGGTGGTGGTCAAGATCGGCAGCAACGTGCTGACCCGGTCCGACGGAACGCTCGACACGACGCGGATGTCGGCGCTGGTCGACCAGATCGCCGCGCTGCACCGCGCGGGCGTCGAGGTGATCATGGTCTCGTCGGGGGCCGTGGCTTCGGGGCGCAGCGAGATGCGCGGCACGGTGCACAAGCTCGATCCGGTCTCGGCGCGCCAGTTGTTCTCGGCCGTGGGGCAGGTCAAGCTGATCAACCGCTACTACAACCTGTTTCGCGAGCAGCAGATCGTCTGCGGCCAGGTGCTCACCACCAAGGAGAACCTCTCGACGCGTCGCCATTACCTCAACCAGCGCAACTGCATGCACGCGATGCTGGCCAACGGGGTGATCCCGATCGTCAATGAGAACGATACGATCTCCGTGACGGAGCTCATGTTCACCGACAACGACGAGCTCTCTGGCCTCGTTTCGACGATGATGGACGCCGAGGCGCTCATCATTCTGAGCAACATTGACGGTATCTACAACGGCAACCCGGCCGATCCGGGGACCGAGGTGATCCGCGAGATCCGTTCCGGGAAGGACGACATCGCGCAGTATGTTCAGGCCAGGAAGTCTGAGTTCGGACGCGGGGGGATGCTCACCAAGAGCCGTATTGCCTCGAAGGTGGCCGACGAGGGCGTTGAGGTGGTGATCGCCAACGGTAAGCGCGACAGTGTGCTGCTCGACGTGCTCGATCCGCAGTCCACGCTTGTCTGCACGCGCTTCGTCCCTGCGCCGCGCGCCATTTCGGGGGTCAAGAAGTGGATCGCCCATTCGGACGGCTTCACCAAGGGCGAGGTGCATATCAACGAGGGGGCGTACGAGGCGCTGACCTCGCCGCGCGCGGTGAGCCTGCTGCCCGTGGGCGTGAGCCGTGTCGAGGGCGAGTTCGAGAAAGACGACGTGGTGCGTATCGTGGCGCCCGACGGTACCCCGATCGGCGTGGGCCGCGTCGCGGCCGACAGCGCGAAGGCGCGTGCCATGATCGGCAAGAAGGGGGCCCGTGCGCTGATCCACTACGATTACCTTTATCTGGATTAGGCCGGTCGCATGGCCGGCCATGCGACCGGCCGGTGCCGGGATGAAACGATAATATGCCGGGGGGCTGAGCGTCCTCCGCAAGCGATAAAACCGAGAGACGATGAACCTGAAACCGCTGTTCGGGCGGAGCCGCGCGGCGAGCGTGCAGCTCAACCTGCTCGATGAGAAGAAGATCGGCGAGGTGCTCGGCCGGGTGGCCGATGCCGCCGAGGCCAATACGGATTATATCCTGGCCGAGAATGCCAAAGACCTGGCCCGCATGGAGCGCAGTGATCCGATGTACGACCGGCTGTTGCTCACGCGCGAGCGCCTGGCGGGGATCGCGGCCGACATCCGCAATGTGGCGACGCTCCCTGCGCCGCAGGGCCGCGTGCTCGAAGAGTCGGTGCGCCCCAACGGGATGCGGATCACCAAGGTGAGCGTGCCGTTCGGCGTGATCGGCGTGGTCTACGAGGCGCGCCCCAATGTCAGCTTCGATGTTTTCTCGCTCTGCTTCAAGTCTGGCAACGCCTGCCTGCTCAAGGGCGGTACCGACGCTTACCGTTCCAACGAGGCGATCGTCTCGGTGATCCGGGGCGTACTGGCGCAGTGCGGCGTGAGCGAGGATGCGGTGATCCTGCTCCCGGCCGGCCGCGAGGCGACGGGCGAGTTGCTCGCCGCCGTGGGCGACGTCGATCTGATCATCCCGCGCGGCAGCAGGGGACTGATCGACTTCGTGCGCGACCATGCCCGCGTGCCGGTGATCGAGACCGGTGCCGGGATCTGCCATACCTATTTCGATAAGGCCGGCGACACGGCCAAGGGCGCCGCGATCGTCCACAATGCCAAGACGCGCCGCGTGAGTGTCTGCAATGCGCTCGACAGTCTTATCGTGCATGCCGACCGCCTGGCCGACCTTCCCGCGCTCTGCGCCCGGCTGGCCGATAGCCGTGTGATCGTCTATGCCGATCCCCGGGCCTATGCGGCACTCGCTGGCCACTATCCGGCCGACCTGCTCGAGCCCGCGACGGACCATAGCTTCGGGACCGAGTTCCTCGACTATAAGATGTCGGTCAAGACGGTCGACTCGATCTCTGGGGCGATCGACCATGTGGCCCGCTACTCGTCGAAGCACAGCGAGGCGATCGTGACGGAGGACGCCGATGCTGCGGCCCTCTACCTCAAGATGGTCGATGCGGCCTGTGTCTATGTCAACGTTTCGACGGCCTTCACCGACGGGGCACAGTTCGGTCTGGGGGCCGAGATCGGTATCAGTACGCAGAAGCTGCATGCCCGGGGCCCGATGGCGCTGCGCGAGCTGACCAGCTACAAGTACCTCATCGAAGGCGACGGCCAGATCCGTGCCTGAGCGGCGGGCCGTCCGGTACAGGCCGGTCGGAGACGGGCATGTGTTCCTGAGGCGGCGGTCGTCCCGGCCCCGGCCGATGGACGGTCGGTTGCCCGTTCACCGGCCCTTCGTTGCCCGTCCTGTTTCCCGTGTTGCATAGGATCGTTTATTCTTTACTGTTGTCTTTCGGACAAGTTACTTTTGCCATTGCCGTAAAAGCAACCCAAAGGTCTACCGCTCATAAAACCGGCTGAAACCGGGCAGTCCGTCCGGGCGACGGCTACCTTCTCCTTTTAGGCCTCGGGTGCTCACGTGTCCCTCGGCCTAATGTTCGTCGGACCGCAGCCGTCGCCTCCCTGTCCGTCCGCCCCCGGTTTCTTCACGCCGGTTTTATCAGGCAGGTTGCAGGGGTAGCCGCTTTTCCTGTAGGCGATCGGCCCTGCGGCCGGCGTGGGGCGCCCGCTCCGCGAAGGCGTCCTCCCGGAGCCGCAGGCTGTCCGGGCGAAGTGAGTTTTGCGGCTCAGGACGGCAAGCGGCTAATGCGGTGGATACAAAGGAACGCAGCCTCATTATTCGGAGTCGCCGGAGCGACCTTCTTTTGCATCAAGGCAAAAGAAGAATAAATAAACGATCTTCTGAAATGCGTCGACCATGAGGTACAGGCACCTGGTTTTTGACATCGACGGCACGCTGCTCGATTCCGAATATGCCGACCTGCACGGGCTGCAGGATACGATCCGCGAGCTTCGGGGCCGGGTTGTTCCGGTCGACGAGCTTCGGTTTGCATTGGGAATTCCCGGCGAGTCGGCGCTCCGGCAGTTGGGGATCGCCGATCCGGTGTCCGCCAATGCGCTTTGGAACAGGAATATGCAGAGGTATGGCGGGACGATCCGCCTGTTCGATGGCATTGCCGGGCTGTTGCCCCGGCTCAGGGAGCAGGGCCGTTCGCTCGGGATCGTCACATCGAAGAACCGGCAGGAGTTTGCGCTGGACTTCGAGCCGCAGGGGGTCGCCGGTTATTTCGATACGGTCGTGTGCGTTACCGACTCGCCGCGTCCCAAGCCCTTTGCCGATCCGCTGCTTACCTATATGGAGCGGACCGGCACGCGGCCGTGCGAGATCGTCTATATCGGCGATACGGCCTATGATTCCCTCTGCGCGCAGCGCGCCGGCGTCGATTTCGGCCTTGCCTTATGGGGCGGCGCTCCGGCCGACCCGGTCGAAGCCCGCTACTGTTTTCGTGATCCGGGCGAGATCCTGGCGGTCGGGTAGCCGCTGTCGCCCCTCCCCTCCGTTTGGCCGCCTTATTGGAGTCCCTGATGCCGCACCCGGTCCGGCGACGCGGGTGTACCGGCAGCAGTCGCCTGCGCGTTACTGCTTCCGGCGGGGCCTGCAGGCTCCTGGCCGGAGGGGATCCCCGCGCCCCTGCCGCTAAAGCTCGATCTCGGCCGGCATCTCCCCGTCGGGCAGCAGCCCCCACTCATTGTCGACGAAGCTCTCGCCAGAGATATCCTTGACGGCCATCTTCATGTACTTACCCTCGGCCGTGGCGGCCACCTCGCCGTTGGGGAGGATCAGCTCGCCCGTTCCCTGGAAGAAGCGGCCGTGGTCGACGGTGATCCGGCCGATCACCTTGAGCTCCTGTTCGAGGGGCACCTGTTTTTTGTATCGGGTCGTCAGCTCGAGCGTCACGCCCCACACCATGTCGCCGTAGTGGGCACAGATGGCACGCCCGATCGTTTCGTCGAGCATTGCGGCGATCGCCCCGCCGTGCATCCGGTTGGGATAGCTCTGGTGGTGGTCTTCGGGCGTGAACACGGAGATCAGCTCGTTGTCCTCGGTTTCATAGAACCGGGCCCGGAGGCCGTGTGCGTTGTCCATGCCGCAGACGAAGCAGCGGCGCGAGTTGAATTGCTGACGTTTGATCTTATACTTCATAGTTCGCGATTCTTTGTACCAAATATAGTGAAAGCCGAGCGACAAGGCGAAAACTTGTTTTCAGACTTGTCCGAGGCGCCTCCTGTATTATTCAAATATAGTGAAAGCCGGGCGGCAAGGCGAAAACTTGTTTTCAGGCTTGTCCGAGCGCCTCCTGTGGTTTTGCAAATATAGTGAAAGCCGGGCGGCATCGTGCAAATTGGTTTGCAAAGATGTCCGAACCGCATCTTATATGCTACCGGTATAGCAAAAGCCGAACGACAGTCGGAGCGTCTGCGCTCAAATATTGCCGGGCCGCCTCCCGTATTCTATCGATATGGTGGAAGCCGAACGACAAAGCCGAGCTTGCCCGCAGCCCTGCCGGGATCTTTCCTGCCCGTATATACAAATATAGTGATTTTCCCGGTTCGTTCGGCTTCCTTTGCGCCGGCTCCGGTGCCGGGCACGTGCTTGTTCCGCAAATCCCCGGCCGTCCGTGAGCAACGGAACGAGAAATAAATTACCTTTGCGCCGGTCATCTCCTGTGGTGGGATGTACCCGCCCGCGTCGGCGTGCCATAGGCGCACGCGGCCGTATCCGCTGAATCCGCCAACCGCAATAACTGCTTTGCCCGATGAAAGGAATCTCTGCCATTTTGCTGCTCGTGGTCTCCAATATGTTCATGACGATGGCCTGGTACGGCCACCTCAAGTTCAGGGAGATGAAAGGTTTCGACGCGTTGCCGCTCATTGCGGTCATCCTCGTGAGCTGGGGCGTTGCGTTTTTCGAGTATTGTTTCCAGGTGCCGGCCAACCGGATCGGCTTCCGGGGGAACGGAGGCCCGTTCTCGCTCGTCGAGCTGAAGGTGATCCAGGAGGTGGTTTCGCTTACGGTCTTCACTCTGTTTGCGCTGCTGTTTTTCAAGACCGAGACTTTTCGCTGGAACCACCTCGTCTCGTTCTTTTGTCTGGTGCTGGCCGTCCTTTTCGCGTTTAAGAGATAGCCGGCTGCTTCCCGCTCCGGCCCGACCCTGACTTTTGCCGCATAAAATTTATGCCCTGAAGTTTGGCGTTTTGATTTTTATCGCTATTTTTGTGTCGGATTCATATTTGTAATTAGTACAATTATGTCGGCAAACGTTCAGGAATATCTCATGCGTCACGGCATACGTCCATCGCTCCAGCGGATGGCGGTGATGGAGTATCTGATGACGCACCGGACCCATCCGACTGCCGATGAGATTTACGGCGCACTGAGCCCGTCGATGCCCACGCTGTCCAGGACCACGGTCTACAATACGCTCAATCTGCTTGCCTCCCGGGGCGCTGTGCTCGCGCTCGATATAGATGCCCGGCAGACGCGTTTTGACGGCGATACATCGCTGCATGCCCATTTTCTTTGCAAGTCGTGCGGCGCGATCCACGATATGCCCGTGGCGGACGACGCTATGCGGATGCTCCGCCCGTTCGTCCCGGTACAGGTCGATGATGTTCAGATCCTGTATAAGGGTGTTTGTTGCGAATGTTACAAATGTAAGACGAACGATTAACTCATATATTTACCGATTTAAACTTAATTAGATGATGAAAAAGTTCAGATGTACTGTTTGCGGTTATGTGCACACCGGTGACGAGGCTCCCGAGAAATGCCCCCAGTGCGGTGTTCCTGCGTCGAAGTTCGTAGAGATGGAAGAGAGCGAAGGCGCGCTGTCGTTTGCCGACGAGCATGTGATCGGCGTGGCCAAGGGTGTTGACGAAGAGGTGCTTGAGGGCCTGAAAGCTCACTTTATGGGTGAGTGTACCGAGGTGGGCATGTACCTGGCCATGAGCCGTCAGGCCGACCGCGAGGGCTATCCCGAGGTGGCCGAGGCATACAAGCGCTTTGCCTGGGAGGAGGCCGAGCACGCAGCCAAGTTCGCCGAGCTGCTGGGCGAGGTGGTCTGGGATACCAAGACCAACCTGAAGGCCCGCATGGAGGCCGAGTGCGGCGCTTGCGAGGACAAAAAGCGTATCGCTACGCGTGCCAAGCAGCTCAACCTGGACGCTATCCACGATACGGTTCACGAAATGGCCAAGGACGAGGCGCGTCATGGCAAGGCTTTTGAAGGGCTTTATAACAGGTACTTCAAATAGTGGAGTAAGGTTAGGTTATTAGGTTAGTGTGGCAACGGGGCGTCCGGCAGGGTGTCCCGTTGCTGTTTTTGCGCTGTTCGGGCCGGCGGCTGTCCGGGCTGCCTGCGGGTCTTGCGACCGTACTCATGGTCGTTCCGTGTCTCGTCCCGTTTCGCGCGATCGTGGAAGTGGCCATTGCCGGGGCTGCGGCGGGGATTTGGACCGTATGGCCGGAGATGTAAGAAAGCCGCCCCGGTCGGCAGAAACCGGGGCGGCTTTTCGTATGATGAGGGGCCGGTGCTTCGCGCGTCGGGCCCGGTCGGGCACTATCCCCGGTTCTTGAGCTCGGCGGCCTTGCGCGAGAACTCGCTCACGAGTGACGAGATCGTCTCGCGGACGGTCGTGATCTTGTCAGCCATGTAGGCGTTGGCCCCGGCGAATGCGTACCCGTTGCGCAGGTTGCCGCGCGCTGCGTTGTATAGCGCCAGCATGATACAGTACGGGCTTTTCCGGTAGTCGCAGGTGCGGATGCAGTGGAAGGCGCAGCGCTTGGGACGTTTCTTGCCTTCGGCCACCTCGCGGATGAAGTCGTCCGATATGGCGCGTCCGGGCATGCCCACCGGGCTGGCGATGATGCGGATATCTTCCTTGCGCGAGTCGATGTAGGTCTGCTTGAACGCCCGGTCGGCGTCGCACTCCTCGGTGGTGACGAAGCGGCTGCCCAGTTGGACGCCCGAGGCGCCGAGCTGCGTGATGCGGTAGATGTCCTCGCCGGTATAGAGGCCTCCGGCAGCGATCACCGGGATCGGCTTACCGTATTTCTCCTCGTAGAAGCGGGCCTGTGCCACGACTTCCGGCAGGATCGTCTCGAGTGCATAGTGTTCGTCGTCGATCTGGTCGCTCTTGTAGCCCAGGTGACCGCCTGCCTTGGGGCCTTCGACCACGACGGCGTCGGGCAGGTAGTCGTAGCCGTTCTTCCATTTCTCGCAGATCACCTTCAGCGCACGGGCCGACGAGACGATGGGCACCAGCTTGGTCCGGCTCTCTTTTGTGAGGAACGACGGAAGGTCGAGCGGCAGCCCGGCACCCGAGAAGATGATGTCGATCTTTTCGGCGATGCTCGTGCGGGCCATATCGGCGAAGTTGTTCATCGCGACCATGATATTGACCCCGATCACGCCCTGGCTTTTGGCGCGTGCCTTGCGGATCTCCTCGCGCAGGCCGTATATGCTGGCTTTGAAGTAGTCTTTCGAGAATTTAGGATAGAGCAGGCCGAGGCCTGCGCTGGAGATCACGCCCACGCCGCCTTCGTTGGCGACGGCCGAGGCGAGCCCCGAGAGCGAAATGCCTACGCCCATACCGCCCTGAATAATAGGGATTTTGATGGTGAGGTCCCCGATTTTGAGTGGTTTCATGTGGATGGTGAGTTAATACGTTGATCGATAATGCCCCGCAAGTTACGTATTTTAATCGTCCGGTCCGATGCGCGCGCGTGATAATTATACGATCCCTAACGGCGACTTTGGAATCATTCTTGCAACCTTCCGGATTGCTCCTCGGGGTGATATCCGCCGTGTCCCGGCTGCCGGGAGCGGGGAGAAGCGTTTGGGGGTAGCGTTTGATTGCCAAGGTTTTTTATTTATATTTGTTTAACCCTTTTAATACGTACTGTTATGAAAGGCTCTAATGTTCTAACGTTTATTGTCGGCGCACTGGCCGGCGCATCGATCGCCATGTTGTTCGCTCCCCAGTCGGGCAAGGATACCCGCAAAAAGATAAAGGGCGCGATGGAGGACGAGTATCACAAGATCGCAGCCAAGGTATGCCGCGGTCAGCAGGAGCTGGCCGACAAGATCGAGGAGAAAATCAATGGGAAAAAGTGACAAGCCGAACCGGGTTGAGCAGTTGGTCGAACAAGTGACCGGCTACGTTAACCTGAGGATAGACGCGTTTAAGCTTGCGATGGTCGAGAACCTCTCGACCCTGTCGGGCAACATGCTCGGCATTGTGATCTTTCTGTTGCTGGCGCTCATGGCGCTGTTGCTGCTGACCGTGGCGGCGACCTATGCGTTGGGGCTGTGGATCGGGTCGATGGTCGGTGCCATGCTGATCATGGCCGCGCTTTACCTGATCGCGGGCCTTATCGTGCTGCTGAATCGCCAGCGGCTCTTTACCGACCAGATGGTGCGGATGTTCTCGCGCATGTTTTTCGAACGTAACGATAATCCGGACGACGATGGGCAGTAGTGGCAGATATAGTAAGATCGGCTCGATGGCCGAGCTCCGGGCCGCCCGCAGGCGGGTTTCCCGCGAGGTCGACGATGCCCGGGGGGTGCTTATCGAGCGTTATGAGGGGTTCCGGGAGATGTTCTCGGTCGGTTACCTGACCGGCTATCTCACCGACCGCCTGCAACAGGTCTATACGTGGGCCGAGTCGGCGTACAAAGGTTACCAGTTCGCCGTGTCGCTGTTCCGACGCAAGGGCCCGGCACCCGCCGCCGCTTCCGATGCGGAAGCCGGCGAGGCGACTGGGGTCGGGCGTCCCGGCGACGAGGGGAGCGCGCAGGCATAAAAGTTTCTGTTGGTTCATTGCGTTAAAAGCGGCAGTCTTTCGGGGCTGCCGCTTTTTTCGTGCGTGGCTTTCCGTGCCGTTCCGGAATCCGTTGCCGATGCCGTGCTCCGGCCCGACGTTCGCCGGCAGCCCCGCCGCTTTCGCCGTCCGTTCTCCCCGGTTTCCGGGCGCCGGTTTTACCCGGCGGGATCGTTGTGCCTGTATCCTGTTCCCGGCTTCCGCCGGACGGGGCGGCGCGCCATATACAGGAGATACAGAGACCTCTACGTCCCTTGCTTTTCTCGCAGCGATCTTCCGCCAGACGAGCGGCCCTGCTTCTTTTGCCGGACAAACCGCGCCGAAAAGTCCGACACCTGCCCTGTCTGCTCCGTCTGCCCCGTCCGCTCTGACAGCCCTGTCCGCTCTGACAGCCCTGTCCGCTCTGACAGCCCCGCCTGCTTTGTCTGCTTTGCCTGCCCTGTCCGCTCTGATTGCCCCGCCCGTTCTGACTGCTTTGACTGCTTTGACTGCTTTGTCTGCTCTGTCTGCTCTTTCCGCTCTGACAGCCCTGACAGCCCTGGCCGTTCTGACTGCTTTGTCTGCTTTGTCTGCTCTGTCTGCTCTTTCCGCTTTGACTGCTTCGCCTGCCCTGTCCGCTTTGCCTGCCCCGCCTGCTCTGTCTGCTTTGTCTACTCCGCCTGCTCTGACAGCCCGCCTGCTCTGACAGCCCGCCCGCTTTGGCTGCTTCGTCCGCTCCGTCTGCCCTGTCCGCTTTGACTGCTTTGACTGCTTTGACTGCTTTGTCTGCTCTGTCTGCTCTTTCCGCTCTGACTGCTTCGCCTGCCCCGCCCGTTCTGACTGCTTTGTCTGCTTTGTCTGCTTTGTCTGCTTTGTCTGCTCTTTCCGCTCTGACTGCTTCGCCTGCCCCGTCCGCTTTGACAGCCCTGTCCGTTCTGACTGCTTTGTCTGCTCTGTCTGCTCCGCCTGTTCTGGCAGCCCCTCCCGATACGTCGTTCTCTCAGCAGAACGGACCGCGCCGGCGACTGTCGTGGGACACTCGCCCGGCGAAGGGTGCCGCCCGGCGATACAGACTTTCCGGGCCGTAAGGCGGGTTTGCGATTCAGGCGACGGACACCAATGCGGAGGATACCGACCACGCGCGCCCATCACTCGGAGTCTCCGTAGCGACCTCTTTTTGCAGTGAGGCAAGAGGGGGCATACTTTTCCCGCTGTCGCCGCGAGGCCCTCTTTTGTGCCGGATCAGGGGGGCGTAAACGATCGCTTGTTGCCTGCCTTTGAGTGTCACTCCGCCCGGTAGCACGGAAAAACGATCCCCGGCTTTTCGGGCCGGGGATCGTCGGGATGGCATGCCCTCTTACTTGGCAGCGCTTTTTTGCCCTTGGCAGCAGCCGGGGCGGTCGGGGCCGCCTGGGCCGGAGGCGTCTGCTTCGTGTTGAGGAACTGCACGACGGCGTACTTGGCGGCGGCGATCGTCTCGCGGTTGACCTTCTCGATCACGCTTCCGCGCGCCAGGTCGTCCGAGTTGATATAGCCCTCCATCATCAGCAGCTGGACGATCATGTTGTTGATGTTGGTCTCGGCGCTGTACCCGTCGGCGATGTAGAGCTTGTCGACGCGTGCGGCGAACTCTTCGGCGAAGTCGGGGTAGTTGGGCAGGCTCATCAGCTCCTCGAACGTTTCGCTGAAGCTGCTCAGCTCGATGTTGAGGTTGGGCGTGACGAGCAGCGGGCTGAACTCCTTGTTGCGTTCGATGGGGTGGAAGTCGACGAGGTTGCTGATATCGACCTTCTTGCTCTTGTTGTCCATCCGGCGCAGGTCCGCCTTGCGCATGTTCTCGAGCTGGTAGAGGTAGAAGTTGTAGCGCCACAGCTCGCTGCTGTCCATGCTGTCGCCGAAGATGTGGCGGTACTTCTCGGTGAGCAGGCGCTTCACCTTGATCTTGCCCTCGTTGATCTCGGGACGGCCCACGCGGACCTCCTGGATGAGCTGCTTGAGCGCCTGGGCCGCCTTCTGCGGACCGGTGATCTCGCGGCCCTTCTTGCCGATCTCGGTCGAGAGCACGCCGCACTGGATGTGGCGGGCCATGCCCTTGCCGTCCTTGCCGCCGCGCAGGCAGTTGATCAGGTGCTGTACGCACTCGAACTGGCCCTCCTCGGCGATGAACGGCTGTCCGCCCGGCGTGCTGGCCAGCGAGTCGAAGATCGAGCTGAATATCTTGCGGTCGAGCACCACATCGGTGTTGACCCGCTCGTCGCCCTCGCCGTACGCCACGTCGGCGATAAAGCGGTTCTGGATCATATCGAAGCTGACGTCCTCGATCGTATAGCGGAACCCGTCGCGCGAGAACTGCTTGCCGACGAAGATCATCTTCACCACCTCCGTCACGTCGATCTTGTCGAGCAGCTTGAACGACGACGCGAGGTAGTAGTTCTTATCGGCGCTGCTGTACTCCCAGTCGAGGATGTCGTCGAGGTAGTTGCCGTGGCGCGCGATCACGTCGACGATGTTCTTGTCTGCCGTGTAGCGCTTGAGCGTACGCTGGAAGTTGGGGCCGTCCTGGCTGGTGGCCTTTTCCTTACGCTCGCCGTGGGCGTCGATGTAGAGCAGGAAATTCTCGGGGTTGTCGATCCGGGTGATCCCGCCCTCCTCCTTGGCGTAGTTGCTGGCGCTGAGCATGATGTCGATCTTGAACGGCATCGTGATGTCGCACATGCCGCTCACGGTGCTGCGCGAGTTGAGGTCGTCGACGTTGCTGTCGGCGCTGCTCTCGAACAGGTACTTGTAGTAGCGGATGTAGTCGGGGTCGAAGTCCGTCGTGCGCGAGAAGTCGCCCACTTCGGTTCCGATGCCGTACAGGTTGCCGTCCGAGTCCTGGAACTCGTGGAACATATCGCCGGCGATCATCTTCACCGAGCGGATACCCTCCAGGTTATCCTTGAGCCATTTGAGCACGAAGGCCGCGATCATCTCGCTCTTGCCCACGCCGCTGTCGCCGTCGATCTCGACGCCGAACACGCTTCCGTCGTTCTCCTCGACCATGAACAGCGAGCCGTGGCGCGGGATGCCGCCGATCTCCTTCACCTTCTCGTTGATCACCGTCAGGCGGGGCTTCTTCACGTCGCCGAAGTAGTCGGCCTCCGACTTGAGCGGCGTGACGATCGTTTTGATGTTTCCGGCCGGGCCCTTGATGTCGAAGTATCCGATCTGCGGGAACGAGATCAGTTTCTCCGGGGCGCCCAGCAGGCTGATCACGTCGGGCACGAAGTTACGGATGTCCTTGATCGGGATATCCTCTGTATAGTTGAGGCGGTAGTTGTCCGTGAGGTACTTCATGTAGCCCTTCTGGAAGATCACCAGCTCCTTGACGATGCCGTGCTTGACGACCTTGCATCGGTAGTCGTCCGAGTCCATATTGGCCACGAACCGCGCCAGACGCTCGGTGAAGAAGGTCGAGTCGGGCCGCAGGTTGATGTAGCGGATATAGTCGAGCGGGTGCTCGCTGCCGTCGTTGTCGCGTTTCTTGAGCTCGACGCGGTCGATCTTGTGGAACGGGTACTCGCGCTTCTTGGCGTCTGTCACGATGCGGGTGTGCTCCTGTACCGGCTGCTCCGACGAGATGACGCCGCACTTGCTCATCAGCTCGTTGATCCAGTTGATACGGCCGCCCTCGAACGTTTCGAGCGCCTTGTTCTCCATTTCGAATCCCTTGTAGATCGAGATGCCGTGCTGCACCATTTCGTTGACGCTCGAGTTCTGCTTGCGGAAGGTCGTCTCCACCAGGCGCACCAGCGTGTGGGCGTAGCGCTTGTGGTAGTCGGTGCCGCGCGTGCGCTTGATCATGCTGATGTAGAAGCGCACCACGCGCCGCGTCACGGCATAGATCTCGCTCTCGGCGATCTTGATGTCCTTCTTGCGCATGATGTAGTTGCTGATGTCCTGCAGCTGCGCGGGGATCATGCTCGTGACGAACTCTTCGGTGAACATCTTCAGCTCGCCGTCCTCGCACTCGTTGATCCGGTCGTTGAAATACTTGAGCTTGCCGCAGACCATCTTGTAGAACGAGTTGTCGTTGTTGAGCAGGTAGAGGTAGAGGATCTTGTCGGGCATCTCCTTGGCGCCGTTGACGCCGGCCGCGATGATGTCGAGGATATAGCCGATGCTCTTCTGCGAGAGGGGCACCTCCTTGAACTCGGGCAGGTCGCGCAGGTTACGGACGTATTCGTCGATCCAGATGTTGAGGTTGAGCTCGTCGAGCTTGATGCCGGTCACGGCCTCGAAGCACTCGCCTGCCACGCGGATGATCTCGCGGCGGCTCGGCTCGAGGCTCTCCTTCTCGAACGGCAGGTTGAAGTGCAGCAGGATTTCGCGGATGTACTTCTTGAGGATCGAGTTGATGCCCTCCAGCTTGGCCTTGTCGAGCTCGGGATTGCCCGTCGCGTTGATCGCCAGGATCTTCATCTTGCTGTCCGAGAAGAGCAGGTTCTCCATTTCGATCAGCACCTCCCGCATGATGTTCATCTCCTCGGGGTTGTCGAGTACGTGGTGGTTGGGCTGGAACGTCTTCTTGTTGGTGATGTATTTCAGGATCACGGCCTTGCTGTACCGCGAGCTGACGGTGTTGAAGTCGAGGTCTGCGAGGGCCGGGATACGCTTGTAGATCTGTGCCAGCAGGTTCTCGTAGATCTTGGTGAAGGCCGGGCTCTTGACGAACTCGAACACGTCGCGGCACGAGCCGACGATGTCGCCGTGCAGCTCGATCACCGAGTTGGCCGAACGACCGATCGTGGTGATCGTCACGCCGCTCTTCTCGGGAGAGGTGTGGTAGAGCGTGCGCACGTCGCGGATCTGGAGCGACGGGGCCTTGTCTTTCTTATACTTCGACGAGCGGGCGTAGTCGGCGATTACGCTGTCGATGAATTCCTGGTCCTTCCCTGCGGTGAACACGCGGGCGAGCAGCGCCTCGGTCGATACCTCCTTGTTGGCGGCGTCGGCGCGCAGCGCGGCGAATTGCAGCCAGTACTTGACGAAGATCGCGAACGCGTCCTCGATCTCGGCCGTGAAGATCTTCATGCCCTCTTTTGAGGCATTGATGTAGCCGCCGAGCGAGAAGCGGACGAGCCCGGTCGTATAGGGCACGGTGGCGACGCCCCGGTTCTCGGCCAGCGCGCCGCAGAACGCGAGCAGGTCGGCATACGACGGATGGCCCACGGCGCGGAAGTTGAACAGGTACGACCCGTCCGAGTCGAGGGCCTCGATCTGCCCGGCGGCGCCGTAGGTCTCGATCACCTCGGCGGCGACGCCCTTGGCCATCTTGAGGCGTTTGAGCGATTCGCTGCGGAAGTTCTTGTTGGCGCGGAACCGGTTGAGGTTGCCCACCAGCTTCTCCTGGTAGTAGGTGAAGAACGGCTCGTCCTTGTACTTGAAGTCGTCGGGCAGGCCCAGTACGTCGAGTTTGTCGAGCGCCACGAGCTCGTCGAGCAGGAACAGGTAGAGGGGCGAGCCCTCGAAGCCGGCCGTCTTGTGCAGCTGGCGGTTGGCCTTGCTTTCTTCGTTCGCCTGCCGGGTCTGTTCGATCTGGCGGACGATGAACCGCACGATGGCCTGCTTGATCTTGCTGCGCGAAGCGTTCTTCGGCAGCTCGGCCTCGATCTGGTCCTTGATGCTTTTGGCCACCTGTGCCGTTTCGAGCGTGTTGTTGAGCATCAGCAGCGAGTTGTTGTTGCCGTGCTCGGCGCTGTTCGACGCGCGGGCGAAGCGGGCGAAGTCGGCGGCCTGCGGCGTGGTGGCGATGGCTCCCAGGCGCTCGCCGGTTGCGGCGAGGTTCTTGGTGGTCGAGAGCGACGAGATCGCTTTGATACGGCTCTGCGCGCCGATGTTGTTCATGATATAGCGCGACAGGGTCCGCCATTTGGGCATCTCCTTGTCTTCGATCTTGACGCTCTCGGCATAGGCTTCGTCGAGGAAGAGCGTGATCTTGCAGCTGTTCATGAAGCGCAGGAAGCTGTTGACCGACTCGCTGTTGAAGTCGGTGTAGCCGGTCGGGTTGTTCGGGTCGTTGATGAGGATCGTCGTGTTCTCGCAGAACAGGTCCCAGAGCGATCCGCTGTCATCGAACAGCGCGAGGGTCGACTTGATGCGCTGCAGCCGGTCGATCAGCCGGTCGTAGGCCAGGCGGCCGTCGGGCAGGTTCTCGATCTCGATGTCGAACGGGTTGATGTCGAACACGTCGTCGGGCAGCAGGTCCTTGTACTCCCAGGCCTGCACGCCGTTGTAGATGATGTAGGGCTTGGGCCGGCCGTTCGGGTTGAACAGCAGGTCGCGGATGATCATCTGCACCGAGTCCGAGACCGAGGTCTGGTCGAGGTTGCCGAGTCCCGAGAGGAAGTTCTTGACGATGTCCTTGTCCTCGTCGCCGAGCGCGAAGTATTTGTCGCGGATGCCCAGGTCGATCAGGAACTTCTCGAAGCGGCCCTTGTTGTCGGCGTTCTTGTCGACCTTGGCGAGGTACTCCTGGTACTTCTCGAGGAAGAGGTTGATGCCGAAGTTCTTGTGGAAGTGGTTCTTGAGCGTGCGCTCGTAGCAGCTCGGGATGATGTCGAGGATCAGCCGGCAGGCATAGCGGATCTTGCCGCTGAGGTTGGCGAACTGCTTGCCGCGCAGGTACTGCCCGTAGGTGCGGATCTGGTTGCGTCCGCCGCCCTCGAGGATCGTCACGACGTCGATATACCTGTTGCCGCCGTAGAAGTATTTCTTCATGCGGCTCTCGAACTCGTCGATCAGCTCCTGGGTCTGCACCTGCTTGGTCTCCTGCTTGTGGCAGTTCTCGAGGAAGAAGAGGAAGTCGCGCAGCTTTTCGAGCGAGTACTTGTCCTGCACGAGCTGGCGCGAGAAGGCGTCGAGCTGGAAGAGCGCGATGCGTTTCTCGATGTCGGTCTCCGTGCCGGTCTGCTCGATCATCATGCGGCTGAGCTCGGTGGCATAGGTGCCGATCTGCGTCTCGATCTTCTCACGGAACTCCTTGAGGTATTGCTCGTTGACGTTCTCCAGGATCAGGCGCAGGTTGAGCTGCGTGTTGGCCGGCGACCCGAGCTTCTTGGTGTGGACCTTATTGAGGGTGTTGATGATGCCGTTGTGGAAGCAGAACACGAGCGAGGTGTTCGAGCTGCGCGACTCCTTCGAGTCGTCGACCAGCACGAGGCGCGTGAGCAGCGGGAACCACTTGGGGCCCGAGTAGTGGTTGATGCGGGCGTGCTTGACCTTGACCACGAACACGCTGGTCGTGTCGGCGGTCATCTGCTCGTACAGCTCTTCGGGGGCCGGGCTTTCGAGCACGACCACCGACGAGGGGTTGAACACGTCGCCCTTGAGCAGCTCGACGGCCTTGTCGGCGTTGCCCGACACGACGGTGCGGATCATGCCGTTGAGCCCCTTGAAGTTGACCGTCCACTTCGTGCGGTTCAGGAAGTCGGTCTTCTCGGCATTGGTGGTGTAGTGGGTGCTCTGGCTGATCATCTGTTCGAGCGTGTCCATCAGGTAGTTCCAGTGGGCCTCGTTGAGGTCGCCCGTCACGCCGATCACGTCGCGGTATTTGCGCAGGTCGCGTACATGGCCGCCCAACTGGAGCTGCGACATGAACTCGATGTGCGAGCTGTTAACCGGGGGCGTGCCGACCGACAGGTCGTGGCCCGCGCGGATGTTGCTCAGTACGGCTTTCTGCTCGGGCGTGGTGCCGTCCGTGTCGAGCAGCGAGTCTATCTTTTTGACGAAGGCGCCTCGTTTGGCGCTCAGTTCGAAGGCTTTCGAGTTGTTGTGCGGAATGAGCATCAGCGACACGTGCGTGTAGCCGGGGATGTCCTCGCGGAACTTGAGCAGGTAGCGGCTGATCTCGGCCTGCTGCTTGGCCGGGTCGTCGGGCTCTTCCATGCAGAGGCTGACGAAGCTGGTCAGGTTGTCGTAAATGTGGCGGGGCAGGAAGATCTCGGCCCGTTCGCCGAGCGATTCGTAGAGGTTCAGAAGCTGGAGGGCCTCGTTGCTCAGGAATGCCTTGGGTTCACCAACGATTTTCATAGGTATGTCCGGTTAATTGTTATCTGTTTTGTATCGTGCTGCGGCCGCCCGCCCCGCCCGGCTGGAGGGCCCTGTCCCGGAGTGTCCGGGGGCCGCTCTGCGACTGGCGGTGCACGCGGTCGGGAATGGCTGTCCCCGGTTTTGTTTTTGTGTGGATGTTGAAAAGTATCCGATATTACAAAAACGAAGGGGCTATTCCACGACGCAAATATATATCATTTTCCTGACAAAGTGTATAGTTGTTAAATTTTTCTCATCGACATAGTAAATTACACATATGGTCGAATGGGTATTGTTATCTGTTTTGTCGTGCTATAATGCTGTTAATTATTTTGTTGGACGAGATAAAGCAAGAGGGCGCCGTAGCGCCCTCCTTCTTTACCGGGAGTGGTGGGAATGTTTATTGGCCGATGATCTGCAACTCGCCGATTGATGCAGCATCGTTGGTTCCTTCGGCGGCTTCGATACGGACGAAGCGGGCTTTGCGGGGTCCCTGCCACTCGAGTTTGCGCACAGCGCTGCCGGGTGTCCAGTTCGTGGTGCCAGCCAGCTCGTATGCGTCACCGTCCTCGCTCAGGTAGACGTTGCAGCGGGTGATATGGCCTAATGTTTCCCCGATTATGTTCCATGAGTCGTACCGCGGCTGGCAGATGATCCCGCTCACCTCGCGCTTGCGCCCGAGGTCGACGGTAATCGACTGCGGCAGCCCCAGCTTGGGTTCCCAGCCAGTGTACCAGGCCGTTTCGGGCCGCCCATCAATCGCGTAGTCGGCCTTGAACGTGTATCCTTTATAGAAGTTGTTCATCTGACTCGTTGCGTCGACTACCGACATCTCCTGCTGCGGGATGAGCTGCGGCCATTCGCGCGTCTTTCCGACCGTCACGTTATCGAACTGTGCGTGGTGCCACGGGCTGACCGCCAATCCAATCTGCCCGCTCGTGTAATAATCGTCCATGACCGTGCCGACCGGTTTACCGTCGTACAAGGCTACAATGCTGTCGCCCGTCATCCGAAGGCCGAGCCGGTGCCATTGATTGATCCCCATATCGACGCGTCCCGAGTCGAGCGGGGTGATCCATTTGCCGAACACGGCGAAATCTTGCCGGTAGAGCATCCAGTTGCCCCGGTCGTCGACCCGCAGGTGATAGCCTGCCTGTGTCGAGCGGCCATGCGTTGCCACGCGTCCGAGCAGTTCGACGTAGCCCGGCTCTTCGAGCAGCGCATCGGCTCCGACCTCGTAGTCGCCCCACCAGCGCGGGTCGCCCATGAGCGTGGCAGGTGTCACCGCAAAGCGGGTCCACGCCACCGGGTTCTTCGTTACGGTCTGGCGATAGCTCATACCGTTCCTGCCTCCTTTTGCCGGCGCGGTCTCGAACCCGCCGTTCAGGTCGAAGAAGTAACGGGCGAGCCGGCCGGTTTCGTAGCCGTCGAAATCTTCGGCGTAGGGTAGCGGCATTACGTCGTGGACCGTAGCCTGCGGTTGCGCGTTGCCCTTGTGTTGTCCGGTCGTGTTGGTCAGCGTGTAGACACGGCCCGGTTCGAGCTCGACAGCGAAACGTCCGCTGTCGGGCCGGATCGTTTGGGTTAAGATGAAGTGGTCGGCCGGATCGTCCGAACGCAGGTCGGTTGACCAGACATAGACCTCGTCAGACTGTAATCCGCCTTTTAGTGCGAACGCCGCGATGCGTACGGTGTCGGCGTCGAGCGTTTCGACGATCGTTGAGAAGCGTACTCCGTCGGGCGAGCGGAGACTGACGTAACTCGCCCCGCCCGGCAGGAATCCGCAGGCCGGGTCGAGGTATTGCCAGCCGGGTTGCGCGAACTGCGTGGTATGGGCATAGGCCCATATGCTCTTACCGATCCGGTAGTAGCCTGACCACGGCCACTCGGCCAGCGCGAGGCCCGTGTCGGCGATGGGGTAGGTGGCGTACCAGGCCGAGATGAGCGACCAGCAGAGGTTGCCGGTGATACGGGCCTGGATGTAGAGACGGTTCATGGCACGGGCCATCGCTTCGGCGCCCGTGTCGTGGCTCAGCGAACTGTGTTCGCTGTTCCAGAGTGGCTTGCCGAGGCCCCGGGCATCCTCGGGGCTCGTGCAGTGCTGGTAACGGTTGCGCCATCCGCAGGCGCTGTGTGCGCCGACGATATCGATCGCATCGCGCAGTGCCTCGTTGTCGACCATTGCGTGGGCAATACCCCAGGGGTCGGCTACGTCGTCGGCCCCGACGATCTGTACATTCGGATATTTGGCCTTGACAGCCTTGCTGAACTTCACGTACCAGTCGGCATCGAAGCTGCGCTCGTTCCAGCCGCCGATATAGTCTATCACGAATCCGCGTTCCTCGGCCATGTCGAGCCACCTGATGAGGTAGCCGATGTTGGCGTCGGTCCAGAATCCGCCGACCCAGCCCGGGGTGCCCCAGGCCAGTGCGTAGAGCCGGATGTCGGGATTGCGCTTCTTGGCTTCGCGCATCAGCCACCATTCGAACCCGCGTTCGGTGCCCGGGTCGTCGGCCGCCTGCATATGGCTCGGCTCGGCGCCGGTTGTCGAGTTCATGTCGCTGCCGATCTCGACCTTGAGTATCTGCATCGCTCCGCCGTAGTTCGGAAGGAAGAGGTAGTCGAGGATCTGGCTGCGCTCGGGTTCGGGATAGTCGTAGAGCAGCCGCGACGAAGAGGCGCTGATGGCTCCCGCACCGTCGAAGACGAGGCCCGGCGCCGTGGCGTCGATCGTGACGAGTGTATCGGCCGCGGCGATCAGCCCGCTCTGGGTCGGGCCGCTGTGGCACGAGGCGAGCACGAGGCCGCAGAACGGGAGCAGACCACCGGCGAGGAAGTGCCGCCAGCGGTATGAAAGAGACAGCATGAATTTTGCAGGACGTTTCATATTGAAGTAGTTTTGGTTGGTTTAACGTGTACGGAGGTCTTGCCGGTTCGGAGACCGTCGGACAGGGCCTTGATTTGTAGCACCCCGCTCTCGCCCGTGGTTTGTAGGATCAGCAGCGCCTTGCCCATGAAGGCTTTGCGGCCGAGTACCTTCTGTGGGTTCATGTCGAGGATGTCGCCGTTCTCGACCCCGAGCAGCTTGTAGGGGCCGCTCACCTCGAAGCGGATGGCGTTCGAGGCGTAGGGCACGAGCCGTCCGCGGCTGTCCACGATGTCGGCTGTTATGCAGACCACGTCGCTCCGGTTGGCCGTTAGTGTCGTTCGGTCGGGCGTCAGCCTGACGGCAGCAGGTTTTTCGGCCGTTGTGCAGCTCTTGCGCGCGATCTCGCGTCCGTCTTTATAAGCCACGGCGGTCAGCGTGCCGGGTTGATAGGGGACGCGCCATACGAGTTGCAGCGTATCGGGGTCCATCGTGCGGCGGCCCAGCGACCGGCCGTCGATCAAGAGTTCGGCTTCGTCGCCGTTGGTGTAGACCACCACCGGGATCTCGACACCCTCCTTGCCGGGCCAGGTCCAGTGAGGTAGCAGGTGGACCATTGGCTGGTCACTCCACAGGCTTTGATAAAGGTAGTAATTATCTTTCGGAAAACCAGCCAGGTCGATGATGCCATAGTTGTTCGTGCGCGAGGGCCATCCCCACGCCTCGCCGAGGTAGTCGAATGCCGTCCAGCGGAACTCACCGATCATAAACGGGTTGTCGCGCGTCTGCTTCCACTGTTCCCGCACGCTGATCTTGCGTGTCTGGTTGTCGTAGCTCGATGCGTAGCCCGGGTCGAATTCCGTGAAGACTTCCGTGTCGGTCAGGCTGTCGATCGGGAAAAGCCGCTCCCGCTCTTTGTCACTGAATCGCTCGGGGTTACGCCAGGCGTTGTACGAGCCGAGCGTGCGGTAGACGCCTCGTGTTGAGCGCGTGTGCGGGATCTCGGTGCCGATGGCCAGCTTGCCGGGTTGTTTCTGGCGGAATGCGGCCAGGTCGCCGCGTGACTCGCCGTTGGCGTTGAAACCCGCGATGTCGAGGTAGGTGTCGAGCGCCCAGGCCTGTGTGGTGGGTCGCGTCGGGTCGAGACGGTGGAACGTGTCGTTGATCTTCCATTGCAAGTATTGGTGGCGTTCGTAGCCCCACACTTCGTTGCCCATGCTCCAGATCATCACCGAGGGGTGGTTGCGGTCGCGGCGGATGAAGTCGGCGAGGTCGCGCTCCCACCAGTCGAGGAAATAGTATCCGTAGTCGTAGCGTGCCTTGTTCGCTCCTTTCCACTGGAACCAGCCATCGAACAGTTCATTCATCACCATGAAACCCATCGTGTCGCACATGGCGTAGAATTCGGGTGCGTAGGCGTAGTGGCTTGTGCGGATCGCGTTGCAGCCCATTTCTTTGAGCTGTACGAGCCGCTTGTACAGCAGGTCGTCGGGCATGGCTGAGCCGACGGCCCCGGTGTTCTGGTGGATGCAGACCCCCTTGAACTTAGTGGGCACGCCGTTGAGTATGAAGCCGCGGTCGGGGTCGAACTCCGCCTTGCGGATGCCGAACCGGGTCACGTAGTCGTCGATCGCTTTGCCGTCGCGGACGATCCGGGTGGTCAGGTAGTAGACCGCGGGCGATTCGGGGCTCCACAGCGCGGGGTTTGCCACGGTCAGCCGGTCAACGGCTAGGGTCGTCCCCCGGTCGGTGAGCGTCAGCGTCCGGTTGCTGCGGGCCACTTCCCGGCCCCGGCTGTCGGCCACGACCGATTCGATGGTCACAGGCAGTCTGTTGCCGGTCGGGTTGACAATTTCGGCCTCGACGGCCACCGTGGCCTGTTCTGAGGTTACGTCGGGCGTGGTGACGTAGGTGCCGTTGTGCGCTACGCGGACCGGGTCGGTCACGATGAGGCGGACGTGGCGGTAGATGCCCGAGCCGTTGTACCAACGGGCGCTGGGCTGGAGCGAGTTGTCGACGCGCACGGCGAGGATGTTCATGCCCGGCCGGAGGTAGGGCGTGAGGTCGTAGTGGACGTCGAGGTAGCCGTTGGGCCGGTAGCCGAGCTTGTGGCCGTTGATCCATACGGTGCTGTTCATGTAGATGCCGTCGAAGTTGACGGCCACGTTCCTGCCCTCCCAGGTGTCGTTCCACGGGATCTCCCGGCGGTACCACCCGATGCCGCCGGGCAGGAAGGCGTTCCAGCCTTTGCCTGGATTATTCTGGTCGTATTCGCCCTCGATGCTCCAGTCGTGCGGCACGTCGAGCTGCCGCCACGTGCTGTGGTCGGTAGTGGGGGCCTCGCCCGCGGCGATGTCGCCGAGGTGAAAGCGCCAGTCGAAGTCGAGATTCTGCTCGATGCGTTGTGCGTTCGCCGTGCAGCTTAACAGCAGGGCCAGTATCCATAAGCATATGTTTTTTCCTGTGTGTGTCATGTGTGATTCATTGAAGTGTTTGGTGTTGTTGTGGGTCGGATCCATCCGCTGTCTGACGCAACGGCGCCGCGTTCCCTGCGGGTTGTCGTTGCGGACGGCGGGGCTCCGGCGTCGGGAAGGGGATGGCGGGCGGGTTCGTTGCAGCGGCCCCGCCCGCCCGCCGCATCATGCACGCTGCGGCCTACCTGATGACCTGTCCCCTGAAGAATAGTTCATTGAAAGCGATCTGGTTGGCTCTCTTTTCGATGTCGATCTTGACGTATCGGGCGACGGTCTGCTCGACGGTGAAATAGAGCGTGCTGGTGGTTGCCTGCTGGGGCCATGCGAAGCGCCCGAGCGAGGTCCAGTTCGTGCCGTCGTCGCTCACCGAGATGGTGATGCCTCCGACAGCATTGGCCACGCCCCCTTGGTCCGCGACGCGCCGCGGCCATATCTCCACCTGGCAGATCTCGGCCCGTTCGCCCATGTCGACCTGTATCCACGGAGCATTGTCGGGTTTTTGGGCCCACATATGCCAGTAGCTGTCGGTATTGTCGTCGGTCATTGCCTGGATCCCCTCCCCGTAGTTGGGGTTGTCCGACGATGCGGTGACGGTCCATGCGTCGCGGGCGAGCCGGTCGGCGATGCAGTCGATCGGGATGTAGCTCACGCGGTTAGTACCGTCGATGAAGACGGGCGGGTCTACCGTGCCGATCACCACGGGCAGCAGGTACTTTCCGAACGGGATCTTGGCCTTGTCGATCCGGCATACGACATCGGTCGTCTGCTGCTCTTTGGCGATGGCCGGCGAGGCAGGCTCGAACGCGTAGGCATCGGCCGGCAGCAGGCTGCGGGTACTGTTGTTGGCGGCGTTGTAGGCTTGTACGGCGTTTTCGAGCTCATCGGCCGCGGTCGAGAACCCGAACGGAATGTCCCACGGGTTGACGAAATCAGTCCCGACCGGGATCGTGAACTCCAGCGTATCGGCCTCGCCGACGGTGACGTCCGTCAGCTCGAATGCGGGGGTGAGCATGCTGATGACGGGTTTTTTGATACGGAATGCCAGCAGCGTGTGGTCGGCCCCGGCGATCTCGTTGGTGACCGGGACGCCATCGACTTTGATGGTAAGCGGCAGGACGTACCGTGCCAGGTCGTATTCGCCGTTGCAGTGCTCCAGTATTTTTTCAGGCGAGTATTCGATCCTGAACCGGGCGTAGTGCTCTTTGCCCGAGAGGTCGAACTCGGTCTGCGGCAGCGTGTAGCAGTCCTTGGGGAGCAGCGCGTAGTTGGTTCCGTTCTCGGCATTGTAGGTGTCGATCAGGGTAGGGTCTACTTCGTACCTGACCTGGCATGGGGCATAGTTTACACTGCTTTTGTTGGTCCATGCCGAGGCTGTCGCTGTCCGGCCAATGGGATAGGCGGTCTCTTCCTGAAAGCCGCGTTTGACGAGGTAGACTTTGTCGGGCTCCATGCCGTTCATCCGGTTGTCTTCGCATGAGGAGCCGGCGAGGGACACCAGCCCCAGGATGTATATCCAGTATTTTTTCATGATGATTCAGGCTTTATGAGGTTTTATTTCCAGAAGGGCGACTGTTCGATGAGGTTGTCGCGGTCCATGTGGCGCTGCCAGATCGGGAAGAGGTAGTGTTTTTTCTCGAACACGCGCTTTCCGTTGGCCGTAGGGGTGCGTTGCCAGAACTCCGAGACGCCGATCGGCTGATCCGTGAGAGCCATGACGTTCATGCCGTACATATAGCCGCCGAGGGTCTGCTCGCCGATCTGCCATCTGCGCGTGTCGAAAAACCGGTGGCTCTCAAAAGCCAGTTCGATGCGGCGCTCGCGGCGGATCAGCTCGCGCATCTGTCCCTGGTCGCCGATGGCCTCGGGATAAGCTGTTTCGATGTTGGGTACCCCGGCGCGATGGCGCACCTTGTTCCAGTAGATGAGGATGTCGGGGTTCGACGGGTCGCACTCGATGAGCGCCTCGACATAGTTGAGGTAGATTTCGGCCAGACGGAACATCGGCCACGAGAGCGGGAGCGTCCATATGCCGTTCTGCGGGTCGTTCTGGCGCGATATCCCTTTGCGCACGAGATAGCCGCTCACGGAATAGTTGTGCGAGGTGCCCGGGCCGCTGGAGGCGTTGTAGTAGAACTGTGCGACCACGCTCTTTTGGGCATCCGCGACGCCCGATGTGGGCACGGAATACGGGAAGCGCATGTTGTCCCAGGTGATGTCCATGTAGAAGCGGGGCTCGCGGCCGACATACATGTTGTAGGTCTCCATTGAGAAGCCGTCGTAGGGGTGCACGAAGTTGGTCGTGCCGGTTTCGGTGTACCCGGCTGCGGGGTCGATGACGGGTGTCTTGCCGTCGTCGGTGTACCCGGTGATCGGGTAACGCCCCGAGGCCATGGCGTAGGCGTCGACCTGGCTTTGCGTGGCGCCGAAGCCGCCCCAGCAGTTGGTCAGCGCGCGGGGCGAGCAGCGCTGGTAGTAGCTCATGTCGTTCATCAGCCGGCCGAATATGATCTCACTGTTCCATCGGTCCGCGAAGATTCCGCTGAGCGAGGCGTAGGGGTCGATCTCTTCGGAGGTTACGTTTCCTTCGGTGATCTGCCGGGTCTTTTCGACGAGCGAGTAGCGGTTGAGCGTGATCACGTCGAAGGCGGCCTGCGCCGCATCGCGCCATTTCTGTTCGCTGTACGCCGTGGGGAAGAGGTTTTCGCCGGTTGTCTTGCTCTTGAAGTCCTTGTAGAGCGAGTTGTCGTTATTGAATAGTTTGCTGGCCGCGTAGAGCAGCAGGCGCGACTTGACGGCGAGCGCAGCTCCCTGGGTCGGCTTGCCGAGCCAGATGTCGTTCTGGGCCGGCGGCAGGATACGGGAGACGGCGTCGAGTTCGCGGACGACGTAGTTGACGCACGAGTCATAGGGGCTGCGTCCGATGTTGTACCTGTCGTTGGCATCGACCACGGCGTCGCCCACCAGGCAGACGGGGCCGTAGACACGGATCATCAGGAAGTAGAAGTAAGCTCTGAGGAAACGTGCCTCGGTGTGGTACTGGAGCTTTTCGTCCTCGCTCAGTTCGCCGCACATGTCGACGTTCTGCATGAAGTAGTTGCACTCGTGAATGGCCTGGTAGTGGCGCTCCCACTGGTCGTAGCAGTAGTTCATCGTCGAGGGGTTCCAGGCTCCGTTGTTGATACTCTGGAAGTCGTTCTTGAATGTTACGTCGGCCTCGTCCGAGCAGGGAACCCAGGGTTGGCCGCCATTAGCGTCGTTGACTCCGTTGAGCCACTCCTTGGGCAGTCGTCCGTAGAGCCCGTAGAGGTACTGCTCGGTCGTGGCACGCTTCGAGAAGACGTCCTCGGGCCGTGTGAGCGGGTCGATGGGTTTCATGTCGAGGTATTTGTCGCACGAGGCGAGGCTGCACGCCGCCGCCAGGACGGCGATCACGTATCGTATGGGTTTCATGGTTGGCTGGTTTTAGAAGTTGAAGTTGAGACCGAAGCTGAAGATGCGGGTCGGCGGGTATCCGTCGCCCTGTCCGCCGGCGAGCTCCGGGTCGAAGACCTTGAATTTGGAGAAGGTCACCGGGTTGATGGCCGAGACGTAGATACGGATCGGGTCGATGCCGATCTTGCGCGTGAGGCGTCGCGGGATGGTGTAGCCGACCGTGAAGTTTTTCAGGCGCAGGTAGCTGGCGTCGCGCTGCCAGTAGGTCGATGCCTGCTGGTTGTTCTCGTTCTTGGTGGTCGATATGCGCGGATAGGTGGCGTTCGGGTCGGGATTCTTTTCGCGCCAGATGTTGTCGTACACGTCCTCGAAGAATCCCGCGGTCTGCATGTTGTTGCTTGAGAAGGGCCAGAAAGCCTGCCCGCTGAGCATCATCGTGACGTGGCTCACGCCCTGGAAGAGAACCGATACGTCGAGGTTTTTCCAGCGCACCGATGCGCCGAAGCCATACGAGATCTCGGGGAGCCAGGTGTATCCGATCGAGGTCTGGTCGTTCTTGTTGATCACGCCGTCGCCGTTGAGATCGCGGTACTTGATGTCGCCTACGCGCACCGGTCCGAAGGTGTGTTCGGGGCTGTTGGCGATCTCCTCTTCCGATACGAATAGCCCGTCGGCGATGTATCCCACCTGTTGATCGAGCGGCCGGCCTTTCATGTCTCGGTAGTCGTAGTTCCAGCGGGGTTTAGCGTCGTTGATGACCTTGTTGCGGTTGTAAGTGAAGTTGCCCCGTACCGAGACCGAGAGGTTTTCGTTGAACTGCTTCATGTACTCGATTTCGCCGTCGAAGCCACGGTTGAGCACCTCGCCGACGTTGACATAGGGCAAGGTGATGATGCCGGCCGTGAGCGAGAGGTCGTCGCGCAGCAGGAAGATGCCTTTGCGGTGGTCGCGGAAGTAGTCTGCCTGGATCTTGAGCCCGTTGAACATGTTCAGCTCGATGCCCAGATCGAGCTTGTATGATTTTTCCCATGAGACGTGGTCGTTGGCCACTTCGCCCACGCGGATTCCGCCGTACTCCCGCCAGCTGCTGCCGAAGGCGTAGCCGCCGGTGCCGACGAACGTGCCGTTGTAGATGAAGCGCCGTCCCGCGCCGATGTTGTCGTTGCCCACCACTCCGTACGATCCTCGGAGCTTGAGCAGGTTGATCGTGCCGCGCAGCCCGTCGAAGAATTTCTCGTTCGAGATAACCCACCCGAGGGCTCCTGCCGGAAAGAATCCGAACCGCTTGCCCGGGCTGAAGTTTTCCGATCCGTTGTAGCCGAAGTTGCCCTCGATAAAGTAGCGGTCGTCATACGAGTAGGTAAAGCGACCGGCGATGCCCTGGTTGCGGTACGGAAGCGATCCCTCGGCATTCCCTGCGAACACGTAGCGCATCGACTTTTGGTTGTATAGGAACAGCGCTCCCACGCGATGCTTGTCCCGGAACGTGCGGTCGTAGTTGAGCGAGGCTTCGAGGTAGAAGGTCTTGCTGCCGCCGGCGTCACGCGAGTAGGCGAGGTTGTTGGTTCCCTTCGAGATCTCCTTGTAGATCAGATTGCCTTGATCGTCCCGCCCTGATGCGTAGAAGGTGTTGGGCGACCCGATATAGTTGAGCGAATGGCTGTTGGCTGCGTCCCACGAGAACTTGACCTGCCCGGTCAGGCCTTTGGTGACCAGTTTGCCGAAGTCCTGCTTGATGCCGGTCAGGGCCTGAGCCGTGTTCCAGAGCCGGTCGCGGTAGCCGAACTGGGTGAGCAGGTTATAGGGATTGGCGCCCGAGCCGCCCGAATCGGGGGCCGATAACGTGCCGTCCGAGTAGCGCACCGGGTAGGCGTTGGGACTGGTGACGAACGCGTTGTACCAGATGCCGTCGCCGCCGGGGAGCACCTTGGTCTCGTAGATATTGGCCAGGTTGACGTTGAGGATGGTCGTGGGCGATAGGTTGACGTCGAGGTTCGATCGGAAGCTGAATTTGTTGTAATTGATCGACGTGTTGTACGACTTCATGTTGTCGGTCCGGTAGATGCTGTTCTCGTTGTAGAACGAGCCCGAGACGTAGTAGCGGGCCACCGATCCGCCGCCGCTGACATTGACGCTCACGCGCTCGTTGTACGACACGCTTTTGAACAGCTCGTCGATCCAGTCGACATTGGGGTAGAGGTCGGGGTCGCTGCCGGAGCTGTATTTCTGAATGGCCTCCGGCGTATAGAACGGCTTTCCGTTGTTCAGCGCGGCGTACCCTTCGTTATAGAGTTCGGCGAATTGGAGCGAGTTGACCAGTTTGGGCAGCCGGGTGGGACTCACCACGCCCATTTCGGCCCGTACCGAGACGACCGGGGCGCCCTTGTCTCCGCTGCGGGTGGTGATCAGCACGACGCCGTTGGCCCCGCGTACGCCGTACACGGCAGTGGCTGTGGCGTCCTTGAGTACCGAGAACGATTCGATGTCCTCTGCGTCGACCTGATCGAGGCTGCGTTCGATGCCGTCGACCAGCACGAGGGGCGTCCGGTTACCGCTGATCGTGTTGATGCCGCGGATCCAGAACTCGGCGTGCGAGCCGGGCTCGCCCGAGCGCTGGATGGCGACCACGCCGTTGACCTGGCCTGCCAGGCTCGACCCGATGTGGGCTGTCGGGAGCTTGAGGTCCGTTCCTTTGACCGAAGATATGGCCCCGATCACGCTCTCCTTGCGCTGGGTTCCATAGCCCACGACGACAACCTCGTCGACGGTTTCCGACGAGGGGGTGAGCGTGAAGTTGATCTCTTTGCGGTTGCCGATCGCCTCTTCCACCTCATTGTAGCCGAGGAACGAGCAGACGAGTACGGCGTTGGGATCGCTCGTTTCTATCGTATAGCTTCCGTCCGTGCCGCTGATACGGCCCACGGAGGTTTCTTTGAGCCAGATATTGGCTCCGATGATGGGCTCTTTGGTGACCGCGTCGATAACGCGGCCTTTGATAGTTCGGGTCTTGTCCTGTGCCTGGAGTTTAGGGCAAATTGCGATGCAAAATACTGATAATAAGATGAATAGTTTTAATGGGGGGGGGGTAAGCCACCTTTTTCGCTCTGTGAGCGAGTAATTCTGCTTCATGGTGATTTAAGTTTTAGGTTAAACGGTTAGGGAATGGATAGTCTGTTTTTTAGAATAATGACACGAAGCATCCGGACCCGGCGATAGGGATATGATCGTCCGAGGTCTCGGTTGGATATGCAAAGAACCCACCTGCTGCTCGTAGCAGCCTTCACTACGCAAAATCTGTAATATATTGACGCCGGCGGCGGGGTAGGGGGCCGCGGGGCAGTAATTCGGATGTACCGGAGGCGTATAATCGCCTGCTATGTATGACAAATATACTGATTTATAAATTGATTTCAAATTTTTTTTATCATAAAGTTGGGTTTTTCACATTTTTTATGCATGGTAGTCGGCTTCTTCCCTGCCGCTTGCTTGCCTGCCGGGGTTTCCGGGTTTTGCCGCAACGCTTCATTTCCGGGACCCGGCCGTGGCTGTTCCGGGTGGTGGTGCCCGTGCCCCGGAGTGTCCGTTCGGTTAAATTTCAGGGCGTGCGCTGGATATTTGCCAAAAATCTTGTAATTTTATAGGCGTATGGAACGCAGACAGGTTGTATTCGACTATCTCGACCGGCTCGGTATCTCCTATGAGTGCTACGACCATCCGGCAGCACCGACGATCGGGATCGCCCGGGAGTACTGGAAACAGATTCCGCACGCCCGGCATTGCAAGAATCTTTTTTTCCGGAACCATAAGGGCGACCGTCACTACCTGGTCGTGTTCGACTGCGACCACGACCTGAGGATCCATGACCTTGAGCGGCGGCTCAGGCAGGGCAAGCTCTCGTTCGCCTCGGAGCGGCGCATGGAGCGCTACCTCGGGCTTCGGCCCGGGTCGGTCTCGCCTTTCGGGCTCATTAATGATGCGGAGAACCACGTCCACCTGTTTTTGGACAGGAATTTGCAGGACGCCCCGTGGCTGGCTTTTCACCCCAACGACAATACGGCGTCGCTGGTGATCGGCCGCGAGGATTTCCGCCGCTACCTCGATGCCTGTGGCAACAGCTACGAGTATATCGAACTTTACTGACGCGCGGCGCGTCCATATATAACAGATGTGAAATGACAGAGCAGCAACGGGAATACGAGTACGAGACGGGATTGTGCCTGAGCGGAGGCGGCGCGCTTGGTTTTGCGCATATCGGCGCGCTTCAGGCGTTGTGCGAGCATGGTGTCCGGCCCGAGTTCATTTCGGGGGCGAGCGTGGGGGCCATTATCGGGGTGCTGTTCGCTGAGGGCTATGCGCCCGACGACATTTTCCACCTTTCGGAAGATTATAAGCTCTACGACCTGTTCCATATCGTCAAGACCACGACCTCGAGCTTACGCTCGCGCGGTATCTCGCGCCACGACAAGATCAAGCGGATGCTCTACGAGCTGATCCCGCACGACAGCTTCGACCTGCTCAAGACACGCTTTTGCGTCAGCGTGGTCGACATCTGCAAGCCCGACTGGGAGATCGTCGGACACGGGGGCAACCTGATCGGCCATGTGCTGGCCTCGATGTCGGTGCCGCTGGTCTTCGTACCCGAGGTGATCGGCCATAAGGTCTATGTCGACGGAGGGGTGATGAACAACCTGCCTGTCGAGCCGCTGCGCGGGGAGTGCCGCCGGGTGATCGGCATCGACGTGCAGGACATCGGCGAGGTGCCCAACGTGACCGACAAGACGCATATGCTCAAGCGCTACTACGGGGCGATGATGAAGCAGATCCAGCGCCCGCGGGTGGCCCTGTGCGATCACTATGTCAGTTTCCCCGAGCTCGAGAAGTTCGCGGTCTCGGACTTCCGCAAGTACAAGGAGATTTACCAGATCGGCTACGACGTGACGAGCCGTTACCTCGACGCCCATCCCATCGGGCGTGCCGGTGCGACGGTCTGTCTCGCTGCCGACCGCTAATACGCTTAACTATGGATTGCTTTGATTTTTACCTGCCGACCCGTATCCTGTTCGGTGCCGGCAAGCTCGACGAGCTGGCGCGCGTGGCGCTGCCCGGCCGCAAGGCCCTCATTGTGACCACCGGCGGCCAGTCGGTCAGGAAATACGGCTATCTCGGCCGGGTCATTGCCCTGCTCGCCCAGAACGGGGGCGTCGAGTCGGTCGTGTTCGACAAGGTGCTGCCCAATCCGGTGAGGAGCCATGTGATGGAGGCTGCGGCGCTCTGCCGCGAGCACGGCTGCGACTTTGTGGTCGGGCTCGGCGGCGGCAGCGCCATCGACTCGGCCAAGAGCATTGCGCTGATGGCCCGCAACCCGGGCGATTACTGGGACTACGTGCAGGGTGGCAGCGGCCTGGGGCGCCCGGTGATGAACGGGGCGCTTCCGGTGATCGCCATCACGACGACGGCGGGTACCGGTACCGAGGCCGACCCATGGACCGTCATCACGCACGACGACAATCAGGAGAAGGTGGGCTACGGCGGCGACCTGCTCTTCCCGGCGCTCTCGATCGTCGATCCCGAGCTGATGCTCACCGTTCCGCCGCGCCTGACGGCCTACCAGGGTTTCGATGCGTTCTTCCATGCCGCCGAGGGCTATATCGCCAACATTGCCAATCCGGTGAGCGATATGTTCGCGCTGCGGAGCATGCGGCTGATCTACGACTACCTGCCGACGGCCGTGGCCCGGGGCGATGATCTGGAAGCGCGGACGCAGGTGGCCATGGCCAATACGTTCGCCGGTATCGTCGAGTCGACCTCGAGCTGCACGTCCGAGCACTCGCTCGAACATGCGATGAGCGGCATTGCGCCCGACCTGCCGCACGGCGCGGGTCTTATTATGATCTCGCTGGCCTACTTCCGCCATTTCGCCCGGCTGATCCCCGAGCGTGTCACCGAGATGGCCCGCAACCTGGGTATCGATGTCGACGCGCTGCCCGGTGCCGACCGGCCGATGGCCTTTGTCCGGGCGCTCGAGCGGATGCAGAAGGCCTGCGGCGTCGACCAGCTCCGGATGTCCGAGTACGGGATCACGCCGGCCGACTTCCCGCGCCTTGCGGCGCTGGCGCGCCATGCGATGGGCGGTCTGTTCAGCATGGACCGCGCGCCGCTGACCGATGCGGCGATCCTCCAGATCTTCGAGGAGTCGTACAAATAACCATGCCGGGCGTGCAAGGCGACGTTGCGATAGCGGTGCCGCCTTCCGCCGGTCCCGGTGACCCGTGCAGGGGGCGGCGCATATCCGCTCCGGGCTTCCGTCCCGCGCCCCTGCTCTCCGTCCCGCCCCGCGTACAGACCGTATCGTACGTACCTGCCTGCCCGGCATATAGTTCCGGTTGTTCCATGTAAAACCTGCCAGATGACAGACAAAGAGATTTTTATGCGCCGTGCGCTCGAGCTGGCGGCCGGGAGCGTCGCTGCCGGTGGCGGGCCGTTCGGCTCGGTCGTGGTCCGCGACGGCCGGGTCGTTGCCGAGGGCTGCAACCGCGTGACGCTCGCGTGCGACCCCACGGCCCACGGCGAGGTCGAGGCGATCCGGGCCGCCTGCCGCTCGCTGGGCGTTTTCCGCCTCGACGGGTGCGAGCTTTACACCTCGTGCGAGCCGTGCCCGATGTGCCTCGGTGCCGCCTACTGGGCCGGGATCGAGCGCATATATTATGCCGCCACGCGCGACGACGCGGCCCGCGCCGGGTTCGACGACTCGCTGATCTACGATGAGATCCCGCTCGCTCCCGACCGCCGCCGCGTTCCGGCCGTCCGCCTTGAGCTGGCCGATGCCGCCGGACCGTTCCGGCTCTGGAGCGAGAAGGAGGATAAAACGGCTTACTGATTAAAGTGGGCCGGTGATATGTCGAAGCCCGCCGGAGCTCCGGCGGGCTTTTCGCTTATGGACGCCTGATGGGCCCTGCAGTCCTTCTGGCAGGTTGTGGCGGGACGGTGGCCTATGTCCGGTCTGCCTGTACGCCCGCCTCGGCGAAATCACCGTCGAGCCAGTAGCGCATCCGGTGCGCCGTGAAACGCAGCACGCAGTAGGCGGGGTCGTCGACCCCGCCCGCGAAGTGCTCGGCCATCCACGGCTGCCAGAGCTCGCTCCGCGTGGCCGCGTCCGTCCTGATCTCGACCGTTCCGGTGAGCGTCACCATATTGCCCCGCTCATAGAAGCAGACCCCTGCGCGGGGATCGGCCCGGAACTGGCGCACCTTGACCGAGTCCTTTTCGGTCGAAAACCATACGGTCGACACGCCTTCGGTGCGCAGCGCGACCATCGGCACCGGACGGGGGCAGCCGTCCTCGTCGACCGAGGCCAGGACTGCCGTGTCGCAGCGCGCCAGAAGCGCAGCCGCCTTTTTTCGGATGTGTTCCATCATGTCGGTTTTTGTCGGGTGGTCTGCGAGATCGGCCGGACAGGAGCCGGCTGTGGGTGCCGGGGTCGTTGGCCGGGCCGTCACAGGATCAGGAACAGCAGTGCGGCCAGTGCCGCGCCGCAGAGCGGACCTACGACCGGGACCCATGCGTAGCTCCAGTCGCTGCCGCCCTTGCCGGGGATCGGCAGCAGGGTATGCACGATACGCGGCGCGAGGTCGCGGGCCGGGTTGATCGCATAGCCCGTCGGGCCGCCCAGCGCGAGGCCGATCGCCCAGACGGTGAAGGCTACCGGGAGCGCCCCGACCGACCCGAGGCCGATGGGCAGCGTCGTGGCCTGGTCGGGTAGCCGCAGCTCGCCGCCCGTGATGTAGAAGATGATGAACAGTAGCGCGAATGTGCCGGTCAGCTCGGTCAGGAAGTTGAACTTGTAGTCGCGGATGGCAGGGCCCGTGCAGAAAACGCCGAGCTTGGCCGCCGGATCGTCCGTCGCGGCAAAGTGGTCGCGGTAGGCCAGGTAGACGAGCACCGCACCCAGCGCTGCGCCGGCCATCTGCGCCGCGACATAGGCCGGCACGCTCGCCCACGCGAACTGGCCGGTGAGCGCGAAGGCCAGCGTGACGGCCGGATTGAGGTGCGCCCCGCTGTACGGGCCCGCGACGACGACCCCCACGAACACGGCCAGCGCCCAGCCCGTGGTGATGGCCATCCATCCTGCGGCGTGGCCTTTGGTCCGGGCGAGAACGGCGTTGGCCACCACGCCGTCGCCTATCAGGATCATCAGCATCGTACCCAGCATCTCTGCAACAAATGGAGTCATCGCGATCGATTCGTTTAAGTCGTTTTACCTTGTTTTATCATAGCCGTTTGTCCCGGGCCGCGTTCCGGCCTGCCGGACGCCCGGGAACCCGTGCCGGGGCCGGGCCGTAAACGCCGTTACGGCGATCATGTTGCCTGCCGGGCCGCTCAATAGGGCCGGCAGGGTGGGGCGTGTCATACATCCGGCAACTTTGCCCGGTCACTCCGCGCGGCTGTACGGGCACCCCGGCCGCCCTTCCGGAGACAGGACGTGCGCCGAACCTCCGGACCGCGGGTCTGCCGGGCGCGAAGGCCGCGCTCGTACCTTCCGCGCGCTGCCTGTCGGGGGCGCGGTCCGCGGCCTGCGCCCCCGGCCGCCCGGATAATCTGCCGGGCAGGGGGTGTCTGCCGTTCCGCCTGGCTTTCCTGTGCGTCTACTCGGCCCATCCCCGGGCGCGGTCGACCGCCTTGTGCCAGCGGTCGAGCAGCTTGCGCACCTGTCCGGCGTCGAGCTGCGGCTCGAACCGGCGGTCGGTCTGGGCATGGCCCCTGATCTCGTCGATGTCCCTCCAGTAGCCCACGGCCAGGCCGGCCAGGTAGGCCGCGCCGAGCGCCGTCGTTTCCAGTATTTTGGGCCGTACCACGCCGCGCCGGTCGATGTCGGCCTGGAACTGCATCAGGAAGTCGTTGGCCACGGCGCCGCCGTCGACGCGCATCTCGGTGGCCGGGTACTTCACATCCTGCAGCATCGCCTCGATCACGTCGTGCACCTCGAAGGCGATCCCCTCGAGCGCCGCCCGCGTGATGTGGGCCGCCGTCGTTCCGCGCGTGAGGCCGAGGATCGCGCCCCGCGCGTACTGGTCCCAGTAGGGGGCCCCGAGGCCGGTGAGCGCCGGGACGAACACCACTCCGCCGCTGTCGTCGACCGATGCGGCCAGCTCGCCCGTCTCCTGTGCCGAGGCGATCACCTTCAGCCCGTCTCGCAGCCACTGGATTACGGCCCCGCCGACGAACACGCTCCCTTCGAGGGCATAGGTCACCTGTCCGCCGATCTTCCATCCGATGGTCGTGAGCATATTGTTGCGCGAGGTGACGGGCTCGCCGCCCGTGTTCATCATCACGAAGCATCCGGTGCCGTACGTGGTCTTGGTCATGCCCGGCTCGACGCACAGCTGGCCGAACAGCGCGGCCTGCTGGTCCCCGGCCATGCCCGAGATCGGTATCTTGGTCGAGAAGAGCGTGGTGGCCGTCTCGCTGTACACCTCGCTGCTCTGCTTCACCTCGGGCAGCAGCGCACGCGGGATGTCGAACAGCCGCAGCAGCTCCTCGTCCCATTCCATCGTGTGGATATTGAAGAGCATCGTACGCGCGGCGTTCGTCACGTCGGTCACATGGGTGCGCCCGCGCGTGAACTTCCACACCAGCCAGCTGTCGACCGTTCCGAAGCAGAGCTTGCCCTTCTCGGCCCGCTCGCGCACGCCCTCGATATGGTCGAGTATCCATTTGATCTTCGTGGCCGAGAAGTAGGCGTCGATGATCAGGCCCGTCTTCTCGCGGATCATCTCGGCATGGCCCGCGGCCTTGAGCTCCTCGCAGTAGTCGGCCGTGCGGCGGTCCTGCCAGACGATGGCGTTGTAGACGGGCAGCGAGGTCTCGCGGTCCCAGACGATCGTCGTCTCGCGCTGGTTGGTGATCCCGATGCAGGCGATGTCGAGTCCCGTGAGGTTGGCCCGGGCCACCGCCTCGGCAGCCACCGACGACTGGGTGTACCAGATCTCCGAGGCGTCGTGCTCGACCCAGCCCGGCCGGGGGAAGATCTGCTCGAACGGTTTCTGGGCCGAGGCCACGATCTCGGCGTTGTGGTTGAAGATGATGGCCCGCGATGAGGTGGTCCCCTGGTCGAGCGCCATGATGTATTTATCCTTGATATCCATAGTTTTAACGTTTGGTCCTGTTTCTCCTGTTCCGGCGGAGGCGGCCTGCCGGCCCCGCCATTGCGTGCTTAGCGCAGGATGTAGTGTTCGGCCACTTTGCCGAAGGCCTCGACCTCGGCCTCGGCCCAGGCATCGTCGCGTCCCAGCTCGCGGGCCATCACGGCCGCTACGCGGGGCGCGGCCTCGACGGCGGCGCGGGCGTCGAGGAAGGTGAGGCGCACGCGGCGCGAAAGCACGTCCTCGACCGTGCGGGCCATCTCGTTGCGCACGGCCCAGACGACCTGCCCCACTCGGAAGTCGTAGTCGGGGTGCAGCCTCTCTTCCATCAGCGGGTCCCGGTCGATCAGCCGCTCGACGGCCGCGCGGTCGGTGCCGTAGACATAAAGATAGTCATTAAAATCGGGATTTGCCTTGCATCCGTGGATTTTCAGTGTTCGCGTCACGCAGGCGCGTTTTTGTGCGAGTCCCAGCCGGATCGCCCGGTCGATCGTGTCCTCGGCCATCCGTCGGTATGTGGTCCACTTGCCGCCGGTGATCGTGATGAGGTTCGAGTCGGCCACGAGTATCTTGTGGCTGCGCGAGATCTCCTTCGTGCTCTCCTCGCCGTCCTTGGGCGCGGCCAGCGGCCGCAACCCGGCGAACACGGCCAGCACGTCGCTCCGTCTTGGCGGCTTCGAGAGGTAGCGTCCGGCCGTGTCGAGGATAAACCCGATCTCGCTTTCGAGCGCCCGGGGTTCGAGCTCGGGATGGTCGCGCAGCGTGTCGGTCGTCCCGACCACCACCTCGTTGTGCCACGGCACGGCGAAGAGGACCCGCCCGTCGTCGGTCTTGGGGATCATGATCGCGCTGTCGCCCCCGAGGAACGAGCGGTCGAGCACCACGTGCACGCCCTGGCTGGGCCGCACGAGGTGGGCCACGGCGGGGTCGTCCATTTTGAGGATCTCGTCGACGAACACGCCGGTCGCGTTGACCACTACGTGGCCGCGGATGTCGTAGTGGCGGCCGGTCTCGGCGTCGGTGGCCCGCACGCCCTGCACTTTATGGTCCTCTCCTTTGATGAGCGAGGTCACTTTCATGTAGTTGAGCACGACGGCGCCCCGCTCCGAGGCCGTTTGTGCCAGGTTGACGGCCATGCGCGAGTCGTCGAACTGTCCGTCGTGGTAGAGCACGCCGCCGCGCAGTCCCTTGGAGCGCAGCGTCGGGATGGCCGAGAGCACCGTATTGCGCCGTTTGAAGCGTGAGGGGCCGAACGACAGGCGGCCGGCCATCAGGTCGTAAACGGTGAGCCCGATCGTGTAGAACGCCCCTTCCCACCAGCGGTAGCAGGGGATGATGAAGCGCTGGTCCCTGACCAGGTGGGCAGCGTTGCGGCGCATGATCCCGCGCTCTCGGAGCGCTTCGAGCACCAGGCGCACGTCGCCCTGCGCCAGGTAGCGCACGCCGCCGTGTACGAGCTTGGTGCTCTTGCTCGATGTCGACTTCGAGAAGTCCGACTGCTCGACCAGCGCCACGCTGAAGCCGCGCGAAGCTGCGTCGACCGCAATGCCCAGGCCCGTGGCTCCGCCGCCGATCACGACGAAGTCCCACACCTTGCTTTCATTTTCCAGCTGTTTCAATAGCGATTCCCTGTCCATAACCCAATTATTTTGTATCTTCGTGGTTGATAATGCCGATATCGTCCGGCGCCCTGTGCAGGGCGCTGCTCCGCCTATCCTCATCAAATACAATGCAAAAGTCGGCGGAGAGCCCGATTTTGTCGGGCCGGGCGGCGCCGACCGGCCCAGCGCCCCGCGGGGGGGCCGGGGCCGGCCGAGA
>JAFQJK010000024.1 GCA_017415005.1 Rikenellaceae bacterium
AGCCTGTGGCTATCTGCAAGCCGTGCCCCGGCCGGAAGGTAACCTGCACATACAGTCTCCATGCCCTTGCAAGCCTATGGCCCGGGACCAGCAAAAACCTCAGAACCGATCCCGGACCCCACAACAAAAAGTCCCGCATGTTTTTACATGCGGGACTTTCTACGAGTGGGCCCTCAGGGGCTCGAACCCTGGACCCCAACATTAAGAGTGTCGTGCTCTACCAGCTGAGCTAAGGACCCGTGCATCGGGGATATCCTCCCGTTTTGCGAGTGCAAATATAGACTATATTCATTTATCTGCAAAATTTTTCGCCTACTAAAATCAACTTTTTATGCATTATATTTGTCGGGTACCCTTCTGAAGCATTTATGGAAATCATTATCATCCTGTTGCTGATCGCGCTCAACGGCGTTTTCGCCATGTCCGAGATCGCACTCATCTCCGCCCGCAAATCGAAGCTCGAAACCGATGCCCGCCACGGCAACCGCGCCGCACAGACCGCGCTACGCCTGATCGAAAAGCCCGATAAATTCCTGTCCACCATCCAGATAGGCATCACGCTCATCGGCATCCTGACCGGTCTTTACTCGGGCGATGTGTTCGCCCAGGACGTGGGGGTGCTGTTGGTCCGCCTGGGGGTACCGGCCGCTTACGCGATCGGACTGGCCAAGACGCTGATCGTGATCGTCGTCACCTACCTGACCATCATATTCGGCGAGCTGGTCCCCAAGCGGATCGGCATGACCGCCGCCGAGCGCGCCGCCAAGCTCATAGCCCGGCCTATGCACTGGCTTTCGGTCTTCGCGTCACCCTTCGTCTGGCTCCTTTCCAAAAGCACGGGCCTTATCTTCCGGCTCCTCAAGATCAGCGAGCAGGAGAGCAAGGTCACCGAGGAGGAGATCAAAAGCCTGATCCGCGAGAGCACCGACGACGGCGAGATCGACGAGGTCGAACAGGACATCGTTGAACGGGTTTTCACGCTGGGCGACCGCAACGTCAGCTCGATCATGACCCACCGCAGCGACATCGTATGGCTCGACCTGACCAGCGACAACCGCGCGATCCGCGACCTGATCAGCAACAACCTGTTCGACGTCTATCCCGTGGCCGAAGGAACGATCGACCGCATCGTCGGCGTGGTCTATCTCAAGGATCTGTTCGGCCGTATCGACGCCCCCGACTTCGACCTGCGTGCCGTGCTGCACCAGCCCCAGTTCTTCCACGAGAGCACGAGCGTCTACACGGCCCTCGAGCAGATGAAAAGCTCACGCGTCAAATACGGCCTGATCAGCGATGAGTTCGGCGACATCCAGGGTATGATCACGCTCAAGGACGTCCTCGAGGCGCTCGTCGGCGTGATGCCCGACCTGGGCGAGGAGCAGGAGATCATCGCGCGTGAGGACGGCGGCTGGTTGGTCGACGGCCAATGCTCGTTCTACGACTTCCTCGCCTACTTCGACCTCGAGGCCCTCTATCCCGAGTACGACTACAACACACTGAGCGGACTGATCCTACGCGAGCTGGGCCACGTCCCGCACACGGGCGAGACGGTCGACTGGCAGTCGTTCCGCCTCGAGATCGTCGATATGGACGGCGCTCGCATCGACAAGGTGCTCGTCAGCCGTCCCGGCACAGGTCCGAACACCTGACCGGCCCTCAGTGCGCCGTGACCGGCCGCACCATGCAGTAGGCCGGCCCCTGACGGCCGAGCCTGTCAAGGTATTCCGGTCCCGACATTCTCATCCGGGTACAGCATGCTTCTCGCCTGGACGAAAGAGACCATATACAATGACGGCAGGCCGGTAAATCCGGCCTGCCGTCACTATGATAACACCTTTGCTCCCCTGTACGGAAAGCATGTACAGATCTATTCGTACCGTCCGCTCTTGAGAACCTCGACCTCGCGCGGGGTCAGGAAGCGCCAGGCTCCGCGGCGCAGCGCCTTCTTGGTCAGACCGGCAAAATAGACCCGGTCGAGCTTCTGCACATTGTAGCCGAGCGCGTCGAACATGCGGCGCACGATACGGTTACGGCCCGAGTGGATCTCGACCCCCACGTTCTTCTTACTGTCGCCCACGTAGCTGATCTCATCGGCGAAAATCGGACCGTCCTCCAGCTCAATGCCGTCGGCCAGCCGCTGCATATCCTCGCGCGTGAGCGCCTTATCGAGCGTCACCTGGTAGATCTTCTTCTTCTGGTAGCTCGGGTGCGTGAGCTGCTTGGTCAGATCGCCGTCGTTGGTGATCAGCAGCACGCCCAGACTGTTCTTGTCGAGGCGGCCCACGGGATAGACACGCTCCTCGCACTGGTTCTTCACAAGGTCGATCACCGTCTTGTCGGCATGCGGGTCATCAACCGTCGTCACAAAGCCCTTAGGCTTGTTCATCACGATATAGACCTTCTTCTCGCCCCGCACGATGCTGTCATTGAAGCGCACCACATCGTCGGCCGTGATCTTGGTCCCAAGCTCGGTCACCACCTGCCCGTTGACCGTCACGACGCCCGCCTGAATGAAATCATCGGCCTCCCGACGCGAGCAAATACCCGACTGGGCGATAAAACGGTTGAGCCGGATCGATCCCTTGATCGCCTCGGGGTCGAACTTCGGATAGCTTTTCGGACGATTGTCCTGGCGCGGCTTCCAGCCCCCCTTGCCCCCGGGCTTATTACCGGATGGACGGTCCGGACGATGGCCATGGTCGTCACGACGGGACCCCGGCTTACTGCCATAGCCCGGACGGCCTTCAGCCTGCGGCTTATACGGTCGATCCCCACGCTGCACACCGTCGCGGCCATATCCTTCTTTTTTAGTATAGGCAGGACGGGCACCTCCCTCGCGCTCGTCGCGACGGTAGGGCTTCCGATCGCCATACGACGGACGCTGACCGTCGGTCCGGCGGTTGTCGCGCGTGAAGTTGGGATTGTACGAGCGGCGCTCGCCCTCCTGCGGACGGTCGCCCCGATCGGTGCGCGGCTCGCGCGACACCTTCTCGAAACCTTTCACCTTCGAGGTGCGGGCCCGCTTGTCGCGGGCAAAGGGCGATGACGTCCGGTCGCGGTCGCGATCGGCGCTGCGGCCGTCCGCACCCTCGCGGTTGAAACGGCCCCTCGGGCTGTCGCCATGCTCACTCCGGTGAGCATCGCCGCCCTGCTTGTGTTTGGGATCAAAATCTCTCATTGGAAATAATTTGTTAAAAAGCCTTCAAAGGTAACGTAAAATTGTATAAATTTGTGCTTCGATCAGGGAAACCCATTGATTATTTAACCGTTCGGTCCGTCCTTAGCCCGTTCTGCCAGTCCGGCGTGGTCCTTTTCCCGCGGCGCCACGGGCGGGGTCTGTACATACGGCCGTGCAAATTTAACGTTATAACCCGAATTTCATGTATAACTTCGATCAAATCGTCGACCGCGAGGGCACCAATTGCGAAAAATACGACAGTCGCGAGGCCATTTTCGGCCGTGCCGATGTCATCCCCCTCTGGGTGGCCGACACCGATTTCGCCGTCGCCCCCTTCATCACCGAGGCGCTGGTCCGCCGGACCGCGCATCCCGTTTACGGCTATGCCTTCCGGGACAAAGCCTACCATGACGCCATCGCCGGCTGGGTCGGCCGCCGCCACGGCTGGCCGATCGATCCGGCGTGGCTCGATTTCTCGCCCGGCGTCGTGGCCGGCCTCGTCTTCGCGCTGCGGGCCTTCACCGATCCCGGCGACAGGGTGGTCATCCAACCGCCCGTCTATCCCCCGTTCGCCCGCGTCACACGCCTCAACGGCCGCGAGGTGGTCAACAACCCGCTGCGCCACGACGGCGACCGCTACACGATCGACTTCGACGACCTCGACCATAAGCTCAACGGCGCCCACGCCCTGCTCCTTTGCAATCCGCAGAACCCCACGGGCCGCGTCTTCGACCGCGACGAGCTGATGCGCGTGGGCGAGCTCTGCGTGCGGCACGGCGTGACGATCATCTCCGACGACATCCACGCCGACCTCATCCAAAAACCATACCGCCACATCCCGATCGCCTCGCTCTCGCCCGAGATCGCGGCGCACACCGTAACGCTGATCGCACCGAGCAAAACGTTCAACATCGCAGGTCTCTCAACCTCGGTCATCATCACGCCCGACGACACGATGCGCCGCCGCCTGCGTATCGAGCTCGACAAGATGCACGCCGACCAGGGTAACGCCTTCGGCACGACCGCCCTGATCGCCGCCTACAACCACGGCGACCAATGGCTCGACGAGTTCAACGACTATATCGGGGGCAATATCGAGTATGTGTGCGGCTTCCTGGCCGAAAACCTCCCTTCGGTCAAATGCCACAAGCCCGAGGGGACCTACCTCATGTGGCTCGACTTCAACGCCTGGGGCATGCCGCACGACGAACTCTACCAATGGTTGATCGACGAGGCCGGCCTCGGACTCAACGACGGCCAGCGCTTCGGACAGGAAGGCATAGGGTTCATGCGCCTCAACCTGGGAACCTCGCGCGCCGTGCTCGAGCAGGCCATGCGGCAACTCCTCGATGCATACCGTCGCCGGTTCGGCAAGTAAACGCACGCCCCGCACGATCAACGGGAGAGCAGCTTTTCCTGCTCTCCCGTTGATCTATCCTGCACTCCGACAGCGCCCCTTCGTTTCGGCCCCTCCAACCGTTCCGGACTTCTGGAGCCCGGAACGGCCTCATCTGGCCGGACACGCCCCAACCCGCACCTACCGATCCTTTTTCATCCAAAGAGGCAGGCCATATCCGTCACGGGAACGCATGGCAGCCATGCGGCGTTTCGTATTGAGCCCGAAGCGTATGCCCAGCTCGCATCCGACAGCTTGCTCGACCTTCCAAGGCTCAAACCGAGCAAAACGATAGAACCCGGGACGGTAAGTCACCCTGGCCACGCATTTCGGCGCCAGCCGAAAACCTGCGCTGAGCGATAGGCCCAGGACACCATATCGATAGCGCTCCTCCCCGGGCCGGATCACGGGAAGCACCCCGTCCACGACCGTCCATTCCGTCCGGACATCATTGTGCGTATAGCTCGCCCCGTACCCGAGGACAAAGCGCCCCAGCACATGGTTATGCGTCAGAGCGACGTAGCCCTGGCTCCCGTTCCACGACCGGTACATCAGCGTCGGGGGCAACCCCACGTTCTGCCGGATCGGCCGGTCATAACCCTCATGCCTGTCACCCGACGGCTCGTTCAGAACCGGTATGCGCCCCGACTCATACGGCCCTTCAGAACCCCAGGGATTGAAAACGGCGGTAAGGGCGATAAATCGCCGGTCGCGGTAACACCACTGGAACGACGCGCCGATCCCCAGCGGGCCAGACTGGCCCAACGCCCGCGGCCGCATCGGATCGGGCGCGATCCGGCACCCCGTAACGATCGGCACCACCAGTTCGATCCAGTACGTTCCTTTCTGATCGGCGATCGCCCACTGCAACCGCCGCTTCTCGCTCCGGCACTTCTTTCTCACCGCACGCAGCGTGCTGCCCGTACTCCCATACTCCTCGATAACAGCCGGATACGCATACATCCGGTTACGGGCAGTCAGCCAATCCAGCCCGTATCCGATATATCCGATCATATTGAAATAGTAGGCCTCGTTGATCTGGTTCCTCACGGTCAGCGACCGCCTGACCGAATCCTGGATAATGGTCAGGCAGAGCGTATCCCGGCAGGACGATTTGGGAAGATGCAGCTCAAGCTCGTTATTGCTCGTAAGCGCCGTATCTCCCCGGCAGATCACCAGCGCCTCCGGTCCGGGCCGGGTCTTCAGGATCACACGCGACTGCCTGCGCGACCACAGCGTAACGCAGGACGTACAGCATAGCAGAATAACGACAAGACAAAGGGATCGCGACATCGCCGGGTGGATTGACAGCACTAATAATCTATATTACAGATGCAACGCATATGGCATTCGTTGCACGGCGACACACCAAAATACAAGATTTTTTGTCGCATCACACAAAAAAAAATACGACCGATCATCCATCCCAAGACAGACAAATCGGCAAACAGTCCAGCGAGAAGCCA
>JAFQJK010000025.1 GCA_017415005.1 Rikenellaceae bacterium
CGATATAGAGCAACAAAGCCGGATCAAAGAATATGCCCTGTCGTTCAGCTGTGAGGATGAAATGATAGCAATCCCTGAAAGACGCCGGGGGCGGCAATTATATCCTCATTTGGGAATACGGCAAAGAGCATTTATCTACTCTTTGCCAGAGGAGTCACTTACCTCGACTTTAAAGCGTAAGAAAAGTGAACTCGACAGGAGATTCCCATGGAAATACAGGAATGAAAAATCATCAAGTCATATATCGATGGCGTATATCTGTGGCGGGTTAGTTCCTGATGAGGTCTACAGGAAGTTTTCGCTACATAATTGGGAAACATCATTTATAAAATTAACAGGCAACTGCAGATATGACCTTCATTTTGATGAACGTGTACATCAATGCAAATTCAGAGAATGCGTAAAAAATGAGCCGGAGAGATTTTATCCTTTTATCGTTAAAATATCTAAAGATGAAAGAATAAAAGCATATTACAAAATGGCCGGCATACAAGGATTATTAGACGCGCAATATCATGTGGATGATTTATACCCCCTGTTCAAATGGATATATGATAATAATCCCGATGATATGACTTTGTATGATATCATAGATACAGCTCGACTATTCATTAAATGCAGATCATCGTATTCTGATGAAATATCTGAAATACTTATTTCCATAATTAAGGAAGGATTTGAGTCTTCATATGACCCCGATACAGAGAATAAATCATCAGAGTCAGATGGAAGGATATCTGAGCTACTAAATAAAGGCATTAATCTTAGTCAAGGACGAGCAATAGAGGCACTCATTGAAAATGCGGTATTTGAGGATCGAAGAGAGCAAACATATAAGATCTTTATCGAACAGCTAGTAGGATCATTAAGTGTTGAGTTAAAGTTGACAGTTCTTTATCGCTTATACCATATAGAAGTATATGATGAAAATCAATTTGAAAAATTACTTCCATTATGTCTTCAAAGCGGAGTTTCGGAGTTTATATATACCGCAGGAAATATAATCAATGCATACTTATCATGTAAGCCAACTGTAGTTATGCCATACCTAAAAAGTGTAGAGAGTGTTACACGAGCACAGCAAGGATTGGGGATATTATACTTTTTAGGTTGTTGCTACGATAATAAAGAATGCAAAGATGTACTTTATTCTAAAATTAATTTGGAACAGGACATCGAGTTTATGAAAGGTGCATTACAGGCTGCCTTCACGAATTTTTCACATCCGCTCTGCCGCGAACATTCATTAAATGTAATCAATCAACTTGCCGAATCTAAAAATGAAACAGTAATAAAATCATTCGCTTATAAATTCTCAAAACTAACATGTGAGGACTTCCCGCTCATCAAACATACTTTAGAATTGCTTCTTCATAACGAACATATAGCCAATATAAAAGGAATTGTTGATTACTTGGAAAAATGTGCAGTGGGTTATCCTAAGGAGTGTTTTGAGTATTTAGATATATTAATGAGAAAAGAAAAATATCCCGAAAATAGAATCATAGATAACGATTGCATGGAGCTGTTGTTTTTTATATATAAATATTTGAAAGATGCTCCAGATATTCAGGAAAAAATCATGGATACTTTTGATTTTGCATTGAGAAAAACATCCAGAAGTTATGGATTTAATAAAATACTAGAAGGTATAGATTATAGTAACTAACCTTGTCTTTAATCAAGCAGCCACAATGAAGTGTAAATCGGCATAAAGAAATTTCAAACTTATGAATCCTACATAGAGCGAAGAAGAATTCATCGGATGGAGGTATGTATATTTCAATACCCTTTAATAAAAAATGAACGAAGAACAGTAACTAAGGTTGAGGAAAACATATACATTCGATGAATGCCCGGTTAATTATTCAGATACATTTAATACTGCTAAATTTATACTGACTGCTAAGGTAACTCCATGTATACGCCGCGATTCTCAAAGACAATACAGCGATGGTTCTCAAATACAAAGAATTTTGGTTTGCAAGTGCAGATTTCAGGGTTAAATGTTAGGGCATCTGATTTAAATATCGTACATTGATAACTATAACTATAATATTAACTTTGGTTCATCGGGCAAAAAAAGGTTCTTTCGAAATCTAATGAAACGTGCGCCATTTTTTGGCCTGTTTGCGCGTAAATTGGTATGAAAACCGGCAGACGAGAGAAAAACAGCGGGTATCTCGACCAACAAAAAAAGAGTTACGATCTTAATCGTAACTCCCTGATTTGTAGCGAGAGGGGGACTTGAACCCCCGACCTACGGATTATGAATCCGTCGCTCTGACCAGCTGAGCTATCTCGCCATTATTCCAAAAATCGCTGGTTTTCTCTTGTTCTTATGAATCCGACGCTCTAACCAGCTGAGCTAACTCGCCATGACTTTCAAAAAGCTGGGGCAAAAGTAGTAATTATTTTGATTTGTGCAAACACTTTCGTCACAAAATAACAGAGATTCTCCGCCAGGCCCGGCACCGCCAGCCGGGCACCGCCTGCACTGCGCCCGCCCAACCGGCTGCACATCATCCCGATACGGGACGCAACCCCTGCCGCCGGACGGCCCATTCAATCCTGCACGTCGATCCCCAGGTACCTGACCAGAGTCAGCGCCTGCAGCCGGTTCACCACCAGCCCGGCCAGCTCGGGACCCGTCACCACGAGCCCGTCGATCTCCGAGCCTCGCAGGTCGATCCCCCGGAGCATCGTATGCGCCAGGTCGGCCCCGACCAGCCGGCACCCCTCGAAGACCGTCTCCCTCAGCCGGCAATCGCCCAGCGCCCCTTCCGTAAGATCGGCCTTGCGGAACACGGTCCGGCCGATCGCCGATCCGGTCAGATTCAGGTAGCGCCCCTGCAACTCATCGAACGCAACGCGGGTCAGCCGCGACTCGGAGAGGTTGAGCCCCACCGCCTTGCACCCCGCCACGCGCACGCCGTCGAGCACCGCCCCGCTCAGGTCGCTGTTCGACAGGTCGCACCCCTCCAGCACCGAGCGGTAGAAGCGCAGCCCCGGCGCCTTGCACCGCGTGATCGCGCAACCGCGGAACACACACTCGTCGAACGTCACGGCCGGCAGCCGTGCCCCGTCGATCCGCTCGTTCTCGAACAGGCAGTTGTGGACATCCTCGCCCGCGCACATCGCCTCGACCAGCGAGAACCCCTCATGCAATATCCGGGGCTCGCCGCCCCCGCCCCCCGGTTGTTTCAAACGCTTTGCCATACCTTGTCCCGAATTGCGACACGGGACACCCGCCCCGGCCATGCCTGCAAGATACGAAACATCACCGCCCCGTGCAATGCCCCGACGATCTCGCCGGGTCCCAAAAGCGGAGCAGCCGGACGGACGGTCCGGCTGCTCCCCAAGGCCCGCAGGCGTCAGAACGATGCGACGATCTCGATGGTGAACTTATCCTGCAGCAGCGGGTTTCGCGCAAAGTCGCCCGGCTTACGCTTCAGAAAATACTTCTCGTAGTTGACGCGCAGCTCGGAACGCAGCAGCGTCTCGACGAACCCGATATTGAGCCCCAGCGTCATCCGGTTGGCCGAGAACCACTCGTGTCCGTTGTCCGCCGTATTGAGATAGTCCACGTTGCTGCCCATGTCCCAACGTCCGATCGGCGCCAGGTAACGCACGACGGCCCAGCTCGGGGGCATCACGAACTTGTAAAACCCCTGCACATAAGCCGCATGCATCACCTCGGTCGTGCGCGCCGCCCCCTTCAGCCGGCGCTGGGCATATTCGGCCTCGGCGTACACATGGTCGTCGAGATAGCGCAATCCCCCGCCGATCAGCTGCATCTTCTGGTGGTACGACTCCACCCCGTCGGCTCCCGAGGGCCGCTGCACCGAGGGCGACTGCCCGTTGTAGTAGCTGATGGCGCCGCACAGCCCCTCCTTCTCGCCGCCCACCTCGAGGCGGGTCATCACGTTGACACCGTCCTGCCACTCGGGGTTGTTGATCCCCGAACCGTTGAACGCGCCGACCAGCACGCGGAAAGGCACCTCCGTACGGCTTTTATAGGTCAGCCGCGCACCGATATCGCGCGACCCGATCGTCTTGACGGTCGCGCGGCCGTCCCCGTCGATCGAATAGTAGCTGGTCAGGTACTTGGCCAGGAACGACCGGTTGGCGAAATAGTTGGTGCTCGGCCCACGGTCGAGGTCGGCGCTGAAACGGTACTGCTGCTGCCCCAGCACAAATTCGAAATGCCCCTGCGCATAGGCGACATAGGCGTCGAGCACCGACAGCTTGCCCTCGTTGCTGAAATCGACCTGCATCTTATAGCTCATATGCGGACTGACCAGGCCCTTCACGCCGAAACGCGAGTTGCGCACGTTGAACCGGAACTTACCGTCGTAGGTGCTCAGCTCGAACTTGGCCTTGACCGCCCCCTCGATCTGGGGCACGTAATTCACTTTGCGCTCTGCCCGGGCATCCCCGCCCGCGGGCTCCGCAGCGGCGGCCGCAACGGGCGCCCCCAGCGCGATCGCCAGCCCCAGGAGGACCGGAAACTGCTTTCTCATAACATAAGGTTAGTTTAACACGACCCGGCCGGACCTACCTCCCGGGCGCTCAAAAGTAGCGCTTTTTCCGATGTACGCAATCCTTTGTCCGCCAAATTTAACCTTCTGTTAAAATTCGCCGCGACTCTCCGAAACCCTCCCCGCGCTCTCGGCCCGGCATGATTCGTGCAGATATGCCCCCGGACTACAACCCACTCGCCGTCAACCGGTTGCCCGGGAAGGCCGACCGTTCCGCACATCGAACCCTTTCCGACTGATTCCAAGCCTGTTACTGACAGGCGACATCCCGGAACCCTACAATTGCACACTATTTGCAGGAACGCTTCCGGCCCCGGACGATACTGCCGGCGGCACGACAGGCCCACAGGCCGTCCCTTCCCAAACCACCCGGCTCCCTGTCCCGGAGCATTCCCTGACCCGCAGGAAACCAGCAATACCCTCCCGCATCGCCCTTTACGCCAACGGAGGCAGAAACACCCGACCAATCAACGAATAACATATAACAGAACCTACTAAATCATAACACATGGAAACAAAAAAGAACGCAGGTTTCAAGCTGGGGGTGATGACCCTGGCGATCATGAACGTCGCGGCCGTGGTGAGCCTTCGCGGGCTGCCTGCCGAGGCTGAGTACGGACTCAGCTCGGCGTTCTATTATTTGTTCGCGGCGATCGTCTTCCTGATCCCCACCGCGCTGGTGGCGGCCGAGCTGGCCGCCATGTTCAAGGACAAGCAGGGCGGCGTGTTCCGATGGGTCGGCGAGGCAATGGGCGCCCGCACGGGCTTCCTGGCCATCTGGCTCCAGTGGGTCGAGAGTACGATCTGGTACCCGACGGTCCTTACCTTCGGCGCCGTCTCGATCGCCTTCATCGGCATGGACTACTCGCACGACATGGTGCTCGCCTCCAACAAGGTCTACACGCTGGCCGTCGTGCTCATCATCTACTGGCTGGCCACCTTCATCGCCCTCAAGGGGTTGCAGTGGGTCGGCAAGGTGTCGAAGATCGGCGCCATGGTCGGGACGATCATCCCGGCCGGCCTGCTGATCGTACTGGCCATCGTCTACGTCTCGATGGGCGGCCATATCCAGATGGACATGCACCAGAGCTTCTTCCCCGACCTCACGAAGTTCGACAACCTCGTGCTCGCGTCGAGCATCTTCCTCTTTTACGCCGGTATGGAGATGATGGGTATCCACGTCGTCGATATGAAGGACCCGGGCAAGAACTACCCCAAGGCGATCTTCATCGGCGCCGGCATCACCGTGGCGATCTTCGTGCTGGGCACCTTCGCGCTGGGCTTCATCATCCCCAAGGGACAGATCAACCTGACGCAGAGCCTTCTGGTGGGCTTCGACCGCTACTTCCAGTTCCTGCACGCCTCGTTCCTGTCCCCGATCATCGCCATCGCGCTGATGTTCGGCGTGCTGGCCGGCGTACTGACCTGGGTGGCCGGTCCGTCCAAGGGTATCTTCGCCGTGGGCCGCGCGGGCTACCTGCCCCCGTTCATGCAGAAGACCAACAAGAACGGCGTTCAGCGTAACATCCTGCTCATCCAGGGCGGTGTCGTCACGATCCTCGCCCTGCTTTTCGTCGTGATGCCCTCCGTGCAGTCGTTCTACCAGATGCTCTCGCAGCTCACCGTGCTGCTCTACCTGATCATGTACCTGCTGATGTTCGCCTCGGCCATCATCCTGCGCTACCGCATGCCCAAGGAGGAACGTCCGTTCCGCATCGGCAAGAAAAACACGCTGATGTGGATCGTGGCCGGCCTGGGCTTCTGCGGGTCGCTGCTCGCCTTCATCCTGAGCTTCGTACCTCCCGGACAGATCGCCACCGGTAGCACGACCGTATGGTTCTCGGTGCTCATCATCGGCTGTATCGTCGTCGTGGCCGTCCCGTTCATCATCTACGCCAGCCGCAAGCCGTCGTGGAAGAGCAACGACCCGAACGACGCCTTCCAGCCCTTCAGCTGGGAAAAACCGGCCGTAGCCGCCGCAGGGGCCACCCCGTCGGCAGCCGCCACCCCGGCCGCACAGGCCGCGCCGCAGGCTCCCGCAGCCCCGGCAGTCTCTCCCGCTCCGGATGTCAAACCGGGCGACAACGCAACTCCGACACCTGAAAAATAAACGATTATGTCACAACCGATAACAGCCTCCCTGATCCGGGAGGTGATAGGCGAAGCCTACGAAGCCGTCAAGAACGACAAAGGCGGCGCCAATGCCAACTACATTCCGTTCCTGGCCAACATTCCCTCCGACCTGTTCGGCATCGCGGTCTGCCTTCCCTCGGGCGAGGTGATCGAGACGGGCGACACGGAATATGTGTTCGGCATCGAATCGGTCTCGAAAGTGCTGACCGCCATCCTCGTGCTCCAGCAATACGGGGCCGACGAGGTGCTCAGCAAGATCGGCGCCGACGCCACGGGCCTCCCGTTCAACTCGATCATGGCCATCCTGCTCGAAAAGGATCATCCGTCGACCCCGCTGGTCAACGCCGGGGCCATCTCGGCCTGCAGTATGGTCAAGCCCGTAGGCGACGCCGACAAGAAGTGGACGGCGATCACCGACATGCTGACCGCCCTGTGCGGCAGCCCGCTCAAGCTGCTCGACGAGCTCTACAAGTCCGAGACGGCGACCAACTTCAACAACAAGTCGATCGCGTGGCTGCTCAAGAATTACGGCCGTATCTACGACGATCCCGATATGTCGCTCGACCTCTACACACGCCAGTGTTCGATGGGCGTCACGGCCCGCCAGCTGGCCATCTGCGGCGCGACGATCGCCGGCGGGGGGCTCAACCCGGTGACCAGGACACAGGTCTTCGACCCGTCGCTGGCCCCCAAGATCACCTCGCTGATCGCCACCGTCGGCTTCTACGAGCACACGGGCGACTGGCTCTACACCTCGGGCATCCCGGCCAAGACGGGTGTCGGCGGCGGCATCATGGGCACGATGCCCGGCAAGTTCGGCATCGCGGCTTTCGCGCCGCCCCTCGACGACGCCGGCAACTCGGTCAAGTCCCAGAAAGCGATCCAGTACATCACCAACAAACTGGGCGTAAACATCTTCGGCTCATGCAGCTGTAAGTAGCACGCCCTACGGACATCACCGGCCGGGCGGCCCTCTCACCGAGGGGCGCCCGGTCTTATTTACGACCCGCACGCCCCGCCGTCACTCTGCACAACAACGCAAAACGGCAATGCCCGTACAGTCCCTCGCCGGAAGATGTACAGGGAGAACCCTAAGTGCGTGCGCCTCCCTCCTCAGGCGTGCAAGGGCCCCCGGAAACACGCTTGTTCAAAGCGGCCGTGATCTTCCCGTTGGCCGTATCGATCACTGAGTTTTCCAGTAGTGCCAGGTAGATCTGGGTCGTGCGCTCGGACGTATGCCCCATCCCGGCGCTGATCACCGGAAGGGGCACCTTATGCTTTCGCGCCGCTGTGGCCCAACTGTGCCGGGCCGTATAGGAAGACAGCGGCTGTTGCAGTTGCAGCCGTTTTCCCAGTCGCTTCAATTGCTGGTTATAGCGGTTCAACGCCATTTCATATTGCGCAAACGCCTTATCGGGCTCAGCCGCCGACAGGATCGGGAAAAGATACGAGGCATGGGACGCTTCCGCATGACGGCCGATGATCTCCCACATGCACGGCTCGATCCTTACGCAAAGTTGCTGGCCGGTCTTGCGACGCATATAGACAATCTCGCCCGACCGGATGTCCTTCGTTTGCAGGTAGGCCATATCGACAAAGGCCATTCCGCGCGCGCAATAGCTAAAGATAAAAAGGTCCCGAGCCAGCAAGAGCGACGGTGCATCGGTCAGGTCGAGCTGCCATAGCCGGGCGATGAAGCGCTCGTCGATCGCACGCTTGCGGGTGCGGTCGATTCCTGTATAAACGCGTTGGAACGGATAGGTCTGCTCGATACGGTACTTACGGACCGCCTTGTTATATGCGGCCCTGAGAATACGCATATAAAATGAGATCGAGTTGCGCACAATCCCCCGTGCCAGCAGGAAACTGTTGTAGTCGTCAATTAGCGACTCGGTGATGTCCGAGACAGGAATGTCGTCATGCTGTAAAAAAGTCATAAAACTGTTCAGCGTCCGCCGATAGTTCCGGGCAGTGCCCAATCGGTGGTTTCGGATCAGCCCAGCGATCTCCTGTTGCATTACACTGCCGATGGTCACACATTGTTCCGGCGACCGGAAATGTACGACGACATCCTCCGGACGGTAGCTCTCACCCCGTACGTCCAGCGCCTTGACGATACCACACAGCCGCGCCACGTCGCTCTCGATGCGACGTTGCAGTAGGCGCCCTCCGGGCGTTGCAAAGGCTTCGGGGGCGATACGTTGTTCCGTCGCAAGCCAATCGCCCGGAGCGATCCTGATACGCGTAGCGATCTGGCGTGTTTTCCGCTGATGAGTGATCTGATAACAGATCGTTCCTGCCTTACCTGGCAGGCTGGAATTCCGTAATTTTACTTTGATGGTTGCCATAGTCTGATTTTTTACTAAGATATTCGTTCGGGCCCGAGCCCCCTCCCAAGGGATGGCTGCCATACCCGGCAACAGCAGGCGCATCGTCCGAACGCTCCCTCTAAACGACAAAATATCGGACCGTCATTCCACCCATCAAACCGATTCAGGGATAGCCCGCAGCGAAGCTTTTCCGTCGCGCGCAGGCTGTCCGCTCTTAACCGCCCCGGGAGCGACCGCCCTTCGGGCTCTGCATCGGCCACGGTCAAAGGACCTCCGCTAAGGCAGCCCGATGGTACGCCCCCATATCCCCGCAGCGCACCGGGCCATTTTCATCCATAGCCGCACCCTCCGGACGCACCGGCAGCAAAAACAGGCTCAGGCTGCACCAACTCGGCAAAAAAAACTTAACTTTACTGACCGGAATCCCTGCCCGTCGGGACATTTCGCATGCTCCACCCCTGTACCCTCCCCGGCAAGCCCCTCCCCGGCCCCGGGTCACGCAGTACCAACACCGCCACGCAGTCTATGAAAGTCCACCGCTACCTGTTCAGCCTCTATGTCATCGGCGCCCTGTTCTTCATCTTCGGCTTCATCACCTGGATCAACAGCGTGCTGATCCCTTTCCTGCAGCAGGTCTGCGGCCTCAACGACTTCCAGGCCTACCTGGTGACCTTCGCGTTCTATATCTCCTACTTCGTCATGGCGCTCCCGTCGTCGTGGGTGCTCTGCCGCACGGGTTTCGCGCGGGGCATGTCGATCGGTCTCTGGGTCATGGCTGCCGGGTCGCTGCTCTTTATCCCCGCCGCACTCCACCGCAGCTACCTGTTGTTCCTCGTGGGGCTTTTCACCCAGGGTTCGGGCCTCGCGCTGCTCCAAACGGCGGCGAACCCCTATGTCACGATCCTGGGCCCGATCGAGAGCGCAGCCCGGCGCATCAGCATCATGGGTATCTGCAACAAGGCCGCCGGCATGATCGGCATCTTCCTGCTGAGCTACCTGCTCTTCTCCGACATCAATACGACCGCCGCCGAGCTGGCCGCCTCCGACCCCGCCCACCGCGAAGCCGCCACGGCCGCCCTCGCACACAAGATCATCGGCCCGTACATCGCCATCACCCTCATCCTCGCGCTCCTGGGCCTGACGGTACAGGCCATCCGCCTGCCGGCCGTCGATCCCGGGAGCAACGGCGAACACGGCACCGACGGGCGTCGCTCGATCTTCTCCTACCCCTACCTGTGGCTCGGCATCGCCAGCCTTTTCTGCTACGTCGGCGTCGAGGTGATCGCCATCGACACGCTGCCGCTCTACGGCGAGTACCAGGGCCTCGCCACCGGCCTCTCGGCCCGGCTCGGGACCTTCAGCCTGATCGCGCTGGTGACCGGCTATCTGGTCGGCATCCTCACCGTTCCGCGCCTCATATCGCAGCGCAAAGCCCTGATCGTCTGCGCCGCGACCGATCTCGCGCTGGTCATTGCCGCCGTGCTCGTCCCGGGCAAGGGCTCCATCGCGCTCATCGTGCTGCTCAGTTTCGCCCATGCGCTGATGTGGCCGAGCATCTGGCCGCTCGCCCTCGAGGGCCTGGGCCGGCACACCCCGACCGCCTCGGCCCTGCTCATCATGGGGATCACCGGGGGCGCCGTGCTCCCGCTCGCATACGGAGCGCTGGCCGACGCGCTCGGCGGCAACCGCCAGCTCCCCTACCTGATCTGCGTACCCTGCTACCTGTTCATCCTCTGTTTCGCGGTGCGGGGCTACCGCGCGGGCCGGGTCTGCCGATCCCCCCGATAAACATGACATGGCCGACAATAACGGCCCGTACAAGCCGCACGGTCCTCCACGCGGCACGCAAGCCACGGTGCGGCTCGGACCTGAGCCTGAATCCCCCGAACAGACAGTTCCACCGGACGCCTGCACTGCCCATATCCGTCCTGTGTTTTGCTTTCGAACGGGGCGACGGCCGACCCCGTGAGATGCCCTATAACGGCGGCTGAGAGGGACCGGCGCCTTCTGCCGGCTCTGCAACAGGCCCGGCCCGACACCCGCCTGTCCCCGGCGATGCCCGTCCTTTTTCCTGTCGCAGCCCGGGTTCGGGAGAACGCACAAAACGACACGCCGCCAAACACGACCACGAGTCCTCAGCGACACCATACGGAACAAGACCGCCCCGGTCCACCGGGACGCCGGCCTCCGGCTCACCCATGCTCCCGGGGCGGAAATATCCCGGGGCCGTGTCAGGCCCCGACCATCCGGTAGGCCTTACCAGCCTCCGCATCAGGCAGCACCGGACAGCAGTTCGCTGCGGCGGCAGCC